>WFYJ01000116.1 GCA_015490175.1 Saprospiraceae bacterium | reverse complement strand
GCCGGGAGCAAGCAGTGACAATCCCGACTTGTCGGGATGACGCGTAACACCATAAATAACAAGCTGAATTAAAACAAAAAACACATTGCGAATCGTTGCGTTCCCGATGCTCGGGACAGGCTTTTGCGTCCCCGACTGGCGTCGGGACAAGCTGTTGCGAGAGACTATGGGTTTTTTCAGGGGACTCTAACTCTGTGAAAATCAGTGCGTGCTCAGTGGCTCTCTGTGTAACTGAAATGATTTTCGACTTTTTCAGCGAGCTTGTTTCTCGGTTCCTCGGTTCCTCAATCAAAAATATCCATCGTCCAGCGTCTATTGACTATCGTCAAAAATTCTCAAACCGAATTGCGTTGAGGATTATAATGTGGATCAAAATACCAGCTCTTCTACCTGCCCGCGTTCGATGTATCGGCCCAATCCGATGTGGTGCACTGCATCCCAGGCCCAGCGGTCGAGCACCAGCGTACCCTTGTTGATAAAGATACCCGAGTTGAGGAGGGCGGCATCCCAGGGATGCAGGATGTGCAGCTCGCCGCCCAGCACCAATGTGCCGTGGTTGACTACGCCCCCGTAATCGCGATTCAATCCATCTACGCATAACTTCCCTGTCGGCAGAATGGCCAGATGACCTCCTTTCTCGATGCGCAACTGGCCAATGTCGGGCACGCGGCAATCGATGACGGGTGGCAGGATTTCGGCGTTGCCACAGTCGGGAATGACGACAATGTCGCCCTCACCCGGAACCATGCCGCCCTGCCAGTTGCCAGGCTCGAGCCAGCAATGAGGCGCTACAGCATCTCCTCCTTTCCAGAGTACGTATCGGGAAACGGGTGTGGCAAGGCTGTGCGTAAAGTGGTGTACGGCGTGCTTTCTTTTCATGGGGCCCTTTGTGTGTGGTTTGGTGGTGATACAAAGGGGGCGTAAAAGCAGCCTTTTGTGTGTTTATCGGGGGGGAAGTATGGCAATTTGTAAAAAATCGCTCTTTTGTGATATTGCCGGCCGCAGAAGCGGCAGGTCAGGCTGCACCTCTCATGCACCAAAAGCAATGCCGAATGTGCCTTACCGCGCTTTCATATTGGGAAAATGAATCATGTTGCAATTCTTATAGGTGTTTAATGCATTTGTATGTGTTTGTCATGCAGTAAAATGTCTGGCAGAGGCGTTGCGTCACGCACTGAGAAAAAACTTGATGCGGCTCGCACGGGCAGGAATTTCCGCAAAAAGGGAGTGGGGGAAAGCAAACGCGGCAGCACCATAATGGCACTGCCGTGACGGAGTTTCATACACATCCGAAAAGCCACTTCTCCAACGCAGAAGCCGCTCAAAGCGCGGCCTGGGCGCAGAATTTTTTCTGGCAGGGGCAAGCCGGAGTGACTGAGTGAAGGAGTGAGCGAGTGAAAAAGTGCACATGAGTCGCACCGATTACCCCGGTTGCACCATCAAAATCACCTGATCTTCAAAACCATATTTCCCATACCCCTTTGATCTTTGATGTGCGTATTTTCAGAGGTAGCCGTTTCCATTCAGATGGGCGGTCTGAATCTGCTGCCATCGGCAGAAAACCACATCAGCACGGTGATGCACAGTGCGGGCAGCAGGAGTGTCAGCCCGGGATCGCCCAGGGACAAGACCTGAGCGCTCGTGGCCGTGCCCAGGGTGTAACCAATGATGGCAATGGCGAGCCAGATGCTTGCAGCGAGAGGCACATTGGCTGAGAGATAGCGGAACGAATAGGCCACGGCAAACGGAACGATCAGGGCAAACAGGGTGCATCCTGTAATGAAGCCTGCAAAGCCGGTCAGGCCCCCGCTGAATGCAGCGCCCATGAGCGCAGCAAGGGAAATCGCCGTAAGGACATTGAAAACGGGGCGGCTGCGCCATTGCCGAATGACCCACCACACCGCACTGCCGGCAATGAGAATGGCCACTGCGAGTGTCGCACCGACCATCGCTACATCCACACGTTCGGATACGGCACGCGAAGGGGCCGGGCTGGCAAGTGTTTCCATCCTCTCGGCCATCACAGCCCCGATAGACTTGTAGTGGAGCACCAACATCGGTGCTGCTTCCCAGAGGACGCCCAGACCAATGCCCAGGAACAGGGCGGCGACCAGGCTGTTGCGCCATACATTGTTGCGCCACAGGTGCTTCCGTTTGGCCGGCGCGAGCAAGTCCGGGTTCCGGACCGCTACATTCCCCGACGTGAACCACGCGACACCGCACAGGAGTGCCAATAAAGGCATGGCCATGCGGCCCGTTGACAAGCTGCCTGTTTCGGATGCAGTCAAAAGCAGGGCAAGCTGAAGGAAGCCCCCGAGGTACAAGAGCAGAAAGTCCTGTACGACCTTCGACACCACGAACCGATCCTCCGTACTGGCCACCGACAGGCTAATGGTTTGCACCAGCAGGAGGCCGATCAGCACGGCGCTCAATATCGAGAGGGCACCAGAGATCCACGTGTGGGCATGGACGGCTTGAATACTGGCAAGCCCGGTCACCAGCGCAGCCGCAATGAGGAAGAGGCCCGTCTTCAACTTGCCAAGGAAATGGGAAACTCCCGAATAGCACACAGGTACCAGAATCGCCGCGGCAAGCAGGGCCATCCACCATCCGCTATCTGCTGCAAGATGTACGGCAAGCCGCCCGGCATCCGTCAGCCAGAGACCGGCCAGCCCGCCGACGGCGAAACGACAGATCATTGGAAGCAATCGCGGCATGGAGCGAGACGAGTCGTGCAAGGAGGACATGGTGAAGGGTTTTGGAGGTGGCTGAACTCTCATTCAAAGGACTTACGTGAAGTTCGGAAGGAAGAAAGAGATTATTTCTTTTTCGACTGTTTTCGGCACAAAAATGACGGAATAGAGCAACGCGGGTGAAAGAATTTGTCCGCTCTTTGCAAGGCGTTGCTTGTTGGCCATTGCGCAACGCAAATCGGGAATTCCCTGAAAGGGGCGATGATCGATTTGTACGCCTGTCAATGCCGCCGCTTGAAGCGGTTCTGGGGGTACTTCATTTTTCACTCAAACAATCGCGCGATGTACAAATGGACAGCATGTATTGGTCTGTGGCTCTTTCTGGGTACGGGCATGAGTCAGGGACAGTCGTTTTCCGATTTGGAGCTCGATGCATACTGGTCGTTGACGGCCGATGCTTCGGATTCCCTCGGCGCCTACCCTGATCTTGAGTTGGTCAACGTCCAGGGCCCAGGGCCGGACGGGATTTTTCTCAATGGCAATTACATCTACGGCGATCCGGATTCGAGTCTGGCCGCCACCCCGCCGATAGACTGGGATTTCGACCATCTGGCCGTCGCGCTCGAATTCAAGGCAGTGGATTCGACCGGCACCCGGCCGATCTTCGTTTGCGGCGACCTGTACCGATGGCTGGGCGTACAGATTGCGGACGGCCAGCTCGAGCTGGTGGTCAATGATGCCGCCATTGCCTCTGCCGCTACCGTGGAGCCGGGAGTCTGGCATCGGGTGGCTGTGCGATGGGATGCGGGAACTGCCAGGCTGTTCCTCGATGGTGCGGAGGTTGCTACTGCTACGGCTGATTCGCTGGTGCACTCGACGGTGGACGGCGACTACCGCATCAGCAACACCCACTATGGCGTGGCAAGGGCATTCAAGGGATACTGGCGCCGGCTGCAGGTGTGGTCGGGCCGGCTGACTACCTCTGTGGCACAGGTGTCAGGTAATGTTGGCCTGAAAGTGTGGCCCAATCCGGCCACGAAAGGGTTCTGGGTCAGGTGCCCTGGCTCGGGCCGGTGGCATCTTCGGGTGCTGGACCCCTTGGGCAGGGTAGTGCATGAAGGGGCAGCAGAGGGACAAGCGCCGCTATTCCTTTCACTCGATGCAAGCTCACCGGGTGCGGGTTACTACGTGCTGGAAGCGACCGACGGCAAACAGGCCTTGCGTACGTTGGTGCTGCTTCAATGACCGTGCAGGGGAAAGTGACAGAAAGGTATCCGGCCGAAAAAACAACTTCAGGCAGGCCTTTTACCGGGGCTGCCTGAAGGCAAAAAAGAAGGGTTCGGTTTTTTTCAAGGGGTACAGGGAGCCTCTACGCAGGTGACAGGTCAGGATAGACAGAGAGAGCGAAGACATCCGCTGCACACCTGCACGAGCAAAGGTAGGACGGAAGAAAGGGGAGACAAATTGACAAAAGTCAAGAAATCTATCGGCGCGTTTCGTTGCTCCGGCCGAACTGCTTGCGGATGCGGCTGAGCGTCTCGGGCTTGACGCCGAGGATACTGGCCAGGTACTTGAGCGGCACCTGCTGTACGATCTCGGGCTCTTCCTGCAACAACTGCAGGTAGCGCTCGCGAGCGTTGGTGGAGAGCAGGGTGATCACCCTTTTCTCGAGATTGATGTAGAGCTGCTCGAAAAACTTCCTTCCGAGTTTTTGCCAGCCGGAAAAGCGCTGGTACAGGCTTTCCAGGTCGGCATGGCTGATGCACCACACTCTGGTATCCACCAAGGCTTGGATGGTCTGTTCTGAAGGCTCCTGGCGGATGAAACTGGCGATGGCCGTGCAGAACTCGCCCTCGTGGTCCACCGTGCGCGTGATTTCCCTGTTGCCCACGAGGTACCAGGCGCGCAGCAGCCCGTCTTCGATAAAGGCGATTTCCGTGCACACCTCGCCCCGTTGCAAGAAATAACTCCCTCGCGGCAAAAACCGGTATTTGAACAGCGGCCGCGCGGCTTCGATCTCCATTTCCGACAGAGGGCTTACGGCACAGAGCGTCTGCCACAGCAGTGCCGGGGGGTGGCGGGTGGGAAGGTTGGTCATTCGGATTGAAGTTGGCGTTTGTCGTCAGCAAAATTAGTGTTTCATCAAGTTGTTTTCGCTGACAAACCTCAGCAGCTCGTTGGCGATCAAGCGATGCCCCTCCACATTCCAGTGGTAGTGGTCAATGGCATGCACGACGCATCCGGCCTTTTGCGCTTTTTCTACTGCAATGGCAGGCTCGTCGGCAAACAAAAAGCCGGCCCGGGTGGCGAGCCGGCGCCAGGTGTCGAGTTGGGGCTGGTAGCGGTCGGCGGAAAAGACGACTACCTCGATGGTGTCGGGGGTAGCCTGGGCGGCCATGTCGAGGATGGCTTGGGTGCGTGCTACCGCTTCGGCAAAGGGCGGCCAATCCATGCCTTCGTGCGCGATGTGCCATTCGGCCGTGCGACAAGCCTGCTCGCGCAGGCGACAGAACAGCTGTTGGCACCGGGGAGCAGCCCATTTCCAGAGGTGCAGCCATTCCTTGACCCTTTCGGAAAAAGTGCGTGGGTCTTCCCACTCGATGGTGCCGTCGGCCTGGAAATAGGGGCGGGGCTGGCTGACCTTGTAGGCGGCGAGGCGTTCGAGCGGCGCGTAGTTGTCGATGAAGTCGTTGGAGCACACCTGCCAGATGATGAGCCGGGGACGGATGCGCGGGATCCATCGCTGGAGCAGCAGCCACTCCTGCAGCGTGCCGTAGCCGGCATGGCCGAGGGCAAACACTTCGGCATCGAGGCTGTCGGCAAGGAGGTGGAAATAGGCGTCTTCGTTCGACACTTCGATGCTGGCCGTGTACGAATCGCCCACGACGAGGATGCGCGGCCGCGAGCTGGTGGTGTCGCCGAACATTTTGAACCCGTGCGCGTCGTATCGAATGTGGATGCGGCGCTCGCTGCCGTCGGCATCCCACATCGGGCCTTCCCAGGCATAGCCGGGCTTCATGGCCCAGCCCAGTGTCGCGTCGCGCTGCGCAGTATCGTAGGGCGGACAGACGGCGCGCCAGCCATGGAGGGCCCGATAGCCCAGTTCGAGGAGCGCGATCGTACACACCAGGGTGGCCAGAAAGAGCAGAATCGAAGTGAAGTGATGCATGGAGTAGTACTTGAGCGTCGAGACGGCGGATGCGTTGCCCTGCAATTTGGCGAAAGCCGCTGACTTGCCGAAGGCCATCTGCCACTGGAATGGCGTATTTTGGCGCTTCGTACCGCCAACCGTACTTTTATCCTCGGCGCGATGTGGGGAGTGAGGAGAGAGGAGTGCCGATTTGAGCGATTTCACAATCGGATTTCCCGAATCACGTTGATGTGCGCATAAACGAGCGTAATGTGGAAAACCGCCTACCGGATATCGTCAGCCGCATTTGGAGCGTCGAGTTGCCTTGGTGCAACTCCCTTGAGGAGTATCTGGAAGAGATTGTGCCATACATCCGGCCGTGGAGCGAGGATCTGCGCGAGGAAGAGTTTTACGTGAGTGAAAGCGGTACGAAGCCCTGGCTCGAAATCACCGACAAGGCCCACATTCCCGAAGCCGTGCTCCATTACTTCGAAGCCGACGGCACTTACGTGAAAGTCGTAGAGGGGCATGTTTCCAATGGCAGGTGGCGTCACTTCGGCGGCTCCAACAAGCTCGTGATCGACTTCGGGGGCAGCAGCATCATGTACGAGCTGCAATATCTCGATCATCGTTTCTTCATTTTGCGCAAGCACGGATACAACCCCAACAACCCCTGGCTGTTCTTCGGCTATGAGCCGCTGGTGCAGGGGCTTCCCTGGCGCGATTGCGTCGAGTTGTTGTTCGAGACCTACCGCAATCGGGCCCGCAATGTGCGGCTGATGCTGGTGTTCTCGGCCGTGCTCATTCTGCTGATCATTCTCTTTTCCGTAATTTAGTGTTCCTTTTTTCCCGAAAAACCGCACACACCGAGATTTTTTGCCTTTCGGCAAATACCATCAAAGCACGCGTTATGCTCAAAAGTATCTATGTGGCCGCCACGAGCCAGCACGTGGGCAAGACCACCTCAACGCTGGGCCTGGTAGCCGCCTTGCGGCAAAAAGGGGTCAACGTGGGCTACTGCAAGCCCGTGGGCCAGAAGTTCGTCGATCTGGGCGAGCTGATGGTGGACAAGGACGCCCTGTTGTTTTCGAAAATCATGGACTTTCAGCTTGCCTCCGAAGTGCACAGCCCGGTTATTCTGGGCAAGGGCGCCACGCAGGCCTATCTCGACAATCCCGAGGCCTTCCCCTATCGCGCGCGCATCCAGAAGGCAGCCGAATGGCTGCACCGCTACCACGAAGCCGTGGTGTACGAAGGCACCGGTCATCCCGGGGTGGGCAGTGTGGTAGGCCTGTCCAATGCCGATGTGGCCAAAATGCTCGGCGCCTCGGTGATCATGGTCGTCGAGGGGGGCATTGGCAGCACCATTGACCGGCTCAACATGTGCACGGCCCTGTTCCGCGAGCGGGAAGTGCCCGTCATCGGCGTTATCGTCAACAAGGTGCTGCCCGAAAAAGAGGAGAAGGTGCGTCATTACGTAGGCAAATGGCTGAAGGGGCGCGGCATCCCGCTGTTGGGCACGCTGCCCTATGATCGCAGCCTGTCCGACCCCATCATGGCCACCATCAAGGACGCCGTGGGTGGCCAGGTGCTCTACAACGAAGACATGCTCGACAACCGCGTCGAGGAGATCGTGCCGGGCTCGCTGGTGGAGATGCACGACCTGACCAAGGAGCGCAACATCCTGCTGGTGGTGAGCCACCATCGCCTGTGCGAGGCCCTCGAGAAAATCGAGAAGCTTACGGCCGATGCCGAGCTCGAGGAAAGCCCGCTGGCCGGCATCATCCTGACGCGCGACGGCCGCCATCCCAACCGCTTCTTCACCACCGTGGAGTGCGACGAGTACATCAAGAAACACCGCATCCCTACCGTGTCCACCTCGCTCGACACCTTTGGCTCGGTGGTCAAGATCAGCCGCATCGAGGTGAAGATCAACACGCGCACGCCCTGGAAGGCCTATCGCGCCATCGAGCTGATCAAAAAACACGTCAACCTCGATGTGATCATGCAACCCGGCCTGGTGAGCTGAGACGCACCATGCTTCCGGTTTGCTCGATTGCCCGAGTGCACCCGGCGCTCGGGCAATTTTTTTTGAAAAAAACAAGATCAAAATATTTCTAACTATGAAGATATTTTCATTCATTTGTGTGATAAAAATTTCTGATGGCGGGCGGATTGGTTTGGGCCTGTTTTGTCGGTTGTTTTGACTTTTTCCAAATAAGCTGTTGATCACTTTTGACACCACAAAATTGAAAAGCCTATGGGAGCAATCACATCCAGGGACGGAAAGCAGGGCGGAGGGGATCCGCTCGATGCCCGCTTGTCCGATCCGCGTATCCGCGATGGGCTGGCGCACCTGCTCGACCGCATCGACGCCCTCGAGCAGGCCATTGACCGTCTGTCGGTGGCCATGCAGCAGGGGCCGGGCATGGTCGCCATGGTTGCCGACATGGCCGACGAGCAGATCGGCCGGGCGGCGCAGCGAGGCGTCTATTTCGACGATCGCCTGCAGAACACCTTGCACTTGCTGGAAAAACTCACTGCCGACGAGACGGTGAAGCAGCTGGAAGGGCTGCTCGACCTGGCACAGCGCGCCCCGGGCCTCACCGCCATGATGGCCGACATGGCCGACGATGCGGTGCGTCAGGCGGCGGCGCGCGGTGTCCATCTGGACGAGCGCCTGCACAACGTGCTGCACTTGCTGGAGAAGCTGACTGAAGACGCTACCGTAAAGCAACTGGAAAACCTGCTCGAGCTGTCGAAGCAGGCGCCAGGCCTCATGGCCATGCTTGGCGACATGGCCGACGACGCCGTGCGGCAGGCCGCCCAAAATGGCGTGGACATGGATGCCCGCCTGCGCAATGGGCTGCATGCCCTCGAGCGCCTTACCGCCGATTCGACCATCGAACAGCTCGACAGCCTGCTGACGCTGGCCGAGCGGGCGCCCGGCATCATTGCCATGACCGCCGACGTGGCCGATGAGGCCATGGCCAAAGCCCAGGCCGAAGGCCTCGACCCGCAAGCCGTGGGCGAGATGCTCAAAGCGACCACGGTGGCTCTGAGCAAGGCCCGGGAGCTGCCACCGAAGAAGGTGGGCCTGTTCGGCCTCATGGGCGCCCTCAAGGATCCCGATCGACAGAAGGCGCTTGGCTTCCTGATGAATTTTCTCAAGGAGCTCGGCAAGCGCGTTTGATGGAACCCCCCTTTTGAAAACACTCTAAAAATTCAGGAATTATGGCACATCATGAAGTTCTCATTGTAGGCGGCGGTACGGCAGGCATTACCACCGCTGCCATGTTGCGCAATCATGCGAGCTGCCCCGAAGTGGCCATCATCGAGCCCAGCGACAAGCACTACTACCAACCCATCTGGACGCTGGTGGGCGGCGGCGTCTTCCCGCGCGAGGTCTCGGAGCGCGATGAAGCCGAATTCATCCCGCCGGGAGTCACCTGGATCAAGGACAAAGTCGTGTCATTCGATCCGGACAATAACAGCGTCACGCTGAGCAACGGCGACACGGTAACCTACGACTACCTCGTAGTCACCGCCGGCATCCAGATCAACTGGGACGCCATTCCCGGCCTCAAGGAAAGCGTAGGCAAGCCCGGCACGGGTGTGTGCTCCAACTATTCCTACGAGACGGTAAGCTCCACCTGGGAAAACATCCGCAATACGAAAAAGGGCCGTGCCATTTTCACGCAGCCCAATACGCCCATCAAGTGTGGCGGTGCCCCGCAAAAAATCTGCTACCTGGCCAGCCACCACTTCCAGCGCAGCGGCTGCCGGCCCAATGTCGAGGTCGTATTTGCCAGCGCCGCCGGCGGTATCTTTTCCGTGAAGAAGTACGCCCAGTCGCTCAACCGCGTCATCGAGCGCTACGGCATCAAGACGATGTATCAACACAACCTCGTGGAGCTTCGCCCGGACGAAAAGGTGGCCGTATTCGAAAACCTGGCCAATGGCGAGAAAGTAGAACTGGACTACACCATGATCCACGTGACGCCGCCGCAGGGCCCGCCCGACTTCATCAAGAACAGCCCGCTGGCCGCCGAGTCGGGTTGGGTGAGCGTGGACAAGTACACCACGCAGCACACAAAGTACAAGAACGTCTTCTCATGCGGCGACTGCAGCAGCCTGCCCACCTCGAAGACGGGAGCGGCCATCCGCAAGCAGGTGCCCGTGTTGGTACACAATTTGCTGGATGTCATGGCAGGACGTGAGCCCTCGGCCAAGTACGACGGCTATACTTCGTGCCCCCTCGTTACCGGTTATGGCAGCCTGATTCTTGCCGAATTCGACTACAACGGACAACCCAAAGAGAGCTTCCCCTTCGACCAGGGCCAGGAACGCTACTCGATGTATGCGCTCAAGGCCTACGGCCTGCCCCAGATGTACTGGCACGGCATGTTGAAGGGACGCGAGTTTTAGGCAATATCCTTTAGCATAGTAAAGCACAGCTTTACGGGCGGCGCGTAGCGATGAGCTACCGCCGTTTTTTTATTGCGGGAAGTGGAGGTTGTGGTCCCTGGTGCTACATCAGTCGGTCGATCAGCAGGCCGAGGCCGATGAGTGCGGCCAGGCAGATGAGGCAGGCCAGCACGAGGCGGGCCCATTTGGGAAGTGTGCGAAACATGGCATTCAGTTTTTGATGGGAAGGCGGCGGGCAAATCCGGAAAAGTCGCGCAATGCACACGGCGTCCGCTTCGGCCTGTTGGGGCTCCTCGACGCGTTGGGCCGGGGCGGCCGGCTGCGTGCGAACGCGGTTGAAGATCGTAAGTGCTGCGGTCCTTTCAAAAAAAAATCAGGTGCGCTTTTTGGCGAAAGCCGAATTATGGTTTACGTTTGCTGCTGTCGCAATGATTGTTTCCATGACGAACCACGCGCAATATTTCTTTTACGGTTATTTCTTTTTCAGTTCCCCGCGGGACTGACGAGCGCGTGCTTGCATGGAAGCATCGTTTCAACAGTCCCGGCCGACGGGACTTTTTTTTTGCCGAAAGGCAAGCAAACCCTGACCACATGAACCGGATGACGTGCTTTGCATACTGGTACTACTACTTTTTTACCGACCCGGACCATCGGCGTCGCAGGGCTGGCATTGCCCTCCTGTACTGCTGATGGTCCCGCTGCGGCGGGATTTTTTGTTTGACCCAACAGAAAAAGCTCATGAACACCGCTCCCGACACGACTGCTCAGACCGAAGAAGCCGACCTGCGGCCGCTCGATGTGCTCATCCAGGGCGTGCACGGGGCCTTTCACGACCTGGCGGCGCGCCGCTTCTTCGCCGATCGCCCCGTTCGCGTGCTGCCGGCGGCCACCTTCCCCGAGTTGGTGCAGCGCCTCGCCGAGGCCGGCCCCGGCACCATGGGTGTAATGGCCATCGAGAATTCGCTCGGCGGCACCTTGCTGCAGAACTACATGCTGTTGCAAGACAGTGCGTTGCACATCATCGGCGAGGTGTACCTGCGCATCGGGCAGAATCTGCTGGCCTTGCCGGGCACCACCATCGAGCAGTTGGAAGAGGTGCGCTCGCACCCCATGGCCATAGCGCAGTGTCGCGAGTTCTTTACGCGCTGGCCCCACATACGTCTGGTAGAAACGACCGACACGGCCCTGAGCGCGCGCGAGGTGGCCGAGCAGCAACTCGAAAGGGTAGGGGCCATTGCCAGCACGCTGGCCGCCGAGTTGTATGGTTTGGAGGTGCTGGCCGCCGACATCGAGACCCACAAACTGAACTACACCCGTTTCCTCGTGCTCGGCCACGAGCCGCTGGCCGAGCCATTGCCCGAATACAAGGTATCGGCTTCGTTCACTCTGTCGCACGAGGTGGGCAGCCTGCACCAGGTGCTGGCCGTGTTGGCCGCCTATCAGTTCAACCTCACCAAGATCCAGTCGGCCCCCATCATGGGGCGGCCGTGGGAATACCGCTTCTTCATCGATTTCGTGGCGCAGGGCTCGCTGAGCTGGCAGCAGGGACTCGAGGCCATTCGGCCGCTCACGGGCGAGCTGCGCGTGCTGGGCGTCTATCCCTGCGGAGCGATGGATGAAGTGCTTTCGCAAAATGCTACCCAAACACACGAGCCATGATCGTTCGACCTGCAAGCCGCCTGGAACACGTGCGCGAGTACTACTTCTCGAAAAAGCTGCGCGAGATCGCCGAGATGAACCGCAGCGGAGTGCCCGTGCTCAACCTGGGCATCGGCTCGCCCGACCTGCAGCCACCGGCCGAGGCGCTGGAGCGCTTGCAACGCCACAGCCGACAGGCCGACGCCCATCGCTATCAGAGCTACACGGGCCTGCCCGAACTGCGTGCGGCCTTTGCGCGCTGGTACCTGCGGCATTTTGGCGTCAGCCTGAATCCGGAAAATGAAGTGTTGCCATTGATCGGCTCGAAAGAGGGCATCATGCACCTGGCCATGACCTGGCTGGAGCCGGGCGACGAGGTGCTGGTGCCCGACCCGGGCTATCCGGCCTATGCCGCGGCCTCCCGCCTCGCAGGGGCCGCGGTGCGTCCCTACGTCCTTCGCCCCGGCAACGGCTGGTTGCCCGACCTCGAGGCGCTGGCGCGCACCGACCTGAGTCGCGTCAAGCTCATGTGGCTCAACTATCCGCACATGCCTACCGGCACGCCGGCATCGTGGGCCTTTTTCGAGGAGCTGGTGGCTTTCGCCAAACGCCACCGCATCCTGCTCATCAACGACAATCCTTACAGCTTCATCCTCAACGACCGTCCGCTCAGCATCCTTTCGGTGGCCGGCGCCCGCGACGTGGCACTCGAACTCAACTCGCTGAGCAAATCGCACAACATGGCCGGCTGGCGCATCGGCATGCTGGCCGGGCGCGCCGACTACCTGCGCGAGGTGCTGCGCTTCAAGAGCAACATGGACTCGGGCATGTTCAAGCCCGCGCAACTGGCTGCTGCGGCCGCACTCGAGGCCTCCGACGACTGGTACCGGCAACTGAATGCCGAATATCGGCAGCGGCGGCGTCTGGCCGAGCAACTGCTCGAGATGCTGGGCTGCTGGTACGACCCCCGACAGGTGGGCATGTTCGTGTGGGCCGGCATACCCGAAGGCCAGCCCGACGGCTTTGCCTTTTCCGACGAGGTATTGCACCGCGCGCGCGTCTTCCTGACGCCGGGCGGCATCTTTGGCACACAGGGCCGCCACTGGGTGCGCGTATCGCTCTGTAATCCACCGGACGTGTGGCGCGAGGCCATGCGGCGTCTGTACGAGGCGGGGCTGGTGCGGCAGACTCAGGCAAACGAAGTGTTTCGCGAAAAGCGCACAGTGGAACGAGAATTTTGACCTCCTTACTTTTTGCAATCGCCAGGAATACGCGCACATATGAAACCAGCAGGACAAAAACGCGTGGTGACGATAGTCGGGCTCGGCCTGATCGGCGGCTCCATGGCCATCACGCTCAAGGAGAACGGCTTTGCCGGCCACATCATCGGTGTGGACAAGGAGCGCACGAGCGAGGAAAAAGCCCTGCGCCGCTGCATTATAGACGAGGCGCTGCCCCTGAATGAAGCGGTTGCCAAATCGGATCTGGTGCTGCTGGCCACGCCCGTCGATGTGCTGACCGATCTGCTGCCTCGCGTGCTCGACCTTGTGCAGCACCAGGTCGTCATGGACTTGGGCAGTACCAAGGCGCCCCTCGTCGCCAGCGTCAGGGAGCATCCGAAGCGGGGCCGCTACGTGGCCGCCCATCCCATGGCCGGTACCGAATATTCGGGCATCGAAGCGGCGCAGCCCAACCTCTTCGACCACAAGGTGATGGTGCTGTGCGACCTCGGCGACAGCGATGCCGATGCCGTGGCCGTGGCGCGCAGCCTGAGCGCTTCCATCCCCATGCGCGTCGTGGAGCTTGGCTCGGATGCGCACGACCTGCATGCGGCCTATGTGTCGCACATCTCGCACATCAGCTCCTTTGCGCTGGCCCTGACGGTGTTGGCCAAGGAAAAAGACGAGCAACGCATCTTCGAGCTGGCCAGCGGTGGTTTCAGCTCTACGGTGCGCCTGGCCAAGAGCTCGGCCGATATGTGGGTGCCCATTTTCCGCCAGAACCGCGACTACGTGCTCGACGTGCTCGACGAGCACATCAACCAACTGGCGCGTTTTCGCAGTCTGTTGATCAAAAGGGATTTCGAAACGTTTTACCGCCTGATCGAAGAAGCCAACGACATCCGCAGGATTCTCGAAGGTTCCAGGCAGGAGCCGGTTTTTGAGATGGAGTGAAGGAGTGATGGAGAGATTGAGTGATGGAGTGATGGAGTGACGATTGTGCCGATTGCACCGGTTTGATCGATTGTACCGGTTTGATCGATTGTACCGGTTTGACCGATTTGACCGGTTTGACCGATTTGACCGATTGCACCATCAAAATCCCTTGCCCTTCGAAACCACATTTACCCAACCCGAGCATATCATTCGAGAAAAAAACAGGACGAGCCATGCAATTCCAACCCGTATTCGAAAAAAGCGAACGCCCCATACTCATCGCCGGCCCGTGCAGTGCCGAGACGGAAGCCCAGGTACTCACCGCGGCCCATGCCTTGGCTGAGCAAGGCATCGACCTGTTTCGGTCGGGCATCTGGAAGCCGCGCACGCGCCCCGACTCCTTCGAAGGAGTGGGCAGCAAGGGGCTGGCCTGGCTGCGCCGCGTGAAGGAGGAGACGGGCCTGCGCGTCACCACCGAAGTGGCCAACGCCAACCACGTGTACGAAGCGCTCAAATACGGCATCGATGTGCTGTGGATCGGTGCACGCACCACCGTCAATCCCTTCAGCGTGCAGGAGATCGCCGACGCCCTGCGCGGCGCCGACGTGCCGGTGATGGTGAAGAACCCCATCAACCCCGACCTCAAGCTGTGGATGGGCGCTATCGAGCGGCTGTACAAGGCCGGCATCAGGCGCATTGCCGCCATCCATCGCGGTTTTTCCTACTTCGGCGACACGCGCTACCGCAACGTGCCGCGCTGGCAGATACCGCTCGAGCTGAAACGCCGGTTCCCCGACATGCAGCTCATCTGCGACAACAGCCACATCTGCGGGCGGCGCGACATACTGCTCGAGGTGGCCCAGAAAGCACTCGACCTCAACTTCGACGGCCTCATGACCGAGGTGCATCCCTGCCCCGACGAGGCCTGGAGCGATCCGGCGCAGCAGCTCACTCCGGTAGATTACGGCCACATGGTCGGCCGGCTCGTGGTGCGCCAGCCCACCACTGACGATACCGACTTCCTCGAAACGCTGGACAACCTGCGGCACGAGATCGACGAGCTGGACGACGAGCTGTTCAACCTGCTGGCGCGCCGCATGCAGGTGGCCGAACGCATCGGCCTGTACAAGAAGCGCAACAACATCTCCATCTTCCAGCCGGCACGGTGGACCGAAATCGTCGAACGCGCCGTGACCAAAGGCGCGCAACTGGGCCTGAGTCGCGAGTTCGTCGAGGTGTTGCTCAAGGCCATCCACGACGAAAGCATCAACCACCAGGAAAAGGTGATGAGTGAACCGCGCGGAGCGCGCGTGAAGGACTGAGGTCGAGAGGTGCACATGGAGCGATGGGAGGCGTTGCGCCCACGCAATCATGCGCGCCGTTCACCCCAGGGTGCGAAGTTTGCTGCTGCCACACCTCAGGCCTGCGTCTTTCGGATGCCTGCCTCGCGTGCCAGTGCGTCCATATCGCGCACCAGCAGTCGCTTGCGGTTGAATGTGATGAGGTTTTTGTGGCGCAGTTCGTTGAGCACCGTGGTGACGGTCTGGCGCGAAGTGGCCGTCATGTTGGCGATGTCCTGGTGGGTGAGGAATTTGCGCACGAGCATCTCGTAGCCCACGCGCTGGCCCCGGGTGCGTGCCAGATTGTACAGAAACTCGATGATGCGGCTGCGGCTGTCCTTGAAGACCAGGCTTTCGAGGCGCTGCTCCAGCTCGATCATGCGGCTGCCCAGCACGCGCATGATGAAGAGGTTGAGGCCGCTGTGTGCGCGCATCAGGGCACGCATCTCGCGCAGGCCGATGATGCAGATGATCGTCGGCTCCATGGCCTGGGCAAAGTCGCGGCGCTGCTTTTCACCTGCGAGCGACAGCTCGCCGAATACCTCGCCCTTGCCCAGGATGGCCTTGGTGATCTCTTTGCCCTCATCGTTGATGGTGCCCACTTTCACGCGCCCTTCGAAGATGAAGTAAATCTTGTCTGAATGGGCTTCGGGCAGGTAGATGTATTCGCCTTTTTCGAACTGGCGATGGGCCAGTCGCGATTGGGCCTGGCCGAACTTCTTGGGGCAGAAAAGGCCCGTCAGGTCGATGTTTTCGAGATACCACAGTGATTGTCCGCTCATGGTCGTGGTGTTGTAATGATTGGTTTCAGTGGTTTTCCAGATCGCAGGAAAATAACGGCGACCATGACTTATGGTTGGAGGCTGCAGGAAGCAGGTATTCTCACTGTCCGCTGGACTACATTTCCCGGGAGTCGAGGGTTGTGGTGATTGTGCGTTGTTCGGTGGAATCTGCACTCCTCTCTCCTCTCTCCATCGCTCTCTCACTCCCTCACTCTTGGCGAGTTAGCCGGCTCAAATCCTCACCCTCCGATTTCCGCCATCGACTCGCTGGAGCTGCGTTGCAGGCGGCGCTGTTCGGCCACGAAGCCGTTGGGTGCGCGCATGGCGATGGCCTCACGGATGGTGTCGAGCACCTGCTGGTCGGTGGCGCCGGCGCGCATCACGTCGCGGATGTTGAAGACACCCTCGTCGTAGAGGCAGGTACGCACCTTGCCCAGCGGCGTGACGCGCAGGCGGTTGCAGCTTCCGCAAAAAGTGCGGCTGTAGGCGGGAATGAGGCCGATGGTGCCTTTGTGGCCGGCGATGCGGTAGTTGAGGGAGGTGCTATGGGGTGGGTCGGGCAGTTTTTCCATTTGCGGGAAGCGCGTCTGCAGGTGCTCGAGGATGCGGCGGTAGTCCCATTCGAGTTGCACTTCCCGTCCGCCGCCGTTGAAGGGCATCTCTTCGATGAAACGGACGCCTATGGGCAGCTCGCGCGTCAGTTCGGCCAGCGGGATGAGGTCGTCGGTGTTGCGACCGGCCATGACCACGCTGTTGATCTTGACCTCGAAGCCGCGGCGCAGCAGGCCTTCCAGCGTGGACAGCACGGCCGGCAGCTCGTCGCGACGCGTGATTTGCGCGAAGCGGTCGCGGTCCAGCGTGTCGAGGCTGAGGTTGACCGAACGGATGCCCAGCGCGTACAGCTCGTCGAGGAAGGGCTCGGTGCGCACGCCGTTGGTCGTGATGCGCACCGCCTCGATGCCGGGCGTGGCTACGAGCCGGCTCAGGAAAGGCATGAGGTCGCGCCGCAGGAACGGCTCGCCTCCCGTGATGCGCACCTTGCGCACACCTGCACCGGCAAGGATGCGTACCAGCCGCAACATCTCTTCGTAGGTGAGCAACTGGCGCTGCGGCACGTACTCGATGCCTTGTGCCGGCATGCAATAGAAGCACCGCAGATTGCAGCGGTCGGTCACTGCCAACCGCAGGTAGGTGATCGGACGCCCGAATTTGTCGTGTAAGGCGGTCATGTCTCGTGGTTCTTTTACTGGCAGTGTCCCCTCGTCCATTGACTATCGTCAAAAATTCCCGAACCGAATGGCGTTGAGTATACTCTGAATGCCCGGCCGGCCATGCTGCTCCTCGCGCCAAGATGCTACAATGGCCCTGTATTTGCAAACCTCGCATCGCGATGCACTTCCGAAAGGGGGGCCGACCGGCAAGGCCTGTGACCAGTATCACACATTGGGGCCATGCCCCTTGCGAGTGCAGGCCCTGAGCCGGCCGTGAAAATTTTGCCGAAAGGCAGGGGATGGATAAAATATTTGCTCAAATCAATCAATGAATGAACATCTTTTCATAAATTCGTGCCGTCAAGTCAGTTTATCACATCAAAACCTCTTGCACCTATGATTATTGAGCAAATCTATACCGGCTGTCTGGCACAGGGTGCCTACTACATCGAGAGCGAGGGGGAAGCCGCCGTCATTGACCCGCTGCGCGAACCTGACCCCTACATCGAGCGTGCCGAACGCAATGGTGCGAAGATCAAGTACATTTTCGAGACGCACTTTCACGCCGACTTCGTCTCCGGCCACCTCGACCTGGCCAAAAAGACGGGAGCGACGATCGTGTACGGCCCCAATGCCGAGACGGAATACGAGATCTACCAGGGCAAGGATGGTGAAAAGTTCAAGGTGGGCAAGCTGACCATCGAGCTGATCCACACGCCCGGCCACACGCTGGAGAGTTCGTGCTACCTGTTGTACGACGAAAACGGCAAGCCGCATGCTCTCTTCTCGGGCGACACGCTCTTCATCGGCGATGTGGGGCGGCCCGATCTGGCTCAGAAGAAAGGCGTATTGACCAAGGAAGATCTGGCGGGCATGCTGTACGACAGCCTGCGCAACAAGATCATGCCGCTGCCCGACGACGTGATCGTGTACCCGGCCCATGGCGCCGGCTCGGCCTGCGGCAAGAACATGAGCAAGGAGACTTGGGACACGCTGGGCAACCAGAAAAAGACCAACTATGCCCTGCAGGCTCAGACGCGCGAGGAGTTCATCCAGAAGGTGACCGAAGGCCTGCTGCCCCCGCCGGCCTACTTCGCCAAAAATGCGCAGATCAACAAGAAGGGTTACGAGAAGAGCTACTACGATGTGATGGCCCAGGCGCGTCCCCTCTCGGTCGAGGCGTTCGAGACGGCGGCCAACGAGACGGGCGCCGTGGTGCTCGACGTGCGCGACAAGTACGCATTTGCCGAAGGGTTCATCCCCAACTCGATCTTTATCGGCCTCGACGGCCAGTTCGCGCCCTGGGTGGGTGCCCTCATCCCCGACCTGATGCAGCCCATTCTCGTCGTGGCGCCCGAAGGGCGCGAGGAAGAAGCGGTGCGCCGGCTGTCGCGGGTTGGTTTCGACAATACAATTGGCTATCTTGACGGCGGTTTCGAGGCCTGGAAAGCGGCCGGCAAGGAAGTGGACACGCTTCCGTACGTCACTGCGGCCGAATTTGCCGAAAGGCTGAAGAAGGGCGAGGTCAAGCAGATCCTCGACGTGCGCAAGCCCACCGAGTTCCAGGGCGAGCACGTGGAAGGCGCCGTAAACTTCCCGCTCGACTTCATCAGCCAGCGCATGCAGGAAGTCAGCCCCAACGAGGAGTACTACCTGCACTGCCGCAGCGGCTACCGCAGTACCATTGCCTGTTCGATCCTCAAGGCGCGCGGCTTCGACAAGCTGGTAGACGTGATCGAGTCTTTCGACAAAATCAAGGAAGCCGGCGTACCGGTGACCGACTATGTCTGTCCTTCGACGCTTAAAGAGCAACAAACCGACTGAGTTCAAATGAAAGCAGCGTGGAAAGGCCCGAGGCCTTTCCACGGCTTTTCGTGCACGCTATAGCTGAAGGATATGGACCGCTACCTGGAGATTTTCGTCAACGGCTATACCGGCTACGCGCGCTATCTTTGGCACGAGATCACGCATCCCTCCTGGCACAACTACTTCTACTGGCTCATAGGGGTGTCGTTGGTGTTTTTCGTGCTCGAGGTGGTGGTGCCGTGGCGCAAGAACCAGCCCATACCGAGGAAGGATTTCTGGCTGGACACGTTCTACATGTTTTTCAACTTCTTCCTCTTTTCGCTGGTGGTCTATAATGCCGCTTCCGACGTAGTGGTCCACCTGTTCAACGACGCCATCAGGGCCGTCACCGGCGGCTTCGACCTGCAGGCCGTCAATCCCATGCAGGGCTGGCCCTACTGGGCCGTACTGCTGACGGGCTTCGTGCTGCGCGACTTCATCCAGTGGTGGACGCATCGCCTGCTGCACGCCAGCGACTGGCTGTGGCAGTTTCACAAGGTGCACCACTCGGTCGAACAGATGGGCTTTGCGGCCCAGTTGCGGTACCACTGGATGGAAAACGTGGTGTACCGCACCATCGAGTACGTGCCGCTGGCGCTGCTGGGCGTGGGGCTGTACGACTTCTTCGTCATCCACATTCTGGCGCTGACGTGGGGCCACTTCAACCACGCCAACATCAGCGTGGACGGCCGCATCACGGGCGGCATCGTGGGTGCACTGGTGGGTATCGTGCTGAGCCAGAGCCTGCTCGACGTGCACCTCTTCGACGGGCTGACGGCTGCCGGTCAGTTTGCCGTCTTCGGCGCTTCGACCCTGGCCGGTGTGTTCCTGCTGGGCCCCTGGATGAAGGTCATCTTCAACAGCCCCGAGATGCACATCTGGCACCACTCCTACGACCTGCCGCCCGACATGCCGAAGGGCATCAACTTCGGCCTGACACTCGCCATCTGGGACTACCTCTTTGGCACGGCCTACGTGCCCTGGTGCGGGCGCGACATCCGGCTGGGCTTTCCCGGCGTCGAACAGTTCCCCGACGACTTCGTGCGCCAGAACCTCTACGGCATTTGGCTGAAGCCGGAAGAAGAGGTTCGGCTTTCGCCAAATGCCCTGCCGCCGAAGGCCGCCCTCGACGAACCGGTGCGCTTGCCCGTCGATACGACCTGCGAGGTGCCCGGCCGCCCGCAAGACCAGCCACCCCGATCAACCAAATCCGACAAGTCACCATCCGGCATTCGCCAGGAAACAGAACAACCAGTTTGAGTGAACCATCAAATGGAGATTGAGCAATGAGGTACGGATTTATCATTGACAACCGCAAGTGCATCGGTTGTCATGCCTGCACCACTGCCTGCAAGGCAGAGCATCAGGTGCCGGTTGGTGTCAACCGAACGTGGGTGAAGTACACCGAGAAGGGCACCTTCCCCGATTCGCGTCGGGTGTTCAGCGTCATGCGCTGCAACCACTGCACCGACGCGCCCTGCGTGGAGATCTGCCCCGTCGAGGCGCTGTTCATCCGCGACGACGGCATCGTTGACTTCGACAACCGCCGCTGCATCGGCTGCAAGTCGTGCATGCAGGCCTGTCCCTACGATGCCCTCTACATCGACCCGGAAACGAATACGGCGGCCAAGTGCAACTACTGCGCCCATCGCATCGACATCGGTTTGGAGCCGGCCTGCGTCAACGTCTGCCCCGAGCACGCCATCATCTCGGGCGACATGGACGACCCCGAGTCCGAAATCGCCCAACTGCTGGGGCGCGAGCAGGTCGTGGCGCGCAAGGCCTCGAAGGGCACCCGCCCCAACCTGTTCTACATCGACGGCGACGAGGCCGCCCTCAACCCCATGGAGGCGCCCCGCTCGACCGACTACATGTGGAGCCAGCAAGCGCGCGGCGTGGGCCACTATGCCAAGGCCGCCGAAGAGCTGGCCTGGAGCAACGACGACGTGGTGGCTGCCGTGCTCGAAGCCACGGGGCTGGCTACCGCACCCGAGCATGCGCCCCAAAAATCGATCGGTGCCGTGCTGGGCACCTACGGCGCCGAAAAGGCGCGCCGCGCCTACGACGCCCCCGACAAGGGCATTCTGTGGGGCTGGGAAGTGTCGGGCTATGTGCTGACCAAGGCCATCGCCGCCGGCGCTTTCCTGATCGCTTTCCTCGGCTGGCTCACCGGCAAGAGCAGCGGCCTGGCCGAAGCCAACCAGTGGTGGACGCTCGGCCTGTCGCTCGGCTTCCTCGGCGCTACGGGCCTGCTGCTCATCAAGGACCTCGACCGGCCCGACCGCTTCCTCAACGTATTGCTGCGCCCGCAATGGCGTAGCTGGCTCGTCAAGGGCGGCTATTCGATCACGCTGTACGGCGGCCTGCTCACCCTCTGGGGGCTGAGCATGTGGTTCGGCTGGGAGCCGCTCATGCAGCCGCTGATGTGGGTCACGGCCGTGCTGGCAGTTGTGGTGGCCATCTACACGGCCTTCCTTTTTGCGCAAGCAAAGGGGCGCGACTTCTGGCAGAGCCCCTCGCTGGCCCTGCACATGTTGGTGCACAGCATCATGGCCGGCGCGGCCGCCCTGGCCATCGTGGGCGTCGTGCTCGGCAACGGCCCCGAATGGATGGGCTTTTTGCGCACGCTGCTGCTGGCCGGCATCGGGCTCAACCTGTTCACGCTGGCCACCGAGCTGCTCACCACCCATCCCACCGAGGAGGCGCGCTACACCGTCGAGCTGATTACCAGAGGGAGCTATCGCAACCGCTTCTGGTGGGGCGCAGTGGTGCTCGGCAACATCGTACCGCTGGCCCTGCTCGCCTGGGGCGGCGCCAATGCCACGCTGATCGCACTGGCCGGCGCCATCGTGCTGGTGGGTATCTATCTGACGGAGACCATCTGGGTGGAAGCACCCCAGCGCGTGCCCCTGAGCTGATGCAGACTTTTGCTTTCGCAAAATGAGCCCTGCATCCGGTTTGAATCTTTTTTGAAAAAACAATCCTGCGCCCAAGGGGAAAAGTGGAAGTGCCATCCCGATTCCTCTTTCGCGCAGGTGAAAAAATAGCTGCAACCATGACCAAGAAGAAAGTATCCTTCATCGAGCGCATGGCCGAAAAGCTGGGCATCATCCCCGACCTGCACAAGGACGAAGGCGATGCCCCCGTGCCGCGCCTCACCCCCGAGGGCAAGCTCACCAACTTTCCCGACCGCCTCGACGACTGGGAAGAATACGAGGCCAAGGCGTGGCCCGTGCGCAAGAAGCGCCGCTATACCATCGTGCCCACCACCTGCTTCAACTGCGAGAGTGCATGCGGCCTGACGGCCTACATCGACAAAGAGACGATGGAGGTGCGCAAGCTGGAAGGCAACCCCTTCCACCCGGGCAGCCGCGGCCGCAACTGCGCCAAGGGGCCGGCCACCATCAACCAGATCACCGATCCCGACCGCATCCTCTACCCGCTCAAGCGCGTGGGCAAACGCGGCGAAGGCAAGTGGGAGCGCGTGAGCTGGGAAGAAGCCCTGCAAGACATCGCAGGCCGCATCCGCAAGGCCTTGCAGGAAAACCGACACAATGAGATCGCCTATCACGTGGGCCGTCCCGGCCATGAGGGCTACATGGACCGCGTGCTGAAGGCCTGGGGTGTTGATGGCCACAACTCGCACACCAACATCTGTTCGTCGGGGGCGCGCTTCGGCTACGCCATCTGGTACGGCTACGACCGTCCCTCGCCCGACCACGCCAACGCCAAGTTCATCTTGCTGGTGTCGGCCCACCTCGAGAGCGGACACTACTTCAACCCGCACGCCCAGCGCATCATCGAAGGCAAGATGAAAGGCGCCAAGCTGGCCGTGATGGATCCGCGCTTGAGCAATACGGCCAGCATGGCCGACTACTGGATGCCCACCTATCCGGGCTCGGAGGCGGCGGCACTGCTGGCCATGGCCAAAATCATCATTGACGAGGGCCTGTACAATCGCGAGTTCCTCGAAGACTGGGTCAACTGGGAGCAGTACCTGAAGGCGCGCCACCCGGGTGTGGAGGTGACCTTCGAAAACTTCATCGCCAAGATGAGCGAGGAGTATGCCGAGTTCACGCCCGAGTTTGCCGAGAAGGAGACGGGCGTGCCGGCCGAGACCATCATTGAGGTGGCGCGCGGCATCGGCGAGGCGGGCACGCGCTTCGCCTCGCACAACTGGCGCAGTGCCGCCTCGGGCAACCTGGGCGGCTGGTGCGTGAGCCGCGCCCTGCACTTCCTGCAGGTGCTCACCGGCAGCGTGGGCACGCCCGGCGGTACCTCACCCAACGCCTGGAACAAGTTCAAGCCCAAGTTTTTCGACAACCCGCCGCCGCAAAAGTGGTGGAACGAGCTGCACTTCCCGAAGGAGTACCCCCTGGCCTTCTTCGAGATGAGCTTCCTGCTGCCGCACATGCTCAAGGAAGGGCGCGGCAAACTCGACGTCTATTTCACGCGCGTGTTCAACCCCGTGTGGACCTATCCCGACGGCTTCTCTTGGATCGAGGTGCTGCAGGACGAAAGCAAGATCGGCCTGCACGTGGCCCTCACGCCCACCTGGAATGAGACGGCCTTCTTCGCCGACTACGTGTTGCCGATGGGCCTGGCCTCGGAGCGCCACGACATCAACAGCTACGCCACGCATAGCGGTACCTGGGTGGCCTTCCGGCAGCCGGTGTTGCGCGAGGCGGCGCGCCGCATGGGCAAGCAGGTGCAGTTCACCTATGAAGTCAACCCGGGCGAGGTGTGGGAAGAAGACGAATTCTGGATTCAGCTCAGCGCCCGCATCGACCCCGACGGCTCGATGGGCATCCGCAAGCACTTCGAATCGCCCTACCGCAAGGGCGAAATCATCTCGATTGACGAGTACTACCAGTACATCTTCGAGCACACGCCCGGTCTGCCCGAGGCCGCCAAAAAGGAAGGCCTCACCGAGCTGGAGTACATGCGCAAGTACGGTGCCTTCGAGGTGGAAAAACACGGCTACCAGAAGCACCTGCGCGAGCTGACGCCCGAAGAGCTGGAAGGCTCCGAGACGGATCCCGAAACGGGCGTCATCACCAAAAACGGCAAGGCCATCGGCGTCATGGTCAAGGGCGTGGCCCGCGTGGGCTTCCCCACGCCCTCGCGCAAGAACGAGTTCTACTCGCAGACCATGGTGGACTGGGGCTGGCCCGAGTACGCCATTCCCTGCTACATCAAGAGCCACATCCATCCCGAGCGCCTCGACAAGGAGAAGGGCGAGTACTGCCTGGTACCCACCTTCCGCCTGCCTACGCTCATCCACTCGCGCTCGGGCAATGCCAAGTGGCTGGCCGAAATCTCGAACCGCAACCCCATCTGGATGCACCCGAAGGATGCGGCGCGCTGGGGCTTCAAGACGGGCGATCTGGTGCGCATCAATACCGATATCGGCTACTTCGTGGACAAGGTGTGGGTGACCGAAGCCATCCGTCCGGGCGTAGTGGCCTGCTCGCATCACCTGGGCCGCTGGCGCCGCAAGCAGGACCAGGGCAACCGCTGGGCCACCAACGTCGTCCACATCGAAAGCGATGGCAAGGGCGGCTGGAAGATGAAGACCGTGGAAGGCATCAAGCCCTTCGAAAGCTCCGACCCCGACTCGAAGCGCATCTTCTGGCGCGACGGCGGCGTGCACCAGAACATCACGCATGCCGTCCATCCCGACCCCATCAGCGGCATGCACTGCTGGCACCAGCGCGTGCGCATCGAGCGGCCGCACCCGGGCGACGAGTACGGCGATATCTTCGTGGACACGAAGAAGTCGTTCGAAAACTACAAGGAATGGCTCAAGATGACGCGGCCGGCACCGGGGCCTGGCGGCCTGCGCCGCCCGTTGTGGATGAAGCGGGCGTTGCGCCCGCGCGACGAGGCCTTCTACGTCGATTGGGATCCGATCGCGGAGAAGCGCACCGGCAAGATTGAATAAGCGCATACGCGCGACGTATCCAAAGGCTGGCGAGGTGACAGTGTAACCACTGTCACCTTTGCCGTTTGCCGAAAGGCGGACTTTCGCGCAAAATTCAGGCACCTGTTTGTTTGTCCATTTACACCATATTGCATATGGCCGCTCCCACTCGTGCTGCACTTGCTCGCTATCTTCCCTTTCTCACCTGGCTGCCCATGGTCAACCGGCGCACGCTGCGCGATGACCTCATTGCCGGCCTGACGGGCACCATCATCAGTTTGCCGCAAGGCGTGGCTTTTGCCATCATTGCCGGCATGCCACCCATCTACGGCCTGTACAGTGCCATGGTCATGCCCATCATCACGGCGCTGTTCGGCTCGTCCTGGCACATGATCACGGGGCCGGCCACGGCCATCTCGATCGTGGTGTTTTCGGCCATCAGCCCGCATGCCGAGCCGGGCACGCAGGCCTTCGTCGAGCTGGCCTTTGTGCTGACGTTCGTGGTGGGTGTCATCCAACTGGTGATGGGAGCGGCGCGGCTGGGCACGCTGGTCAATTTCGTATCGCACACCGTGGTGATCGGCTTCACCGCGGGGGCGGGCGTGCTCATTGCGGCCAAGCAGCTCAAGAACGTGTTCGACCTGCCGGTGCCGCAGGGTGCCTCCTTCTTCCGCATCCTCAAAGAGGTGGTCACCCACATTGACCAGTCGAACTGGTATGCCTTTGCGGTGGCCATGGCCACTCTTTTCAGTGCGATTTTCATCAAAAAATACCTGCCGCGGCTGCCCCACATGCTGCTGGGCATGATCGTGGGCAGTGTGGTGGCCTACTTCATCGGCATCGAGGAGCACGGCTTGCGCGTGGTGGGCAAGATGCCGGCGCACCTGCCGCCCTTTCACATGCCCCAACTGACGTGGGACAACGTGCAGATGCTGGCTTCCAACGCCTTTGCGCTGGCGCTGCTGGGCCTGATCGAGGCGGTGGCCATCGCGCGTGCCATCGCTTCGTACTCGCACCAGCGCATCAACGCCAACCAGGAGTTCATCGGGCAGGGGCTGGCCAACACCATCGGCAGCTTTTTCAGCTCCTTTGCCGGCTCGGGTTCGTTCACGCGGTCGGGCGTCAATTTCCAGGCGGGGGCGCGCACGCCCATGTCCGCCATCTTTGCTGCGGTCTTTCTGGCGCTGACGCTCATGTTCGTGGCACCGCTGGGCGACTATCTGCCCATCGCGGCCATGGGCGGCATCATCCTGCTGGTGGCCTACAACCTTATCGATTTCAAGCACATTCGCACCATCGTGCGGGCCAGCAAGACCGAGACGGCCGTGCTGCTCATCACGGCCCTGTCCACCATTTTCCTCAACCTCGAGTTTGCCATCTACGTGGGCATCATTTTTTCACTCTTTTTCTACCTGATGCGCACCAGCTCGCCCCACATCACGCGCCTGGCACCCGATCCCGATTCGCCCACGCACAAGCTGGTCAACCTCAAGCGCTTTCCACACCTCAAGGAGTGCCCGCAGGTGGCCATCGTGCGCATCGACGGCTCGCTCTACTTCGGCGCCGTGGAAAAGGTGGCCGACTACTTTCAGGAGCTGGCCGAGACCGACGTGCGCTCGGTGTTGCTCGTGGCCCAGGGCATCAATTTCGTTGACCTGACGGGTGCCGAGTGGCTCGAGCGCGAGGTGCACAAGTGGCGGGAGCGGGGCGGTGATCTGTACATCGTGGGCCTCAAGCGCGTGGCGCAAGACGTGCTCATCAAAGGCGGCTTCCGCCAAAAAATCGGCGAAGAGCGCTTTTTCGACACCAAGAAAGAGGCCATCGCCGCACTTTTTGAGCGAAATTTGATCAGGGAGCAGGTGTGTCAGAAGTGTACTGCGCGTATCTTTGAGGAGTGCGCGCGCATGCCCGCACCATCCTCCTGAACCCGAACCATCCGCAACACCTCTAACACGCTGCACCATGATGAAGCAGGCAGACACCGGCAGAAAAGACTGCCGCATCAGCCGCTGGGAACGGCTCAAACAGCAGATCAACAACCTCGACGCCGAGGCCTTCGCGCAAGCGATGCAACAGCCCGATGTCGTACTGCTCGACGTGCGCCGGCCCGAGGAGTTTGCCACAGGACACCTGCCCGGCGCGCGCAACCTCGACTACCTCGGCGAGCCCTTCATAGACGAGCTCGAAAAGCTCGATCCCGACAAAACCTATCTGGTGTACTGCAATAGCGGGCGGCGCAGCTTGCGCACCTGCGTGTTGATGAAAAACAGCGGCTTTCGCCGCGTGTTCAATCTCGAAGAAGGACTGCGGGCCTGGCTCGCCAGTGCGCATCCGCCCGAGCTGGTCAGATAGCCCCCCGCGGCGGTTTGCCTGACGCAAAGCGGTCTGTGAGGGAGTGACAGAGCGACAGAGTGATGGAGAGATGGAGAGAGGAGTGACAGAGGTAGGGACGCACGGCCGTGCGTCCGCCGGCCGTGCGAAAGAGCGCGTGGAAGTTGCACCGATTGCACCGATTTGACCGATTGGGTAGTGTCCCCGATTACACCGCCGGCGATTGAAGTTGCGTGCAGTAGTATTTTGCATGGCGGCGCTCAAGCGACAGGCAATGACACAGTTGAGCGGGGCCTTGGCCCCACGTTGATACCGCCGGTCGTGCGCTTGGCCGCACGACCGGCGCCTGTTGAGACAAGCACCGCCCCTCAGGGGCGGCGCTTGATGTTTGTTTTGTTTTTGCCTGAAAAGTCCGGAACAGAATGTCATGCAATCCCAATCGCCGGAGGTGTATGCTCAACGCAATTCGATTTGGGAATTATTGACGATAGTCAATGGACGATAGACGATGGACATTTTTGATTGAGCAATCGGGGAACCGAGGAATCGATGATTTGACAAATACCTGATAGTCAACAAGAAAAACTTTAAACTTTAAACTATAAACTCTAAACCCTCAACGCTACACCCTCAACCATTGCGACAGGATTTCCCAAACCACTTTGATTTGAGTAT
>WFYJ01000115.1 GCA_015490175.1 Saprospiraceae bacterium | reverse complement strand
CACTCCCTCCCTCCCTCACCCATTCCCTCATTCCACTTTGCTCAGCCGCATATCTCAGCCAGCAAAGCGCAAAGTGCTTCCTCATCGGGCCGCCTGGCCACCAGGACGCGCTCGATGCCGAGGGTGCGCAGGGCACGTGCCGTGGTAGGGCCGATGGCCACTACCTCTTGGTCGGGTCGGGGCGGGCGTTGTTGGTACCAGGCTTCGGCATTGAGCGGACTGGTGAAGGCGAGTACGTCGGCCTCGGGCAGGGCCAGGTTGGTGCGGATGGTGTTGCGATAGACGACGAGGTCTGTCACTTCGACGGCATCGGCGACGAGCTGTTGGACGGACTGTCTCGAGGTTTCGGCGCGGGGGAAGAGCACGCGTTGGGCGTGTGCGATTTGCCGGAAGGCGCGGGCCGTGGCTTCGGGATGGCCCATCCCCACGAAGTCGGGGGCATGACCGGCCGCGCGGATGGCGCGCGCCGTGCCTGGCCCGATGGCGGCAAGGCGGACGTGTGCGGGTATTTTTTGCCGAAAGGCGGAAAGTCGTTCGAAGAAAAAGCGCACGCCCTGCTTGCTGTAGAAAAACACCCAGTCGGGCCAGGGCTCGGGCAGCGCAAAGGGCACGGCTTCGAAGGTCACCAGGCTGAAGGCCGTGAGGGTGTGGCCCCGCTCGCGGGCAAAGCGGGCGATGGGGCTGTCGGTCTGGAGCGCGCGGCTGACGAACAGATGCATGGCCATCAGGTCTGAATGACGCCCACGTTGAAGCGCTCGATGGGGCGGTGGTTGGCCATGGCGATGGCGTCGGAGAGGATGCGGCGCGTGTCGAGCGGGTTGATGAGCTCGTCCACCCAGAGGCGGGCCGCAGCATAGTACGGCTCGGTCTGGTGCTCGTAGCGCGCGATGATCTTGTCGAGCAGCTCTTTTTCGCGCTCGGGCGAGATCTCCTCGCCCCGCTTTTTCATGGCCGACACCTCGATCTGGAGCAAGGTGCGCGCGGCTTGCTCGCCTCCCATTACGGCGATGCGTGCCGAGGGCCAGGCCACGATGAGACGCGGGTCGTAGGCGCGGCCGCACATGGCGTAGTTGCCGGCGCCGTAGGAGTTGCCCACCACCACCGAGAACTTGGGCACGGTGCTGTTGGCCACGGCATTGACCATCTTGGCGCCGTCTTTAATGATGCCGCCGTGCTCGGAACGCGAGCCCACCATGAATCCCGTGACGTCGTGGAAGAAGACCAGCGGGATGTGCTTCTGGTTGCAGTTCATGATGAAGCGGGCGGCCTTGTCGGCCGAGTCGCTGTAGATGACGCCGCCAAACTGCATTTCGCCCCTGGCGTTTTTGACCACCTTGCGGTCGTTGGCCACGATACCCACCGACCAGCCGTCGATGCGGGCATAGGCGCAGATGATGGTCTTGCCGTAGTCTTTTTTGTAAAAGGTGAGACTGCCCTCATCCACGATGCACTTGAGCAGCTCGACCATGTCGTAGGGCTTGCTGCGGTCGGCGGGCAGGATGCGCAGGATGTCGCTGGCGGGGCGCTCGGGATCGCGAGGCGCCACGCGGTCGATGCCGGCTTTGGGGAAGTGCCCCAGCTTGCTCATGATGTCGCGGATGAGGTCGAGGCACTCCTGGTCGTTGTCGCACTGGTAGTCGGTCACGCCCGAGATTTCGGAATGGGTGCGTGCGCCGCCGAGCGTTTCCTTGTCCACGTCTTCGCCGATGGCGGCCTTGACCAGGTAGGGCCCGGCCAGAAAGATGGAGCCGGTGCCCTTGACGATGAGCGCCTCGTCGGACATGATGGGCAGATAGGCGCCGCCCGCCACGCAACTGCCCATGACGGCAGCGATCTGGGGGATGCCCATGCTCGACATCACGGCGTTGTTGCGGAAGATGCGGCCGAAGTGTTCCTTGTCGGGGAAAATCTCGTCCTGCATGGGCAGAAAGACGCCGGCACTGTCCACCAGGTAAATGATGGGGATGCGGTTCTCGATGGCGATTTCCTGGGCGCGCAGATTCTTCTTGCCCGTGATGGGGAACCAGGCGCCGGCCTTCACGGTGGCGTCGTTGGCCACGACCACGCACTGCCGGCCACTGACATAACCGATGACCACGACCACGCCGCCGGCAGGACAGCCCCCGTATTCTTCGTACATCTCATAGCCGGCAAAGGAGCCGATCTCGATGTACTCTCTTCCTTCGTCGAGCAGGTACTGGATGCGCTCGCGGGCCGTGAGTTTGCCCTGTTCGTGCTGTTTTTTGATGCGCCTGGTGCCACCCCCGAGACGGATGCGCACCAGCTTGTCCTGCATCTCCTTGATTGCCAGCTTGTGATGGTCTTCGTTGATGTTGGCCTGGATGTCGATTTTTGCCATATCAGGGTGGGTTGGGAAGGTTTTGCTCGGCGCCACTCGGCGCAAAGACGGGCCAAATTACGAAAAGCGCACCGAGCAAAAAGAGCGGCAGAATGGAGAAACGGTGGCTGAAACTGGCACAACGGGCATCACTCGTGCAGATCGTTCCCGCGCCCGGTACCTCCTTCACTGAGTCCCCTGAAAAAAGATGGCATGCAGAAGCTTGAAGTTGACAGCTTGAAAAGTTGAGGGTTGAGGGTTTAGTTGAGGGTTGAGGGTTTAGGAACTATGTAAAAAACCAAGCTCTTTGACAAGAAAAAGGGGTAAATTTGGGGCAAAGAAGCAGGTCTTCCTTTGAGACCATGCTGTCCAGGCAGGCCCCAATGTGTGTGCTTGCCTGGTTGTTTTTTCAGGCAGC
>WFYJ01000114.1 GCA_015490175.1 Saprospiraceae bacterium | reverse complement strand
CAGTAGTGACGCACGGCAGTGCGTCTGACGGTAGTGTCCCCGATTAACTGATTTCAAACTGCGTTCCTCTGCGGCCGAAGGCTGCGGTTTCAATGGCTGAGGAATCGAGGAACCGAAGAACCGAGGATTTGACAAAAAACTGATAATCAACAAGAAAAACTCTCAACCCTCAACCCTCAACCTTGCGTGCTTCACCTTTCTGCACCCGGTCCATTTTCGGGATGCGCGATCATCTATTTAAGGACACCACCCGTCTGCCTGTCCGGGAATTTTTGACGATGGATATTGAGGAGTGCCTTGTACCGATTCCACCGACTTTTGCTGTTGTCCTACCTTTGCGGCGGCAGCACCAGGCGAGCAACACGAGCAATCACCGTCCGAGGGCCGCATGGCGAATGGTTCGCAGCCTGCAGCACCAGGAAAACTGACGGCATGAAACCGGAAAAACACCCCATCACCGGCGCCGACGCGGGCGCTTCGCGCCGCAAGCGCGACCACATCGAACTGGCATTCGAGGCGCAGCTCGAAGCAGCCCGCGTGGACGCGCGCTTCTGGTACGAGCCCATGCTGGCTGCCATGCCCGACGAGGACGAGCCCCTGCCGCCCGTGCCCTTCGCCGGCAAGGAGCTGCGGCTGCCCATCTGGGTGTCGAGCATGACGGGCGGCACCGAGTTGGCCCATACCATCAACCACAACCTGGCGCGCGCCTGCCGCGAGTTTGGCATGGGCATGGGTCTGGGCTCGTGTCGCTCCATCCTTCGGGACAAAAGCCGCTTTGCCGACTTCGACCTGCGCGAGGTGGCCGGCCCCGACGTGCCGCTGTTTGCCAACCTCGGCATCGCGCAGGTCGAGCAACTGCTGGCGCAAAAGGCTGCCGACCGCATCGAGGCACTGGTGGCCGAGCTGCGCGCCGACGGGCTCATCGTGCACGTCAACCCCTTGCAGGAGTGGCTGCAGCCCGAAGGCGACCGCATCACCCGCCCACCCCTCGAGACCATCCGGCACCTGCTGGAGGCCACCGACGTGCCCCTTATCGTCAAGGAAGTGGGTCAGGGCTTCGGCCCCGCCAGCATGGAGGCCCTGATGCAGTTGCCGCTCGTGGCCATCGACTTCGGCGCCAGCGGCGGCACCAACTTCGCCTTGCTCGAGATGCTGCGCGCCGACGAGGAGGCCCGCACCGCCTGGATGGCGCTGGCGCGCGTGGGCCACACGGCCGAGCAGATGGTGCACATGGCCAACCGCCTGGCCGACACGCTGGGCGCGCGCCTGCGCTGCCGCCAGCTCATTATCTCGGGCGGCATCTCCTCATTCCTCGACGGCTACTACCTGACCGGCCTGTCGCGCCTGCCGGCCCTCTACGGACAGGCCTCGGCCTTCCTCAGGCATGCCCGCGGCGACTACGAGACGCTGCGGCGGCACGTGCAACGCCAGGCCGACGGCCTGCGGCTGGCACGCCGCTTCCTGCGCATCCGCCGACCCGAGCCCCCCTGCTGAATCGTATTTTTGCGCCAGGCATCAGAGAAAAAACATCATGAGCAAAGACCAGAAAGAGCGAACCATCAGCGGCTTTTCGCGCCTGAACAAGGAGGAAAAAATGCGCTGGGTGGCCGACCACTTCAGCGGCGATGCCGATGCGTTTGTGCGCACGCTCGAAGCCTTCCGCCACCCCGATGCAGAGGTGCAGCGCATCCTCGACGGCTTCAGCGAGAACACGCTGGCCAACTTTCCCATGCCGTTCGGCGTGGCACCCAACTTCCTCATCAACGGCAAGGTGTACTGCGTGCCCATGGTCATCGAGGAAAGCTCGGTGGTGGCTGCCGCCTCGGCTGCCGCCAAATTCTGGCTCGAGCGCGGCGGCTTCCACACCCGCGTCATCGACACGCGCAAGGTGGGGCAGGTGCACTTCACCTGGCACGGCCGCAAGGAAGCCCTCGAGGCCGCCTTCCCCGAGCTCGAGAAACGCTTGCGCAAAAACGCGGCTTACCTCACCGCCAACATGGAAAAGCGCGGCGGCGGCATCCTCGCCGTCCACCTGCGCGACATGACCGCCCACGAACCCGGATACTACCAGCTCATGGTCGAATTCGAGACCTGCGACTCGATGGGCGCCAATTTCATCAACTCGGTGCTCGAAGACTTCGGCCGCACGCTCAAACAATTCGCCCTCGACTGGCCCCACTTCTGCGACGAAGAGCGCGAGCTGAGCGTCATCATGGCCATCCTGTCGAACTACACGCCCGACTGCCTGGTGCGCGCCTGGGTCGAGTGCCCCGTCGAGGCGCTGGGCAACTGCGGCGCCGACATGGACGCCGCCACCTTCGCCGAACGCTTCCGCAAAGCCGTACGCATCGCTCAGATCGACCCGCACCGCGCCACCACCCACAACAAGGGCATCTTCAACGGCGTGGATGCCGTCGTCATCGCCACGGGCAACGACTTTCGCGCCGTCGAGGCCTGCGGCCACACCTGGGCGGCCCGCAGCGGCCAGTACCGCAGCCTCAGCAACTGCACCGTCGAAAACGGCACCTTCCGCTTCGAGCTGGAGCTGCCGCTGGCCGTGGGCACCGTGGGCGGCCTGACACGCCTGCACCCGCTGGCCCGCCTCTCGCTCGAGATGCTGGGCAACCCCTCAGCACACGAGCTGATGCAGATCATCGGCGCCGTAGGATTGGCTCAGAACTTCGCAGCCGTGCGCTCGCTCGTCACCACCGGCATTCAGAAAGGACACATGAAAATGCACCTGCTCAACATTCTCAACCACTTGGGCGCCAGCGAGCACGAGATCAAGGAGGCATTTCGCCATTTTGCCGACCACGTAGTATCTTTCGCTTCCGTGCGACAGTTCCTCGAAGGACTGCGCCAGCGTAGCGAGACCGTGAAATAGGCCCGTGGAGCACACGCCCCTGTCTTTGTTCAATTCGCGAACACTGCCCTATGAATCGGCCGGAACAAGCCACTTTCTACGCACACGGCAAGCTCTTGCTCACAGGCGAGTACTTCGTGATCGAAGGAGCGCGTGCGCTGGCGCTGCCCGTGCGCCTTGGCCAATGGTTGCAGGTGACGCCTGCCGACGGCAAGGCGCTGCAATGGCAGGCCCTCGACGAGCAGGGCAAAACGTGGTTTTCAGCCACCTACGACCCGCACACGCTGCGGCCCATCAAGGCTACCGACGACGCCATGGCGTGGCGCCTGCAAACCATTCTCGAAGCTGCCGTCGCACTCAACAGCGCTTTCCGCAAAAAACTCGCCGGCAGTCAGGTGACGACGCGCCTCGAATTTCCACGACGCTGGGGGCTGGGCTCCAGCTCGACGCTGCTGGCCAACGCCGCGCGCTGGGCCGAGGTCGATCCCTTCGCCCTGCTCGAGGCCAGCTTTGGCGGGTCGGGCTACGACATCGCTGCAGCCACCCTCGACGGGCCCTTTGTCTTCTGGCGCACCCCCACACCGCAGGGAGGCTGGCAACCCCACTGGCAGCGCGTGTCTTTCGCGCCCCCTTGGGCCAGGCACCTGTGGTTTGTCTGGCTCGAAGCCAAGCAAGACAGCCGCGAGGGCATCCGGGCCTTCAAGGCCATCTCCGAACGCATCTCACTGGCCGCCCTCATCCAGGCCATCTCGCGCATTACCGAGCAGGCCATCGCCGCCCCAACCCTCGAAGCTTTCGAAGACCTCATGCGCCGCCACGAAGAGATCGTGGCACACACGCTCAGCCTCGAGCCCGTGCAACAGGCCCGCTTCCCCGACTACGAAGCCGGCATCGTCAAGTCGCTGGGCGCCTGGGGCGGCGACTTTGTGCTGGTCAGCTCGCGCATGTCGGCCGACGACACGCGCGCCTGGTTTGCCCGAAAGGGCTACAAGACCTGTTTGCATTGGAGTGAGATGGCCATCGGGGAGTGAAGCACGTCCGTCAAAAGCAAGCAGGTCAGGAGGGGACACAGGGACACTCCTCTCTCCTTCGCTCATTCATTCCATCTCTGAGCACACTGAAAAAAGTCCGTAACACCCCCGAGTTTCGGGGCAAGCAGTGACATCGTGACACGTGTAGCTATATACTCAACGCAATTCGGTTTGGGAATTATTGACGATAGCCAATGGACGATTTTTTCCGAGATGGAGGGAGGAGAGATGGAGTGAGGGAGTGACCGACCGCACAAACTGTGTTCAAACTGCGCTTTCTGCGACCAAAGGCTGCGGTTTCAATGGCTGAGCAATCGAGGAACCGAGGAATCGAGGATTTGAGCAAGCACCTGATAGTCAATGCAAAAAACGCTCAACGCTACACGCTCAACCCTCAACGATTCACCTTTCTGCAGCCGGGCCATTTTCGGGATGCGCGATCATCTATTTAAGGACACCACCCTAAACTCCAAGCCCTTGCAACAGGATTTCCCAAACCACTTTGAGTATAATCGTAAGCATCCGAGCAACCACGTATTGCCAGGTCGGGGGTGGTGCGGGCAGCTTTGCTTCGCAACCAAAACTACAGCAATCATGGCAAAAAGGAAGCAAAGCACCCGCCGTTGGGCAGACATTCTGTCGCGCTATGCAGACTGGCAAGGCAGCGTACGGGCCTTTTGCGCGCGTGAAGGCATCAGCGTGGCGAGTTGCTACTACTGGCGCCGCAAGCAAGAGACTGCTGCCATACGTCTTCGTGATCTTTGTTCTGTGTGCCTTGTGCGATGCAGCGCCTTTGTCGGATTTGACAAGCGGGGAGGTGGTACGATATCCCGAGATGTTGCCCCTGCGGCGAAAACCACAGCGCAGCGCTCGGACTGCTACCAGGGTTTCACCACTATTTCTTCAAGCTGGATGATTTCGGCTTGTTCGGGTTTTGTGTCGGGTCTCAGCGTCCATTCCTCCAATCGGCATTCCTTGCCCTGGCAATCCAGATAAACGGCTCGGCCATTGACAATCCGCAACAGGTGGCCTGCCGGCAAGCGTGCTGCCTGTACAATTTCCCGAGCATCCAGATTGGCTTCAAACACCAGAATTTCCTTTTTGAAAGGATAGTAGATCCAGTGCGTGCCTGTGGAGCTATCGAAAGCGTACTGCCATTTCCGTCGTCCGCCAGCAGAAGGAAGGCGCCAGGACGCCTCAACCTTCCCATCGCCACTGATCCGAAAAAGCGTGGCGGTAAGCCAGTCGAAAACAAACAGTTCCTGCCGGCTTGCGCCAAACTGATAGAGTTCACCTGCTGTTTTTTTGCTGACAGGGAAGCGGATGAGATACGCTGCCTGTGTGGCTTCCTCGGGTGCAAGTACGCGCGTCTTTGATCGGACGGATGGCGGAAACACCATCGCTTCGCTGCTTTCAGTCCCCGGCACTTGGGACACCCTGCGCAAATCCCATAGCTTGTAGCTCTTTTCAGACTTGCCGGGGCGCCCGGAGCAGATCAGCCAGTTTTTCCATAAAAGGAAGTTGACGCCGATACCATCAAAGAGGAAGTGAGTGGGTACCATCACCACTTCTTCAAGCTCAATGCGGCCAGCGCGCAGCCATCCTCTGGCGCCGAACCAACTGCCCATCCCAAACCAGCGCCCTTCCGTGGTCACGTACAGCCACTGTAACGGCAGGCCTTCGAGCGTATCCACAGGAGCATTCTGATGATCAAGCAGGATGAGCCGGCGAAAATTTTGTTCAGCGAGCAAGGTAGCAGAGTCGGTGCGCCAGGCATCGGAAATCCGGCAATTGGTGCAAGTGTAAAATGGCGTCTGGGCAGTAAGATGGCAACACGCCATCAAGGCAATACATGTCAGAATTATTCGCATAAGAATGTTATCTTGTCAAGGTTGGATTGAGTGACATACTGATAATAATACCGGTCATTTTTCTGTTCTATCAGCAGAATGGTATAAGCATCGAGCGCAAAGGCATTCATACACGAGCTTGTGTCAACGTATATACCAGGTAAATTTGGGATCTCGTTTCTGGATATTGTTGCATTTGAGTTTTTATTAATATTTGTGACAATGATTTGCAAGCGTCTTTGCAGACATTGTCCTTTTTCTGAAATGATTTTTATTGTTTCTTTCACGCAGCTACTGCAAGAATTCAATGGGACAATCAGCAATCTGCGGCCAGGGGTAATGCCAAAGCAGGTACTACAAGCCCTCCGCAATCCGCTTTCAAAAGGATAAATGCGAGCCTCAGATTTCTTTTCTGAAGCACAGGAGGACAGAAATAAAAACATGACAAGGAATATTCTTTTCATCCTGGTCAATTTGTGAGTACTGCAAACTGTTGCCACTCCACGAAGTCTTCAGATTCGCGGTAGTCATCTCCTTTTTTGAGCCATATACCGGAGGGCAAGACGATGAATGAGGCCAGTCCGTCGTATTCACGTGGAATGGTGATACGTCCCGCTTGTCGAAACTTTTCGTCCAGTACCTGGATGTACCATTCATCGTAATAGGTTTCGGCCCGTTTTCCCTCGGCATCAATCCAGGGTTTGCCCGTTTTGAAAGTTCTGTAGTACAGTTTGCGCCAAGGGTCGTAATAAAGCGAAAGATAAAAGCTGTGTTCTGTAAAGTACCGGAAAGTTTCTTCAAATGTGGGAAAGGTTTGGCGAGGCCGTGGTGGTGCCAATTGGTCCAGACCTCTGCCGCATACGGTTGCCAGCAATTGCCCCGATTCCAGCTTATAAAGGTACATCCGGTGTTCGAGACCGAAAGCCGCGACAAGGGAATCGCCGTGTATCACCATGCTCGGGCATTCATAGAAACCGACAGGTCGCCTTTTGGGCCAGACACCCAGCCGTTTGAGCAACTTTCCATTTTGCAAGTCTACAATGGCAAGCCACGGATGGGCAAAGAGCTGTTCCTCAGCTCCTTCTTTCCAGGTTTCAAACATGGGGGCGATAAGCCGTTGGTGCGCCACATCAATGTACACGCGACAGTTGACCGAGGGAGTGGACCAATAATAATTGTCCGCCCGTGCCACCGGCAATTCTACGGAAGTGACGCGATGAGGTGTTTTCAGATACAGCTTGTAGGCATGCGGATCCAGAAAATAGATGGAGTCGCGACGATGAAACCAGAAATCTGTATAGCTGCCTGCTGCAAAAGGCCCTTCCCGTGGTACTTCGACGTCATACAATCGCTGGTTGTTCTCCAGATCATAGACGACCAGGTTGGTGCTGAGCTGTTCTTTTGCGACCACGACATGGCGTTGCAGCTCCGGCTCGAAAACGACCCGAATGAGCTCCTCATCGGCGGGAAAACTGTCCCACGGCACAGCCCACGTCTTGCCTTTCTCCACATACACCTCAATGGAAGAGGTCGTGCAGATATTCTCGTCTGCTTCGGGCTCGGGGATGCAGGAACAAAATACTGCTCCAAGCACCAGAGATGAAAAAAAGACCCTGTACTTTGCCTGTATTCTCATTTGTTTAATATGTAGTGTTAGTCATCGGCAACCTCACCAAGATGCAGGGCAGAACATCCCTGTCGCCAGAATACACCAAACGACAGCGTGCATGAAAAACCTGCAGCGCTTGACTCGCTCGCTACAAGACAAGTGTGGGTAATCAGGAACGCTTCGCATCCCGTTTTTTTGTATAAAAAGTTACACCAAGAGGCATCATGCTCTTGGTGTAACGTTCCCCCTGAAGAGTTATGCTGTGGGCACCCCACATTTGGACTTTATCCAAACATGTGTTGCCGAACCAGTTACACTTGACCCCCAATTTACGAGGCGGGCATTGCTTTAACCGATAGCCTCTGATTTCACTATTCACATTGCTATGTCCTTGGAAATGAGAAAACAAAAACAGGCCAAGCAGAAAAGAAAAGAACAAAATTCGCTTCATTTTAGATAGTTTTCAAGTAAAAAACAACAATCCTCCACTACTGCGGGCGGGAGGTTTCGCCCATACACGCGCAAGGCCTCGGCGGTGTATCTCCTGTCGTTCACGGGATTTTGCGAAGTGGTGGAATCGGTTGAATCGGTGCAACCGGTGGAATTGGATTATCGTCCATTGCCTGGTGGTGTCCTTAAATAGATGATTGCGCATCCCGAAAATGGACCGGCTGCAAAAGGTGTTGCGTGTAGGGTTGAGGGTTGAGAGTTTTTATTGCTGATTATCAGTTTTTTGTCAAATCCTCGGTTCTTCGATTCTTCGGTTCCTCAGTCATTGAAACCGCAGCCTTCGGCAGCAGAAAACGCAGTTTGAAATCAGTTGATCGGGGACACGACCACTTTTTACTCCGGCACCAGCTCGAACAGTTCGAACTTGAGGGAATCTTCGGAATAGCCGGAGGCCAATGGGTTGGCACGTGACAAATACAAACCTTTGCGACCCACAAAAGCATTGTCCATTTTGTATTCCGACCCGTCGAATCGGACTTCCCCGCGGTTATTCAGCTTGGTGTCCAGGATGATTATTGAAAAGTGCAAAGGGAATTTGTGCAGATGGTCGCGTCCGTATTCCTGTATTTCCTCGGGTGTTGCCCCCAGCTTTACAAAACGGTAGTATCTGCGCCGGAAAGGATCGTACAGGATGCTTTCGTATGAGCCATTGCGTGCTTCGTATTCCATCCAGCTTTCCATGTCATCGGCAAGCATTGGGGCTATCTCCCTCAGATACCGACTTTTCGCATTTGCTTCACGGCTCTTGTCCTGCTCCAGATCGTAAACGATCAGCTCGCCTTTTCCTTGCAGCGAAAACACGAAAACGCTTCCATCAGTACAGGCGGAAAAGTTCTTTGGCAGCAACTTTTCGTCAAAGTAATCAGTCGGGAACCATACGTTGCAGAATCGGCCCCGATCTTCCGGGACCCGGTACTCAAAAAGCATCGAATGGCGGATGCGCTGGTAAGACAATGCGGAAGGCAACCCGTACAATTGCTGGGGCCAAAACAACTTCTCGCCGTCAAAATACGCATCCAGGTACAGGCGCGAAACCAGGGGGCAGTAATTTACATCCTGCAAACTGGTATGGTAGTCCAGATCAAAACGTTTGATCAATGTCCCTTTTTTGTCCATGAGGAAAAGTCGCGGCTTGCCGGAGGGAGCGATCAGCACAGAACCGTCAGCCAGTACACTGAATCCGGTAAACCTTCCCGGCGCCTCCGGGCCTTCCTCCGGAATGCGGAGTATTCCTGCAATGCGCCCTTCGTTCAGCTCAACAAGTGCGATATCTCCGCGATGCCGATCCAGATAATAGAGCGTATCACCTCCTCCTTGCAAATTGGTCTTCAGGCAGGTCGTAGTCAAGGGCATTGTTTCGGGTATGGGTACGGACAGAATGCCGCCCGAAACGAGCGTTTCTTCCAAAGGCGCATGTGCTTCCCGACAACCGAAACAGAGAAGCAATAGTAATGCGCACAGACAATGCTCAAACAGGATAAAACATCTGCTCATGGCGGGAGACTTTCTGAATATTGAGTACAGAAGAAGGAAGCCTTCCACAATATTTTCCGTAAAGGTTGTAGAAGGCTTCCCGTTCGCTTTACTCCATGCTCGTCATGCCTGAGGAGGATCGGGTGGTGTGATCACCACACAAATCACATCGCCGTTTTCACAACACTCCTGGTCAATTGAATTCCAGCATTCATAAGATATGTCACCTATTGTGCCGGCTGTGCAATCATCGGCTCTTGTTTGTATCCCTATGGTTGCCGACAAGAAAAACAAACAAATGCAGATCACTTTTTTCCACGAAATGTACATGATTTCTGCGTTTGGATTATACGAGCCTCCACCTTCAGGACGGGAGGTTTCGCCCCTGCACATGCGAGGCCTCGATGTGTGCAGCTCTTGTCGTTCACGGGATTTTGCGCAAGCGGGGCAGGTTGGTGTAAGCGGTGTAATCGGTTGAATCGGTCTATAGTCTATAGTCCATGGTCTATCGTCCATGACAGCCAGACTGCATGCATGCAATCCATCTGTTTGCGCGATTCTGCCACGAAGGTAGTGCGGGAGGATATACAAGTCTTTGCCGTATTTGCTCAGAGAAAGTCGCCTGACTGTCGGCTTTTTGACATTTTGGTGCCGTGCCTGCCTGACAATTGTTTCCCGATCTGCAAGAAAAGCGAGACAGTTCGGGATGTGCAGCACCCCGAACTGCCTGCTTTGCTGTATCATTCCTGGCCGAAGGGCACCTG
>WFYJ01000113.1 GCA_015490175.1 Saprospiraceae bacterium | reverse complement strand
GTTTGTTATTTATGATGTTACGTGTCACAGCTTGCCCCGAGCATCGGGGCGTCATCCCGACAAGTCGGGAACCTGCCCCGACCAAAGTCGGGGTTGTTACGGACTTTTTTCAGTAGGCTCAATTTGGCAACGCTCAACCCCACGCACCAACCAATTCCTGAACCCACATTCATCTGCAGTTCACTCTGTTTTTTTTATAAAAAGGTGAAAATCAATTTTTTAAAAAAAATCCACAAAAATGAAAGTCCTCAATTTTGCGATTGCCCTGATGTTGATTGCCTTTTCGAACTACTCCTGTGCCCAGCAAGCTCAGGAAAAGACTGAAAAAGCCGCAAATACGGAACAAACCACGCCCCAACAGACACAGTCGGAAACGCCTGCCGGCCAGGTGGTGGACATTGACGTGAACCAGTTCAGGCAAATGATGTCGCAGCCCGATGTGGTCGTACTCGACGTGCGCACGCCGCAGGAAGTGGCCCAGGGCAAAATCACCGACGATGCACTCAACATTGACGTGACCAACAAGCCGCTCTTCGAGCAGGAAATAGAAAAGCTGGACAAGGACAAGACCTACCTGGTGTACTGCCGCAGCGGCCACCGAAGTGGCATTGCCTCACAGGAAATGGTGCGCCGGGGTTTCAAAAAGGTCTACAATCTCAAGGGCGGCATCCTGGCCTGGCAGCAAGCCAACCAGTAAACCCGATTGTGCAAAAGCAAGAGGATGGTGTCGGAATGGCGACACCATCCTCAGCCGGCGCGCACCCTGACCATTCAATCAATGCAATCATGACGATCACCCGAATCATTTACGGCGCCCTGGCCATGTGGCTGGTTTACGACGGGTACGTACGCAGCGATTCGCTCAGCTTCGTGCTTGCAGGCCTCCTGGGGCTGATGGCCTGGCGCAACGTGAGCTGCCCGATGGGACTGTGTGCTCCCGCCGCCTGGCAGAAGCCGCCATCCCGAATGAGTGAGGAAGCACTCAAACAGGAAGTGGAGTTCGAAGAGATCTGAAAGGTTCTTTCCCTCTCAAAATACTGACAATCAAACAGCCAAGTCACAAAAATCAAGCAATGCCTTTTCCGGCATTGCTTTTTTTTTGTGCGCACGATTACAAACTTTCAATAATTTCTGAAATTAATTTGCAAAAGCACATGAATACATGAATTAATGTTCATAAATTTGTCAGTGAAAAAGCCACTCACACCATGATGGAAAAAGAAGCTGTAATCCACGAACTGGACGTGCGTCCGGAAACGCACGAGGAGGCACATGGCGACAAGTTCCAGTCGAATTTCATCACCAGGTACATTTTCAGCCAGGACCACAAGACGATTGCCAAGCAGTTTCTGATTACCGGCATTTTCTGGGCCATCATGGGTGGTCTGATGTCGCTGGTATTTCGCTTGCAGTTGGGTTTTCCCGAGGCAGACCTGGGCTGGCTCAAACCCATTCTGGGCAAGTGGATCATCGTCAATGAGCAGGGCATCGGCACGCTCGATCCGGAGTTTTACTACGCGCTGGTGACCATTCACGGTACGGCCATGATCTTTTTCGTGCTGACGGCCGGTCTGTCAGGCACGTTCAGCAACTTTCTCATTCCGTTGCAGATCGGTGCGCGCGACATGGCATCGCCTTTCATGAACATGCTGTCGTACTGGCTCTTTTTTGCCGCCAGCGTGGTGATGTTCCTGTCCCTTTTCCTCGATACGGGCCCCTTTGCCGGCGGTTGGACCCACTATCCGCCCTTGAGTGCGCTGCCTCAGGCTTCCGACGGTTCGGGGGCCGGCATGACGCTCTGGATCATCAGCATCATTCTGTTCGTGGCATCGGTCATGCTGGGCGGCATCAACTACATCACCACCGTGCTCAACCTGCGCACCAGGGGCATGAGCCTGTGGCGCCTGCCGCTCACGGTATGGTCGTTTTTCATCACGGCCATCATCGGGCTGTTGTCGTTCCCCGTGTTGCTGGCGGGCCTCATTCTGCTGCTGTTCGACCGCAGTCTGGGCACGAGCTTTTTTCTCAATGAGATCTACATCGGTGGGCAGCCGCTGGATCACGTCGGCGGGTCGGCGATCCTGTACCAGCACCTGTTCTGGTTCCTGGGCCACCCCGAGGTGTACATCGTGATTCTGCCGGCCATGGGCATCGTGTCGGAGGTGCTGGCCACGCACACGCGCAAGCCGATTTTCGGTTACAAGGCCATGGCCTACTCCATCATGGCCATCGCATTTCTGAGTTTTCTGGTATGGGCCCACCACATGTTCGTATCGGGTCTCAACCCCTTCCTGTCCAACTTTTTCGTGGTGTTCACCCTGATCATTGCCGTGCCCTCGGCCGTGAAGGTGTTCAACTGGATCGCCACGCTCTACAAGGGGAACATCCGCTACAATTCAGCCAGCCTGTTTGCCATCGGCTTCGTGTCGATGTTCATCTCGGGCGGCCTGACCGGTATTTTCCTCGGCAACTCGTCTATCGACATTCCGATGCACGACACCTACTTCGTCGTGGCCCACTTCCACATCGTGATGGGCGTGGCGGCCTTCTTCGGCATGTTCGCAGGGGTATATCACTGGTTCCCCAAAATGTTCGGTCGCTTCATGGACGAGACGCTGGGCAAAATCCACTTCTGGGGCTCGCTTATCGGCGCCTACGTGGTGTTCTGGCCCATGCACTATCTGGGCATTGCGGGCGTGCCGCGCCGCTACTACAGCTTCGAGAACTTTGATGCCTTCAACAAATTCGGCACGCTGAACGAAGTGATCACCATCGCCGCCATCATCACCTTCGCCTTCCAGGTGCTGTTCGTCATCAACTTCTTCTACAGCATCTTCAAAGGCCGCAAGGTGACCAGCGCCAACCCCTGGCACAGCACGACCCTCGAATGGACCACACCCATTCTGCCGGGTCATGGCAACTGGCCGGGCGAGATCCCGACCGTACATCGCTGGGCCTACGACTACAGCAACGAAACCGGCTACGATACCGACTATGCCATGCAGCACTGGCCCGTGAAAGAAGTGCAGCGCCAGGCGCTTGCAGACAAAACCCACTAAAAACCCCCCGAAAAACCGCCCCAAAAAACCACAAACGCTAATTTTGGAGGTGGAACAGGCGCCGGCTTGCAAGGTAAAAGGCTTTGCACCGGCGCTTTTTTTGAAAGAAGCGGCAGCACCCTGCTGCCCCCAACATACGACCAACCATGCATCGCGACATCGACAAGCTTTTGCACCAGCTCAATGAGCAGGCCGAAGACGAGGTCAGGCTCCTGCGCGAGCTGGGTCCTGCCTGCTTCACCGACGAGGATCTACTGCAGTTGCGCGGTCGCTGCCTCGAGCGCCAACGCTTGGCCACGCGCTACAGCAAAGCCAACATAATACTCGGCGCTTCCTCTCCGCTGCTCCTGCTCTTTGCCATCATCTTCGGGCTGAGCGGACAAGTGCAGACGGCAGCAGCACTGCTCAAGGCCTTTCCGCTCGCCTTCGTCCTCTTCCTCGGCATCGCCTGGCTGCTCAAGGTGGAATTCGACAGCACCGGCCAGCTCGAGCTGCTCATTGATCAGATCGATGCCGAGCTCGAGCGCCGCAGCACGCAAGCCATGAAATTCTGATCGGCAGCCGTTCCTGTCAGCCCTTTGGCTACCTTTGCGCTGCCATGGAAAAACGAACTCAGGTACACCTCCTGCTGGGCAGCAACATCGGCGATCGACGGGCCAACCTGGCCCGGGCGCGCGCCCTCATCGCCCAACGTGCAGGCCCGCTCACCGCACATTCCGCACTCTACGAAACGGAACCCTGGGGCGTGCGCGAGCAACCCCTGTTCCTCAACCAGGCGATCGCCGTAGCGACCGCCCTGCCGCCAGCCGATCTTTTGCGGACGCTCAAAGCTATCGAAAAGGAAATGGGCCGCTTGAAGACCGAGCGCTGGCAGGCACGCCTCATCGACATCGACATTCTGCTGTATGGCGACCTGGTCTGTGCCGAAAACGGCTTGCAGATACCACATCCCGGCCTGCCCCGGCGCAACTTCGCCCTGATCCCGCTCATGGAAATCGCCGGCGAAGAGGTTCACCCCGTCGAAGGCAAAACCATCGAAGAGCTGTACCTGGCCTGTCGCGACCCGCTCGAGGTATGGCTCTTCGAGGAAGAATGAACACGGCCACACCGCATGCCGCTCCTGGACGAAGCCGGAAATTTGCTACTTTCCCGCCCCTTGTAAACGCTGGACAAACTGCAACGATCGATGCCCCGCATTCCACACCGCTTCATCGCCATAGAAGGCAATATCGGCGCAGGCAAGACGACCCTCTGCCAGATGCTGGCACGCGATTTTGGCTGCCATCTCATCCTCGAGCAGTTCACCGACAACCCCTTTCTGCCCTGCTTCTACGAAAACCCGGAACGCTACGCCTTCCCCGTCGAGCTGTTCTTCATGACCGAGCGCCACAAGCAGTTGCAGGAGCACCTCTCCCAACCCGACCTGTTTCAGGAATTGATCGTGGCCGATTACTTTTTCATCAAAACGCTGCTTTTCGCAAAAAACAACCTCAACGACGAAGAATTCAGGCTGTTCAAGCGGCTCTTTCACGTGCTCAACGCCACCTTTCCCCGGCCCGAGCTGCTCGTGTACCTGCACCGGCCCGTGCCCGTATTGCTCGAACACATCCGCAAGCGGGGGCGCACCTACGAGCAGGACATCAAGCCCGAATACCTGCAGTCGGTACAACAAGCTTATTTCGAGTTTTTCCGTACCGAACAATACACACCCGTACTGATTGTGGACCTGGAAGACGCCGACTTCCAGACCGACCCTGCAGCTTACCGCAAACTGCTGAGCCTGCTGGCACGGCCTCTGCACCAGGGCGTGCGCCGCGTGCCGATTGAAGAATGGCAGGCCCTGCCCGAGTTTCCTTTGCCCGCACCAACCAAATAACACCGACATGAAACGAATCCTGATTGCCAACCGAGGAGAAATTGCTTGCCGCATCGCGCGCACGGCACACAAGATGGGCATCGAAGTCGTGGCCGTGTATTCTGAGGTGGACCGCAAGGCCCCGCACGTGCGCATGGCCGACCATGCCGTATGCCTGGGTCCGGCACCTTCGTCGGAGTCCTACCTGCGCGGCGACAAAATCATCGAGGCGGCCCTGAAGACGGGCGCCGACGCCATCCATCCCGGCTACGGCTTTCTGAGTGAGCAGGCGCATTTTGCGAAAGCGGTCAAAGAAGCCGGCCTGACCTTTATCGGCCCTTCGCCCGAGGCCATCGAGCTGATGGGCTCCAAGCTGGCCGCCAAGGAAGCCGTGGCGCGCTACGACATCCCCATGGTGCCCGGCACCGAGCACGCCCTCACCAGCGTCGAAGAAGCACTCGAGGTGGCCGGCCGCATCGGCTATCCCGTGCTCATCAAGGCCTCGGCCGGCGGCGGCGGCAAAGGCATGCGCATCGTCGAGTCGGCAGAAGCACTGCCCCAACAGATGGAACGCGCCATCAGCGAAGCGCAGTCGGCCTTTGGCGATGGCGCCGTGTTCATCGAGAAATTCATCACGCGGCCCCGACACATTGAAATACAGATCCTCGCCGACCGGCACGGGCACACCGCCTGGCTCTTCGAAAGGGAATGCAGCATTCAGCGCCGCCACCAGAAGGTGGTCGAAGAGGCACCCTCGGCCATCCTGACGCCCGAGGTACGCCGCGCCATGGGCGAGGCCGCCGTGCGGGTGGCACAGGCCTGTGGCTACGAAGGTGCGGGCACGGTCGAGTTTCTCGTCGATGAGCAGCTCAACTTTTACTTCCTCGAGATGAACACGCGCCTGCAGGTGGAGCACCCCGTCACGGAGATGATCACGGGCCTCGATCTGGTGGAACAGCAGATCCGCATAGCGCGAGGCGAGCCGCTGCCCTTCCGCCAGGAAGACCTGCGCATCGATGGGCACAGCATCGAGTTGCGCGTGTATGCCGAAGACCCGTTCAACGACTTTTTGCCGGGCACGGGCACGCTGGTGCGTTACGAGCGTCCCGCGGGCGAAGGCATTCGCGTGGACGACGGCTATGAAGAAGGCATGGAGGTGCCCATTTACTACGATCCCATGCTGGCCAAGCTGGTGGTGCATGCCCCCACGCGCATGGCAGCCATCCGCCGCATGCTCGATGCCATTCAGGACTACCACATCGAGGGCGTACCCACTACCCTGCCCTTCGGCCGGTTCGTCATGCGGCACGAAGCTTTTCGTTCCGGACAGTTCGATACCAACTTCGTGAAGGAGCATTTTACGGCCGAAGCGCTGCGACGACAGGACGAGCAGTTCGGCGAGGTTGCCGCGCTGGTGGCGCTGCGTGCCTGGCTCAAACACCAACAGGCCTTGCACGTGCCCGCCAATCCCCGCACCTACTGGTACGTGCGCCGCAAGTCCTGACGACGCGCTGCTATCGGCAGGTGGTATGCCATGAGCTCGCGCCCCTCACAGGCGAGCAGCAGGGTGCGCCCGTCCATTTCCAGAAGCGCCGCCCGCGCTCCGGCCAAAGGGGCTTCCACCAAGAGCGCGCACGTGCCATCGAGCAGCCAGAGTTTGCCGTCGGGCAGGGCACAGGCCATGATTCCCTTTTGCTCGCCTTTCGGCAAATGCCACACACCCATCCACTCTGGCCTTTCGGCAAATGTGTGGTTGCCAAACGTGCCGAACCGCCGGCCCTCATAGCCCGCTACCACGAGCATGCGCCCTGACAGCCCGATGTAGTCGTTGCGGTCATCACCTGCCACATCTTCGAAGGCAAACCGAATATCGCCGGCCCGGCTTATCTTGGGCAACCGCAGGTTGAAGGATCGGCCGTCCAGCCCGATCACCTTGATCCTGCCCGCTCGCAGGGGCACTACGAAGCGCTTGCTCAGGCGGTGCACCTGCCCACCTGGCGGTCCGACCGGCGGTCCTTCGAGCGGCACGGAAAAACGGGCAGCACCCAGGCGGTTGAACACACTGGCCGTCCCGTCGGCCGACAATATGCAGAGGTAGTCGTTGGTGGCATCCTGCAGATGACAGACGGGCCATTGGATGGTGCCGGGCAGTACGGTCTCGTTCCAGCCGGCCACTTCGCGCACGAACTCATCGAACACCTGCACGCGATTACCCCCTGGCACGAAAAACCAGGGATGACCATTGTCCAGAAAATCTATCGGTTGGACGGAGGCCGTGGCCGTCCTTGCCAATCTGAACGGAGAAGGCGCCACGTGTTCGCCCGCAGGCGTGAGCAGCAAGAGGTGCTGCCGCGTATTGCACACCAGAATTGGCCCCTGAAGTCGCTCCAGCCAGACCTCATGCACGGCCCCCACGATGGGCCCATCGAGTGGCAAGGCCCATTGGAATTGACCATCTAAATCGAAGGCAGCCAGGCGGTAATCGTCCATTTGCAGCAACACGCGACCCGCGGCCACCCAGGGTCCGGCAACGACCCGGGCCGGCAAATACGCCCGCCAGGCGATGCTGGCGGCACCGTCGCGGCGTCCCGTGCGGCGAGGCATTTCGGGAAACCGCACCTCGATCGCGCCCTCCCCACCGCGTTGCGCCACGAAGGTCCACGTGCCCGAAAAGGACGGGCTCGTCGAGGGCGGCTTGCGGCGAAGCAAGCGATACAGCAATGGCCAGTCTTCCATCTGCACCCGGCCCCAGGCAACGGCCTGCGACAGCTCCGCCCCTGCCTTTGCCAGCCATTGCGGGTCAGCGGCGAGGTTGGCGCCAGAAAGCATGGTTTCCAGCAATCGTTCGAGGAGCGGCCGGCGGCTCGCCAGCAGGAAAAGTCCATCGGCCTCGGCAAGCCAGGCAGTGCCTTCGCCGAGGGCCACCGTGTACAGCGGGAACATGTGCCATTGCCCCGCCGGCTCGGGCCAGAGGTCAGCCTCCATGTCCCAATCGTCCGGGGCGAGGATGACCAGCCCCCAATCGAGGCGAGGGCCCGGACTGTCCGTCCACATGCCCACCGCATGGGCATCGGCAGGCAGTTCGGGCAATCCGGGCGGCTGCAGCCATTTCGCCGGCCCTGCCAGCACGAGCGGCGCTGCAGGCGGGATTGCGCGCAACATCCTGAGCCATTCGCCCGGCTCAGTGAAATACGCCGCTTTGACGGAAAGGCGCAGACAGGCCCCGCTGCTGTCCGGGCCCGCATGGAGGATCCCTTTGCCGAAAGGCGAAAGGAGCCGCTGCCACCATGCTGCGTATGGCGAGTCCCACCACGAAATCCACTGTGCGCGCAATTCGGGTATGCGCCACACTGCTACGCCCGGTTCCGCAGGGAGCGGGTCAGCATCCTTTTCTATCCAGGTATCGATGGCGTCTTCGACCAGCCACGCGTGGCGCCCCGCGATGAGGTAGCCGTCGAGCCAGGCCCAGGCAAACCACTCCTTGCCGTCGCGCAGGGCCGACCAGACGCGCCGGTCGCGAAAACTGCCGGCAAGCCAACGCACCTCGCTTCCCAACCTTTGCTGCAGACTGTCGGGAGCGAGGCCATCGCCGACCCACCCCACGAACACCAGCTCTGCTTCCCCGCGGACATTCCAGTGCGCCGCCCCAAGCCACAGGTCAGGGGCCAGCCTGCGCTCCGGCTCAAAGAACGAACACCACGAGGTGTCGGCAGGCCACACCCACCAAGCCGGCAGCAGCCTTTCCCCTGACAGTCGCCAGCTCACGGCTGCCTGCGCCGGAACGAGCCGCTCCGGTCGAGGTGATTGGGCACATCCCGACAACGCGCCGACCAATACCACTGCCCCGAATGCCGAAACAATTGCTAAGTTTGCCCCCGAGCTGCAGGACCTTTGCGCTTTTCCTGATTCGCCAACAATTGACATGCAGTACCACAAGCTCTTCATCACGCTGGGTGCTCTTTTTGCCATGACCGCCGTGATCCTCGGCGCCTTCGGTGCGCATTTCCTCAAGGCGCATTTGCCCGCCGAAGATCTGGCCAATTTCAAAACCGGCGTAAACTACCAGTTTTATCACGCACTCGGACTGCTGGCACTGGGCCTCATCCGGCGCCGCTGGCATACGAACTTCATCAAGTGGTCGGGCCTGCTCATGGCTGCCGGTATCGTCTTTTTCAGCGGTTCACTCTACTTTCTGGCCATCATGGACACGGCCGGGCTTGGTGCTGCGGCAGCCATCGTAGGCCCCATCACGCCGCTGGGCGGTTTGTGCTTCATCGCAGCCTGGGGTCTGCTGTTCCTCGAGAGCCTGCGGTCGCACAAGTAGCCATCGCCCTACATCCATCCTGCGGCCTGCCAGGCAGCCATTTTCTCTTTGCCTTTCGGCAAATTTGGCCTCCCAATTGAATCGCCACAACTGCTCCTCCCATGACGCTCGACCACCACTACGACCGATTCAAGGAATCGATGCAGCAATTTGGTGACCTGCAAGCTGCTATCTCGCTGATGGCGTGGGACAAGGAGGTGTACATGCCCCCCAAAGGTGCCCACTTTCGCACGCGCCAGATGATGACCCTGGAAGGCATCGCCCACAGCCACTTCACCGATGCAGAGTTCGTGGCGCTGGTGCAACACCTGCTCGAACACGCCGACCAGCTCGATGCCGATGCGGCCTGCAACGTCCAGCGCACCTGGCGCGAGCTGGAGCGCAGTCTGAAGCTGGATCGCGACTTCGTCGAGCGCCGATCGAAGGCCACCTCGGAGGCATTTCATGCCTGGCTGCAAGCACGCAAGGAAAACGACTTCTCAGTCTTTGCTCCGGCGCTCGACGCGCTGGTGACCCTCAAACGAGAAGAAGCTGCGCGCCTCGGCTATGAAGACCACCCTTACGACGCCCTGATCGAAGGCTTCGAGCCCGGTGAGACGACGGCCCGCCTCGACGCGCTCTTCGGCGCCTTGAGCAATTGGCTGGTGCCTTTCGTGGCGCGGCTGCGCCAACGCCCCCAGGTGGACGACAGCTTTTTGCGAAAGCACTATCCCGCCGATGCGCAATGGGAGTTCGGGCTTCGGCTGTTGCGCAACATGGGTTACGACTTCGAGGCGGGCCGCCAGGACAAATCGACCCACCCTTTTACCATCAGCTTCTCTCCGCAGGACGTGCGCGTCACCACCCGCATCGACGAACACGACTTCGCCCACATGACGTGGAGCACCATCCACGAAGGGGGCCATGCCCTCTACGAGCAGGGCCTGCCCGCCGAGCACTACGGCCTGCCGCTAGGACAGTATGCCTCGCTGGCTATCCACGAGTCGCAGAGCCGGCTCTGGGAAAACCACGTCGGGCGCGGCATGGCGTGGTGGCAACACCACTACCCCGCCCTGCAGGAAACATTTCCGGAGCAACTGGCACACATCTCGCTGGAAGCCTTCTGGCGCGGCATCAATCGCGTGGCACCCAACTTCATCCGCACCGAAGCCGACGAGCTGCATTATCACCTGCACGTCCTCATCCGTTACGAGCTCGAAAAACGACTGATCGAGGGCAGCCTTACGGCAAACGAAGCCGAGGAGGCATGGAACGCCCAATACGGCGAAAAACTGGGCATCGAGCCGCCCGACGCAGTCCGGGGTATCCTTCAGGACATCCACTGGGCACATGGCAGCTTCGGCTATTTCCCCACCTACACCTTGGGCAGCCTGTACGCCGCGCAGTTTTTTGCGCAAGCGGAAAAAGAAATTGACGGCCTCGAAGCGCTGCTGGCCCGTGGCGAATGCCGCCCGCTGCTCGACTGGTTGCGCGACCGCATCCACCGTCACGGCAGGCGCTGGCTGGCCGATGAACTTTGCCGGAAGGTAACCGGCCGGCCGCTCTCGATCGATCCTTTCAAGCAGTATGCCGCGCGCAAGTTTGGCGCAGTGTATGGAGCATGAGGTGCCGGCCTGACTGTTTTTGTGTCTGCTGAAAGAGGCTTGAGGCCTCAGTTTTTTGGTGGTGTCCTTGAACAGATGATCACGCATCCCGAAATTGAACCGGATGCAAAAGGTGTAGCGTGTAGGGTTTAGAGTTGTTGAATCCAATTAAGTCGTACTAGGTGCGCAGTCCGATAAAGTCGTATTAACTTTCTGGGTAGCCCAGTCAAAAGGAATCTTAAGCTGTATTCCCAAGTTGGCTTGAGTGATTAGCCCCAAGTCACCCATCAAGGATTCTTTGG
>WFYJ01000112.1 GCA_015490175.1 Saprospiraceae bacterium | reverse complement strand
GTTTCATCTTCCACCGACTGGTCCACGAACTCCACGTCGTCTTCTTCTTCGATGAGTTCTTCCGGCACCTCTTCGATCACGGGCGGCGGAGGCGGCGGAGGCGGCGGAGGCGGCTCCGCGGTACGAGGCGGTTCTACCTCGATGTCTTCTTCGAGTGTGTCGAGGTACTGGCTGATGTCCACCTGCTTTTCGTAGGTGGTCCAACTGAAGGCCAGGATCGTCAGGCCGAGTGCCGCCAGCATGCCGAAGTTGAAGAACGTGCCACTCAGGCTGAACGTGTCCACCTCGGAATACTTGGCGTGCTCTTCGAGCGGATGGCCCGAAGTCTTGTGCCGGCGCTTGCCCTGCAGCAGCTCCTCGCTGCGCTTGTTGAACACATAGCGCATCACGAGGATCAGCCCGATGACAAACACGAGCACTCCTACCAGCGACCAGACCAGTACCTGTGCGGATACTGCAAAATCCATATCAGGTCGTTTTATTGTGAAAAAATTCGTACATCCCGATGCCTGCCACTGCGCCCAGTGCGTTGGCCAGCGCGTCGGCCCATTCGAAGGTGCGCCAGGGCATCAGCCCCTGAATGCCTTCCATGAGCAAGCCCCACGCGATGCAACCCAGTGCGATGGCGTTCCACCGCCACGCCAGGCCGGCCCGAGCGCGCCCCCATCCCCACAGCCCGGCCCAGAGGGCATAGGCTCCGAAGTGGGCCAGCTTGTCGGGCGACCACAGATTGTCGGGCAAGGCCACGCCGGCTGAAAGGGACAGCCACGTGAGCACGAGGCCGAAAGCCAGCGCCGGCAACAGCGGCACAATCGCGTCTTTCCTGTAAAAACCCTTTTTGCAGGGGTTATGTTGAACGCTTTCGCTCAACGGCTTTCAATTGAACAGATGCAGCACGCGCACCGAATGGTGTGCGTGCCCTGAAATTTTTCAGCTGATCATTTTTTTGTACTCCTCGGCCGTCATGAGCTCGTCCAGCTCGGCGGGGTTGGTCATCTCGATTTTGATGATCCAGCCCTTTTCGTAGGGGTCTTCATTGAGCAGTGAAGGGTTGTCGCCTTCGTGCTCGTCGAGCTCGGGGTTGAATTCCAACACCTTGCCGCTCACGGGCATGATCAGATCCGAAGTGGTCTTCACGGCTTCTACCGTGCCAAAGACGTCGCCTTTATTGAGCTCCTCGCCCACAGTGTCCACTTCGACATACACGATCTCGCCCAGCTCGCTTTGCGCAAAATCCGAAATGCCTACCCAAGCCGTCTTGCCGTCTTCTGCTACGCGCACCCATTCGTGGTCTTCGGCATAGCGGAGGTTTTCAGGAATATTCATGATGTTGTCTTGCGTTGGTCCGGTGAAATTTGGTTGGTTTCGTCGCAGGGGCGAAAATAATTTATTTTGCTTTGCTTCGCCCCGGCAAAGCACCTTTCCCGCAGATTTTCCCAAACAAAACGGAGGCACCGGTGTGACCGCCAGCCCTGCCCTTCGGCTCACTCTTCCTCGTCGCCGGGGCGCCGCTCGGGCTTCATCTGGGGGAAGAAAATCACTTCCTGGATCGAATCCTGGTTGGTCAGCAGCATGGTGAGGCGATCGATGCCGATGCCCAGGCCCGAGGTGGGCGGCATGCCGAACTCCAACGCACGCAGGAAGTCTTCGTCGAGGGCCATGGCCTCCTCGTCGCCGCGCCGGGCCAGGCGCAACTGCTCTTCGAAGCGCTCGCGCTGATCGATCGGGTCGTTCAGCTCGGTATAGGCGTTGGCGATCTCCTTGCGATTGACGAATAGCTCGAAGCGCTCGACCAGACCGGGCTTGGAGCGGTGCTTCTTGGCCAGGGGCGTCATCTCGATGGGATAGTCGGTGATGAAGGTGGGCTGAATCAGATGGGGCTCCACCGTCTCGCCGAAGATCTCATCGATGAGCTTGCCTTTGCCCATGGTGTCGTCCACCTCGATGCCAAGGTCTTTGGCCACCTTGCGCAGGGCCGCCTCGTCCATGCCGCTGATGTCGATCCCTGCATACTCCTCGATGGCCTCGAACATGGGCAATCGGCGATAGGGTGCTTTGAAATCTATGACGTGCTCGCCGATCTGCACCCTGGTGTCGCCCGTCACTTCCCTGGCGATGGTCTCGAGCAATTGCTCGACCATCTCCATCATCCAGTTGTAATCTTTCCAGGCCACGTAGAGCTCCATGCTCGTAAACTCGGGGTTGTGGGTGCGGTCCATCCCCTCGTTGCGGAACATCTTGCCGATCTCATACACTCCCTCGTAGCCACCCACGATGAGCCGCTTGAGGTACAGCTCGTTGGCGATGCGCAGGTAAAGCGGAATATCGAGCGCGTTGTGCCAGGTCTTGAACGGACGCGCGGCCGCACCGCCGTGAATGGGCTGCAGCACGGGCGTCTCCACCTCGAGCCAGCCGCGCGCGTCGAAGAAGCGGCGCATGCTCTGGATGATGCGCGTGCGCTTGACGAAGATGTCGCGCACGTGCGGGTTGACGATGAGGTCGACGTAGCGCATGCGGTAGCGCTGCTCGGGGTCGGTGAACGCGTCGTGCACCTTGCCCTCGGCATCGACCTTGACGACGGGCAGGGGCCGCAGCGACTTGCTCAGCAACTTCAGCTCCTTGACGTGAATGGTGATCTCGCCCATGCGCGTGCGGAACACATGCCCCCTGACGCCGATGATGTCGCCCAGGTCGAGATATTTCTTGAACAGCAGATTGTACAGGTCCTTGTTTTCGCCCGGGCAAATCTCGTCGCGAGCCACGTAGATCTGGATACGGCCTGTGCTGTCCTGCAACTCGGCAAACGATGCCTTGCCCATGATGCGGCGCGTCATCAGGCGGCCGGCCAGGCACACGTCCTGCCACCGGTCGGCTTCCTCGTCCTTGAATTGCTCCTTGATCCGGGCCGCATGGTGAGTCACCGGATATTGTTCCGGCGGATACGGGTCGATGCCCATCTCGCAAATCTTCTGCAGATTGTCGCGTCTGATGATTTCCTGTTCAGAAAGCTGTCGTGACTTGTTTTGCGTCATATGGTTGCTACTTGTTTTTTGAAATGTGGTTGAGGGTTGAGGGTTGAGGGTTTTTCTTGCTGATTATCAGTTTTTTGTCAAATCCTCGATTCTTCGTTCCTCATCTATTGCAACCGCAGCCTTCGGCTGCAGCATGAGCGCTGCTTTTGCAACTCTGTGAGACTCAGCGCATCCTCTGTGGACACTCTGTGTAGCTGAAAAAATTTCCGACTTTTCTCAGCAGGCTCATTTTCCTGAAAATGAAACCCTTGAAGCAGAACAGTCATCTCTGCTTCGAAAGTTGCGCAAAAATAGCATTTCGCCCCAAAGGCTGGCGGAGCAGGGTTTTCCGGGAAATCCTACCTTGGGCCGGAACAACCGCCCCGGCAGCATACCGGCGGGTCTCATTTGCCGAAAGGCGAACAGACAAAATCCCAAAGCCATGCGCATTCAGTTTTGCGGCGCCGCGCGCACCGTCACCGGCAGCGCACACCTGCTCACCCTCGACGATGGCTACACCATCCTGCTCGACTGCGGTTTGTATCAGGGGCACGAGGCCGAGCTGAAGGGCTTCAACCGACAATGGTACTTCAAGCCCGAAGCGCTCGACGCCGTAGTGCTCTCCCATGCCCATATCGACCACAGCGGCCGGCTGCCCAAACTGGTCAAAGACGGCTTCGACAACGTCATCCACAGCACCCACGCCACGCGCAGCCTGTGCAGCATCATGCTGCTCGACTCGGCCCACATCCAGCAATACGACGCCGAATACTACAACCGCAAGCACAAGCCCAAAGAGCCGCGCCAGCCCCTGTACACCAGCCGCGACGTCCATCAGACCATGGGCCGGTTTGCCGGCTTCGCCTACGACAAGTGGTTCCGTCTGCGCCCCGACGTGGAGGTGCTCTTCCGCGATGCCGGCCACATCCTGGGCAGTGCCAGCGTGACGCTGCGCATCCGCCAGGGCAACCGCCATGTGACCATCGGCTTTACGGGCGACATCGGCCGCCCCGACCGCCCCATCCTGCGCGACCCCCAGCCCATGCCCGAAGTGGACTACCTCATCTGCGAATCGACCTATGGCGACAAGGACCACGAAGAGAAACCCCGGGAAATGGAACGCCTCCTTCAGGTCATCCGCCACACCTGCGTGGAAAAGAAAGGGCGCCTGCTCATCCCCGCCTTCAGCGTAGGGCGCACCCAGGAAATCGTGTACATGCTCGACCAGTTGGCCAACGCCGGCCGCCTGCCGCGCATCCCCGTGTATGTGGACAGCCCGCTGGCCGTCAACGCCACCACCATCTACGGCGCCCATCCCGAGTGCTACGACGAGGAGCTGGAAGAATACCTGCTCACCGACGACAACCCCTTCGGCTTCAACGGATTGACCTACATCCGCAGCGTCGAGGCCAGCAAGGCGCTCAACTACAGTGAGGAGCCCTGCATCATCATCAGCTCGGCCGGCATGATGCAGGCAGGCCGCGTCAAGCACCACCTCTACCACTCCATAGAAAACCCGAAAAACACCATCCTCATCGTGGGCTACTGTACGCCCGACACGCCGGGCGGGCAACTGCGGCGCGGCGCCAGACAAATCCGCCTCTTTGGCGAGTGGAAACAGGTGCGGGCCGAAGTGGTCATCATGGACTCGTTCAGCGCCCATGCCGACCGCCACGAGATTCTCGACTTCATCAGCAACCAGAAAGGACACGCCCGCAAAATCTTCCTCGTGCATGGCGAGTACGACAAGCAAACGGCGCTGCGCGAGCTGCTGTACCGCCACGGACACAAACAGGTCGAAATTCCCGAGCTGGGCGAGGAGGTGAAGTTGTAAAGCGGCCGAGCCTCGGGTTCTTTTGGGCGAAAGCCGGAAATGGAACCACGCAAGGACAGCGACCGGGACTTGTGTCGGCTTCACGTGCCGCTTTCGCCATGAGCGAGGTGGCGCAAGGTGGCGCCTCTACGCGAGGCCGAACCGGAATCTCTTTGAAGCGAAAAAAACCGCAGCTCATGTCGCGTTGGAATACCATTCTTCACCTTCTTTTCTCGTTGTGTTTTTGCCTTTCGGCAAATACCGCCCGGGCGCAGCAGCCTCACCAGTCGTGGTTGCTCGTCCCCGAGCGCGTCTTCGACGGTCAGGCCATGCACCCCGGATGGGCCGTATGGGTGCAGGGCGACACCATTGCGGCCGTGGGGCCCGTGGCCGCGGTGCGGCAGCATTTGCCGGAAGGCACGCAACACATCGGGTTGGCCGGCGCCACGCTTCTGCCCGGCCTGATTGAAGGACACAGCCATCTGCTGCTGCACCCCTACGACGAGACCTCGTGGAACGACCAGGTGCTCAAGGAATCGCAGGCCGAGCGCGTGGCGCGCGCCGTGGTGCATGCGCGCAAGACGCTCGAAGCAGGCTTTACCACCGCCCGCGACCTGGGCACCGAGGGCGCCGGCTATGCCGACGTGGGCCTCAAGGCCGCCATCGAAAAGGGCGTGGTGCCGGGCCCGCGCCTGCTGGTGGCCGGCCCCGCCATCGTGGCCACGGGCAGCTATGGCCCGAAGGGCTTTGCCGGGCACGTGCGCGTGCCCCTCGGCGCCGAGGAGGCCGACGGCCACGACGACCTGATCAGGACCGTGCGTCGCCAGATCGGCGGCGGCGCCGACCTCATCAAGGTGTACGCCGACTACCGCTGGGGGCCTGCAGGCGAAGCCATGCCCACCTTCTCGCAAGAAGAGCTGAACCTGATCGTCGAGACGGCGCGCTCCTCGGGGCGGCCCGTCGTGGCACATGCCGCCACGGCCGAAGGCATGCGTCGCGCCGCGCTGGCCGGCGTGCAGACCATCGAGCACGGCGACGGCGGCACGCCCGAGGTGTTTCGCCTCATGGCCGAGCGGGGAGTAGCCCTCTGTCCCACCCTCGCCGCTGCCGAGGCCATCATGCAGTATCGCGGCTGGGAAAAAGGCGCCGCGCCCGCGCCTGAGCGCATCCGCCAAAAACGCGCGGCCTTCAAAGCCGCCCTCGAGGCGGGCGTCACCATCGTGGCGGGCGGCGATGCCGGCGTCTTCCCGCACGGCGACAACGTGCGCGAGCTGGAGCTGATGGTCGAATACGGCATGCCCCCGCTCGAGGTGCTGCGCGCCGCCACCTCGGTCAACGCCCGCGTATTCGGCCTCGACGACCGCGGCCGCATCGCGCCGGGCCTGCCGGCCGATCTCCTGATCGTCGAGGGCGACCCCGCCGCCGACATCCGCGCCCTGCGCCGGGTGCGCGCCGTGATGAAGGGCGGGCAGTGGGTGGTGCGTCCGGAATGAGCACGTACCACCTTATGCCTCTTTTTGAGCCAAAGATCCAAACCAGGCCACCAGCTTGTCCACGTTCGTCCAGGGATTGCACTGCCAGGGGTGGTTGGCCTCGCAATTTTTGCGCAGTTTCGCTGCACGGGTGCAGGCCTCTTTGCGCCGCTCATCGCCCAGCAAATCGAAGTGGGTGCAGTTTTTTCTGTAGCCCTTTTTGTCTATTTGCGCCCAATGGGCTTTCAGTTTTTTGACAGCTTCGGCCGGTTTTATGCACCTGGGCGGTGAAACGATAAAATGGAGAAGGAGCCACACCTCAAAACAGATATTGGAAAAGGCATATCTCCATCCTTTCTTGCTGATCTGCTCAAACACCTTTTCCACCCCTTCTCTGTTGTCGTGATCGAAGAACAGCCACACCTCATCAAACGGCAATCCTTCCTTCTGCGCCTTGTTGACGCGCCTGCGTGCTTCTTTAAGCAGGGCATTCGGATCGCCTTTGCGCACGATCTGTATGTCGAGCCCCCGCCGGGCCTGTCGCGGCAGCTCCCTTTGGAGTGCCAATGCGTAGCGTTCTTCACTCTCGCCTTCGCAGAGCACGAGGTAACGCCTTCGTTCTGCTCGGCGCTTCGAGCCTCTATTGCCTTTGCTGCGTTTCGGGTTTATCCTTCGGGACATGGCGATGTCAGCGTTTCGATGATCGCCAACCGATCGGTCAGGGGCGTGCCGCCCAGTACGCCCGAGAGGTATTTGCGATCGAGGGCGGCAGCACGCCGATGTTCTTTCATGTCCGAAAGCCGCCATGCTTCGGTGGCCCCCTCTTCGTCCTTCTCTACCAGCCACACCTGATCCCTGCGAAAGAGATGCTCATCGGCCAGCAAAGACGCTTCGTGGGTGGCAATCAGCAACTGGGCATTGTGCCGATTGATCCTCGGATCGTGAAACAGACCGATCAGCTCGCGCGTGATGTGCGGATGCAGATTTTTCTCGAACTCGTCAATGACCACCACCTTGCCCGACTCGAGGGCATCGAGCAGGATGCAGGCCAGCAAGAGCAACTGTCGCGTGCCGGCCGACTCTTCCTCGAAAGGGAGGCCTTCCTCTCCCGCCTCTCGCCCGTTTTCAAAAACGGGATGTATGCCAAGCACGTGGTAGCGGTTCTGCCTTTTCAGCCGCTCGATATCCTCTGTCTTCATGCCTTCCGGAAATTCGACCTTGCTCCAGTCAATCTCCTCCACTTCCACCCGCTTCAGGCCCGTGTCGAAAGCTCGAACGAGTGCCGAAACCTTGCGCGCAAAGGCGGCATCTGTAGCCAGCATTTCGGCAAATTGCCGCCGCAAGCGCGTGGCCGAGATCCGGTCAAACTCGGCAAGGGCAAATGCCACCAACCGCTCGGTGAAAAAGTGGTAAGCCGGCAGCAGTTGAGTGACGTTGTTCTGGGCCGCCTTCGAAAGCAACAACTGATTGGGCAGGCACAGGCGCGCTATTACCTTGCGGGCACCGCGATAATTCGGACCAAACCTCACTCCTGTTCCGCGCCGCTCGTAAAGCAATCGCCATTTGACATCCGGTCGCACCCGCAAACGTTCGTACCCGATCGCATGCTGGCCATAAGCCACTTCATATTCATAGAATTTGCCTTCGGCCTGAAAAATGATCACAAAGCGCACCGGCGCCCCCTTGGTGTCCTCGTCAAAGAGGAAAGGCTCATAGGGAGCCAAAGGCTGTTCCGGCAAAAACGACGCACTGTGACGAACCAGATATTGCAAGGCAAGAAAAGCACGCAGCACATTGCTCTTGCCCGAAGCATTGGCGCCATAAAGTGCCATTGACTTCAACAGCGGCTTCGGGCTGTGCGGAATGAGGTTCTCTGGCAGTTGCTTTTCACCTGAATGGCGCGAAAAATCCAGTACCAATTTCTCTTTTACCGAACGGAAATTGGATATCGAAATCTGACCAATCATGTCATTGTGCCATTGGATACTGAAGCAAATAACAATATTTCAAGTCAAAAATTACATTTTTTTTGACAAAAAACGCAAATAATCACATCATGCATCCCACTTTCCGCACCATTTTGCCCCCTGCCGCGTACCCCTTCCGCATTCGCTACCGGCAACCGCTCGTGGCGCTGGGTTCGTGCTTTGCCGAGCATATCGGACGCAAATTGCGGGAGCGCAAGTTCGAGCTGCTGCTCAACCCTTTCGGCATCCTGTACAATCCGGCAGTCATGGCCGACAACCTGGAGCGCCTCGCCCGTGCGGATGCGCCTTTCGGCAAACAGGACCTGACGCACCAGCAGGGCCTGTGGTTCAGCTGGCAGCACCACGGCCGCTTCGCCGACGCCGAGCCGGATCGCCTGCTCGACCGCCTCAACCGCGAGGCCGCAGTCACCCGTGAGGTGCTTGCACGCGCAGAAGTGGTATTGCTCACCCTGGGCACGGCCCATGTGTTTCGCCACCGGCAGACGGGCCGCGTAGTAGCCAATTGCCACAAAGCACCCGCTGCCACCTTCGAACGGCAACTGCTCACCTTCGACGAGACCACCCGACACCTTCGCCGCATCGTCAGCGCACTCCGACAACTCCACCACAACCCCGATGCCTTGCACCTGCTGTGGAGCGTGAGCCCCGTGCGCCACCTGCGCGATGGCCTGGTGGCCAACCAGCGCAGCAAGGCCACCCTGCTCTTGGCCACCCATACTCTGACAGACTCGGACGCCCACTGCCATTACTTCCCCGCCTGCGAACTGGTGCTCGACGACCTGCGCGACTATCGCTTCATGGAAGCCGACATGGCCCACCCCAACGAACTGGCACGCCGGTACGTATGGCAGTGGTTCTGCGAAGTGCTGCTCGACCCCGAAGCCCTGCCCCTCATGCAACAGGTGGAAAAAATCCGCGCAGCCGTCGCACACCGGCCCCTCCATCCCGGCACTCCTGCACACCAGCAATTCATACGCGACACCTTGCACCGCATCGCACAACTGCAAAATCAACACCCCTGGCTCGACTTCTCGGAAGAAATGCGCAGCATCGAATCACAAAACACTGATTGACAGGGCAATGAGATGCGATTGTTTTCCACAGAATGTGGAAAATCCGGGTGCATATTTTGTGCAAAAAAAGATTTGCACAACCCGAAAAACAAACCGTATATTTGGACTGCAATCAGCGAAATGAATCGCTCAAAAGGTTTCGAAAAGTCGAAATTTTGTTGCAAACAGGGCAGTTTTGCCGAAACAAAGAGCTTGCTTCTTTGAGCCGGAAACCAGGCACGGCTTGCATGCCGATCCTGCATGCTGGGACACCTCCGGCGTCGGAGGCACAAGCCCATCGTCATGCAGTGGCCGCACGTGTGGCCTGGGGTGCAAGACCACGGCTGGGCCGGCTCAAATGAAGCAAATCATCCCGACGCGCAAGTCGCATGAAGAGCCGGCAACGGTTCGGCGCGCGCAGGTCTGCGTCGGGCGGGTTGCATCGTCAGGCAGCAGGCCTTTGCGGCCGGCAGGCATGTGACACCTCCGAGGAGGATGTCGAGCGCTATGCCGCCATGCGCCGCAGCGGCCGGCATCCGCGGTGCAACCCTTTGTTTTTTGGTGGTGTCCTTGAACACAGGATCGCGCATCCCGAAAATGAACCGGCTGCAAAAAGGTGTTGCGTGTAGGGTTGAGAGTTGTTGAATCCAATTAAGTCGTACTAGGTGCGCAGTCCGATAAAGTCGTATTAACTTTCTGGGTAGCCCAGTCAAAAGGAATCTTAAGCTGTATTCCCAAGTTGGCTTGAGTGATTAGCCCCAAGTCACCCATCAAGGATTCTTTGG
>WFYJ01000111.1 GCA_015490175.1 Saprospiraceae bacterium | reverse complement strand
GCATGGCACTTTTCGGCTTGTTGGGTTTTGGCAGGCAGGGTGAAGTCCCGCAGGCGGGCAATCGCTTCGGTCGCCATTCCGATGCCTGGAAAAGCCCCGAACGGATGGCCTGGTGGAGCCGAGCCGTGCATGCCTGGGAAGCGCAGCAGTACCTGGATAGTGTAGAGGCTCTCTTGCAGTACCTGCTGGATCCGGCCCGTCAAAACGTGCAGTGGACGCGCCACGACGACCAGATCCATTTCACGCTGCTGCAGGGCAGCAAGGTGGTGCATGGCCATGTCGATGGTGAGCGGCTTCGCGCCGAGAGCAGGGTGGCCCATACGCGCGAGCTGCAGGTCGCCTGGATGCGTCGGCTGCTCGAAGCCAATGGCGACCTGAACTTTTCGCACTACGCTTTGGATGAGCAGGGCCACATCAGCCTCGTCACCTTCAGCTTCTTGCTCGATGGCTCCCCTTACAAGCTCTATCACGCCCTGCGCGAGCTGGCCACCCATGCCGACAAGCAGGACGACCTGTTACTCGACGAGTTCGACCGGCTGGCGCCGGTCGAGATGGAGCATATCGAGCCCATGAGTGAAGAGGAAAAGGCCGTCCGATACGAATTCTTCGTGCAGGAAATACGGCGAGTGCTCGCGCTGCTCGATGACGGGGCGCTGCCGCCGGAGCAATTCCCTGCTGCGGCTTCGTATCTGCTGCTGAGCCTGGTGTACCGGCTCGACTATCTGGTGAAGCCGGAAGGATACACCATGGAGACGTTCGAGCGACTGCATCGCGATTTTTTTACCAACGACGGCCGTACGGTACAGGCAAAGAACCACGACTTGCGGCGTGAGCTGGCTGCCTTGCTCGAGCGGCCCCGCGAGGAGTTTTACGAGGAGTTGTATCTGGTGCCGGCCACCTTTGGCATTACCGAGGCAGCCACACACGACCTGTTCGCCAATTTTGTCCGGTCTGAGCTGCCGCACATGGAATGGTACATCGAGCACGACCATCCCGACTTTGCGCTGGCCATCCCCGACTACATCGCGGGCTACAGCCTGTTCAACCACGCCTTGCCGCCGCCCGATCGCGACCTGCTCCACCTGTACTGGTGTGTGCGCGCATATCGCTATTTTGCCGCACTGGGTTTGCAGTACGGGTTGGTGGATCCTGCCACGGGTCGCCTCAATGGTTCGGCCATCCGGCAGGCGGTGCAGGCCGTGTGCCGCAAGCACCGGGAGGCCTGGCCCAGGCTGGAGCCACAGGTGCGCATGCTGCACACCAATGGCCAGATGGCCTTTGCACGCAGTTTCCTGCAAATGATGGCCCGTCTCGACCTGACGCCCCGGGCCCCTGAATCATCGCCCTGACCAACTGTCGAGCCATGACTAATGACGTATCCGACATCATGCGTTTGCTCCGGGAGGTCAAAGACCCGGAGATTCCCGTGCTTTCCGTAGTGGACATGGGCATCGTGCGCAAGGTGGAAACGGACGAGTCGGGACGGGTGCACGTCACCATCACGCCCACCTATTCGGGTTGTCCGGCCATGAACGTCATCGCCATGCAGATCAGGATGCAGCTCCTGGCCGCCGGATTCAAAGACGTAGTGGTACATACCGTCCTCTCCCCGCCCTGGACCACCGACTGGATGACCGAAGAAGGGAAGCGCAAACTCAGGGAATACGGCATTACTCCGCCGGTGGGTCGTGCCGGCGAAGACGAGGACCTGCCCGTGGCCTGTCCGCGCTGCGGGTCGCACCATACCGAGGAGGTGAGCCGTTTCGGCAGTACGGCATGCAAGGCGCTGTACCGCTGTCTCGACTGCCTCGAACCCTTCGACTACTTCAAATGCCATTGAGGAAAAGCGGCCTGCGTCGTTTGTGTCCGTGCCACGGCTGTGCGACGGAAGCCGGAGTTTGGCTTGTTGCAGGGGGGACATAGATTTTGATTTTGCATCTTTGCTTCGGACCGAGCGTCACAGTGCGGCCATTTCGAACGTAAAATCGAAACCATGACCGGACACCAACAGCGAGCCGAACTGCACAAGACCATCTGGAAGATTGCCAACGACCTGCGCGGCAGCGTGGACGGCTGGGATTTCAAGCAATACGTGCTGGGCACGCTCTTTTATCGGTTCATCAGCGAAAACCTGACCCGCTACCTCAACGAACAGGAGCGACGAGCGGGCAATACGGACTTTGACTATGCCCGCCTGTCGGATGCGGAAGCCGAGCGGGGCCGTGAAGTAACCGTCCAAGAAAAGGGCTTTTTCATCCTGCCCAGCGAGCTGTTTGCCAACGTGGTCAAAAGGGCCCGCCGGGAAGACAACCTCAACGAAACCCTGGCCCGCATCTTCCGAAACATCGAAGACTCGGCCCGCGGCTACGAGAGCGAAGACGACCTCAAAGGCCTTTTTGCCGACTTCGACGTCAATTCGCCCAAGCTGGGACACACCGTTCAGGAGCGCAACAAAAAGCTGGCCGACCTGCTCGAAGCCATCGCCGGCC
>WFYJ01000110.1 GCA_015490175.1 Saprospiraceae bacterium | reverse complement strand
TTACAGCGCCGGCGAATGAAGTTGCGTGCAGAAGTATTTTGCATGGTGGCGGTCACGCGACAGGCAGTGACACAGTTGAGCGGGGCCTTGGCCCCACGTTGAGACCGCCGATCGTGCGCTTGGCCGCACAATCGGCGCCTGTTGAGACAAGCGCCGCCCCTCGGGGCGGCGCTTGATGTTTGTTTTGTTCTTGCTTGAAAAGTCCGGGAACAGAATGTCATGCAACCACAATCGCCGGAGGCGTAAATACCAAACACTAAACCCTCAACGCTCAACCCTCAACCTGGCCAAAAACTGCGTTCAAACTGCGGCCCTCTGCGGCCGAAGGCTGCGGTTTCTGGCTGAGGCCACCGCCTTCTTCAATAAAGGCGATATGTAAACGGGCATTCGGCACTGAAAAGCCCGAGGCCGTTTTCGATATTGTAGTAAACGTGCACCGGCTCTGCAAAAGCATTGTTGAACGCCTCGTTTGCCCGCGTCAGCGTCTTGAGGAAACGGTATCGGTCTTCGGTGATCGAGATAAATTCCAGCCAGACGGCGCAATCCTTAAAACTGCCCCCAAATGCAACCCCACCCGTTGTGCCCTCGAAGCCGATCAGCAAAGATTCCTGCTCGCCGTCGAACATGGCATCCGACAGCACCAGTCCTTTACTTGCGCCCCTGATGGCCTTGTCGTCGAGCGAGGTCAGGGTGAGCGTGTAGCGCGTAATGGGGCTGCTGCAACTGTCTTTTACGACCAGCTCGTAAAAGTTGGCCTCGCCCGGCGGATCCGTAAAATGCAGCTCGATCACGCCCTTGAACAGACCGCGGACAAGGTCTGCTTCCATCGAATGGACAATCACCGTATCGAACGGCACACAGGTGGGCATCGTCTGAACGGCGCGCAAGGTGCCGTAACCTTCCGTTTCTACCACCAACTCATACACCTCGGGCGAAGGCGGAACCGGCTCATCGAGCATGCATATGGGCTGGTTGTCGAACAGAGGAAATTTCCCCCTCTCAAAAGGTCCGCACCACAGCGATCCGTTCCGGTACAGGAATATCTCGTACGAATCAGGATGCATGTAGGTGATCCCCCCACCCAGATCCCAGTACTCGCGCGGGTCGTGCGCAAGGGTGATCCCTGAGGTAAAAGCCATGGTATCGCCCACCTTCAGGCGCATGGCTACCACCGGCTTGGGTTCGTGCAGCGGAATATCCTCGCCCAGCGTACGACGCGTCAGACTGTCGCAGGAAGACAGCAGACCCATCGCAAGAACGATCGCGACAACTACTCTCATGACGGCAATTTTTTTTTTGCAGCGGCCTTGAATCCCGATCCGAAAGATCATTCAGCCATACCCAACGCAATTCGGTTCGGGAATTATTGACGATAGTCAATGGACATTTTTGATTGAGCAATCGAGGAACCGAAGAACCGAGGATTCGATTCAAGAGCCTGCTGAAAAAGTCGAAAAATCATTCAGTTACACAGAGCGCCACTGATCACGCACTGATTTTCACAGAGTTAAAAAACTGCGCTCAAACTGCGTCAAGCTGCGCTTTCTGCGGCCGAAGGCTGCGGTTTTTGGCTGAAGAACCGAGGAACCGAATGCCTGATAATTCACTGATAATCAATATTAAAAACTTTAAACTTTAAACCTAAAACCCTAAACACCTTTCGCAGCCGCTTCATTCTCGGCATGCGCGATCATCTATTCAAGGACACCACCCTTTTCAGATTGAGTCTATCAAAATGCAAACTCCAGCGCCACAAAGGGCATGATGGGAAAGGCCCCCAGGCCGCTATATTTTCCCACCTCGGCGTCATAATGCACGTACATGACGTTGGCCCGCACGAAGGCATTGTACACACCCGCCACCCACCATCGCTCGTAGTGTTTTTTCTTCTTGTACCATCGGGCGCTCAGGTCCAGCCGGTGGTGGGGCGGCAATCGGAAGCCGTTTATGGGGCCATATTCATAAGCATAGTGCAGTCCAGGCGAAAAACTGCGACCAGGTTTCCAATGGTAAGAAAAGTCCACCGGTACGCTGAATCGGCGTTCGAGCAGGGTCTGGGGGATGCCGGAAGCCAGCGTCCAGAAGGCGGCCACCTGAAAACGCTCGGACACGCGCCACGACACCTGGGCATTGAGCGCGATGGGCCGGTCGAAAAGGTGGGGAAAGCGCCGACCGAGATTTTTCTCGGGATACAGGCGCCAGCTTCGCGAAAAGGTGCCGGCCAGCATCACTTCACAGCGCTTGGTGCGGCGCTGCCATTGCCACTCGATGCCCCACGCCTCGCCGTTGCCTCGCACCAGTTCCGCCTCCCAGTCTTCGAGCTGCGGTCGGACAAAACTGACACCCTCGGCCCAGGTAACCAGGTTGTACATTTTCTTGAAATAGGCACCCACCACCAATTGCCCGCCCAGCAGGTCGGGCAAAGAAACGCCCGCCGACAATTGCCATGAGCGCTCAGGCGGCAGGGAAGGCGTGGCCGGCAGCCAGCGCTCGGAAGGCAGAGAAACCGTCTCACTCTGGGCCAGATGCAGGTATTGCCGCATCTGATCGAAAGTCAGCCATGCCGTATTTCCCGACGAAAAAGCGCGCACAACCTTCAGCCGCAACTCGGGAGCCGACGCACGCAACCGCCCGCCGGCCACACCGGCAAAACGCACGCCCCACCGGATGGTCCAGGGTTCCCTTTGCCACCGGTCCGACACCCACAGGGCGTACTCCATCTGTGACTCCGAATCAGGGCGCAATAGGATGGTGCTATCCGGACTTGACAGATGCTGGATTGACTCGAAAGGCAAATAGTCGCGCCATATGGATGAAGCGCCAAAGCGCAACTCGTGATCTTTCAGCCCCGCATACAACGAGGAAACCGAGAGCCCCGCCTCGCGCACGCCGGAAGCCACGTCGGACTCGAGGCGATACAGCAGTTGTTCCATGCTGTCGCGCAATACGTAGTCATAAGTCATGTCCAGGCCGTATTGGCTGTAATGCGCGACCCATGTGGCCGTGAGCTCGTCGCGGAGAATGGATTGCCAGCGCAGCGAGAGGGTGATGTTGTTCCACTGCGTAGCTGAGGTGGTCGTCAGGATGTCACCCCATTTCAAAGTCTCAAGCAGGTTGAAGTTGAGATAATCGCCCCCCAGATAGCCGCTGGCAAACAGGCGATTGCGCTCGTTGACGATCCAGTTGGCCTTGAGGTTGAGGTCGCGAAACCAGAACCGGGGGATCTCATGGGGCTCGTAACCGGCAAAGCGGAAGAGTAGCGGAAAAATGATCAGGTCGGTCCAGGAGCGCCGCGCAGCCACCAGCACCGAAGCGCGCTCAGGCACAATGGGCCCTTCCACCGTAAGCCGACCGCTGAGCAAACTCACGGCGCCTTTGGCGTGCCACTCGCGCAGGTGGCCTTCCTTCATCGTCAGGTCGAGCACACTGCTGAGCCGGCCACCATATCCGGCGGGAAAGCCGCCCTTGTACAGTTGTACCTGTTTGAGCGCATCGGGATTGAACACCGAAAAAAAGCCGGCCAGATGATTGGTAAAATACAGGGGCACGCCGTCGAGCAAAACCAGATTCTGGTCGCGGCTGCCCCCCCGCACGAAAATGGCGCTTTGCCCTTCCTGGCCGGGCATCACTCCCGGCAACACGCTCAGCGCCTTCAACACGTCCGATTCGCCCAGGAAGGCCGGCACCGCATTGATCTGGGCAATACTCAGCGATTGCAGATCGAGACCGGGCGACAAGTCAGCTCTCTTGCCTCGCACCTCGACCTGTGGCAACGCCTCGCCCGGCTGCAAGGCGAGGCGCAACAGCGTGTCGGCATGGCCGGCCACATCGAGCCACAGCGGCTCATAACCGGTATAGGTGATGCGCAGCCGCACCGAGTCGGTCGGTAGCTGAAGGGCAAAATAGCCGTAGTTGTCCGTAGCCGTACCCCGACCCGAATGCCATTCATACACGTGTGCGCCACTCAGGCGTTCCCCGCTTTCGGCATCTTCCACATAACCGGTCACGAGGCGGGGTTGCTGCCAGGCGGCCGCCGTCAGGGCGTATGCGCACAATACAAGGGCAATTGCCATGCGAGTCATACCCGAACAATTATCGCAGTTGATCCAAAAAGCCGGTTTCCGGAAGGCACAAATCCTTCCGGAAACCGCGTCACTCTGTTGTTTATCGGCCTACAAATATCCTGTCGGTATGCATGCCGCGGCCTCCTGTGAGCCGGAACAGGTAAATGCCCGGCGCGGGGAAGACCCCTTGCGCCCGCAAACGCTCCCGCAGGCGAACCGGATCGTAATCCGGCAAATCCGAAAGCACGTACAGGATACGCCCTTGCAAATCAATCACTTCGAGACGACAAGGACAAGTCGGTACAACCGCCTGGACGGATGTTGGCGCAGAAGGTCTGATCTCGGAATCAGCATCCGCAGCTTGATATACATCTGCCGCTTCGCGCCCTACAGCGAGTTGTTGCCACCAGTCCTCGACCTGTTCCTTGTCCGGCCCCGTCAACCCGCTGCTGTCGCACACGCCCCACGAGAAAGAAAGCCGGCCATATTCGCCCGGCAACCCGTCGTAAGGCGACCAGCCGTTCCACGGCCACAGGGCAAAATCCTCGACCACACGGGCCTGCATCTCGTAGGTATCCAGGGAAGAATCATCAATCAGGTTCTTGGCCAGCCAGTCGCCCAACTGCTCATCCTGGCAACAGGCCTCCTGCTCGAAATTGGCCTTTACGATGCCGTCGAGGTGAAAGCCGCCCTGGACATAGGCATGCGCCCGCCACTTGCGCCGCCCGCCGCTCACCACGTGGCCAAAGGAAAAGAGCAGGATTCGGTTGGGATCGTTGGCTTCAAAGCAGATCTCCCTGTCGTACACTCTGAAACGCTGGCCGACATACTGCTCCGGACCGGCCTTGCCCTCGTTTTCGGAGACCGATTCCCCTATCAGGTTTTTCAGCGATTGGGCAAGTGCGTTCAGATCCAGAGCCTGAATCGTAAACGCATCCAGCGAAGGAGCGAGGTTTGCAACCACATCCACCAGAGCCATGAAAAACTCCTCATTGAGCGATTTCTCTACTTCTTTGGAAACATGCACATTGTCCGCAGCGAGAATCTGAAAGCCGTTTTTTGCAGACACGTGGACCAGCGTGGATATGTCCTGTGCAAGCGCAAAGGCCCACTTGTCTTTACCCGCACTCCAGCACCCCGTCTTCACCGTAGCGTCGGCATTCAGCCTGGTCGAATAAGATGCATTCACAAGCACACAACGACTGCACGGACAATCTGCCTTGATCTTTTGCGTGTTCACACAAAGAAGGTGATATTCCAACAATCCGTAGGAACTGCTGCCAATGCTTTCATTTTGTTCCTCCGTCACATTGTAGCGATACACATAATCTACGCCGCCGGCACGGCACCCCTTTGTAAGCAGTTCCACGTGTTTGGCGGCGCCGGCATAGGCCGTTTTCAGCTCGAAATCGGCATTGGTGCCCAATGAGCCCGACACCTGGTTTGTCTTCGGAATGATATTTCCGCCTTGCATAATTGAGGGACGAGCCGAGGCGTATGTCAACAATGCACAATGGCATTCCCTGGTGAGCTCGGGCATCTGATCCCAGAAATCATCCGGCGGGTAGTTGCGTCCGAAGTCTTGGGGGAAAGGCGCGCCCTCGTACAGGTACTGCTGCAGGAACCACAACCGGTCGAGGAGGGGAATCTCGTTTCTGTTTTTCAGAAAAAGCGGAAGCGCGACTTCTTCCTGTCGGACAAAAAGCTCGGAAGCATGGAACAGCGCTTTGCTTACGCGCAGGCTCTGGTCGCCGTCCTTACCCGGCCAGGTCTCGAACCAGCCCACTGGCTGCATGTCGCCGCAACCATCCCCGGCATACACGGCAAAGAGCTCGTGTTGCGGCAGATTGGTCAGCAACAGGCGCGGCATGCTCGAGCGCAACTCATACACCCCCCATTCCGTACCATCTTCGCGCTCGATGCGCACGCGCAAATGTCTGGTGTCAAAGTCGAATGTCAGCAGGGCCTTGGCATAGCCCTCATAGTGGACAACAGAAGTGAATGTCAGCGCCGGTGGATGGCAAGGATTGGCTCGGGCTTCAAACGGAAAGAACAAAACAAAGCCCAACAGCAGGGTTGAAAAGGTGCTTACTCTTTCCATAATTCAAGCAATTTTGTGTTCGAATAAAAGAACAAACTTTACAAGAAGTACAGAAAAAAATTAACGAGCACCGGCGCTTTTCAAAAGCAAATTTGCAAGGCATTTACAAAGAAAAAAAATCGTTTGTATAAAAAACCCTGCATTTCGTATAAATAGAGGAACCGAGGATTCAAGGATCGAGCATGCTGAAAGAAGGCCGTGACGCGTAACGACCCCGAGTTCCGGGGCAAGCAGTGACATCGTAACGCGTGACGCGTGACGCGTGAGATCATAATATACCCAACGCAATTCGGTTCGGGAATTTTTGACAATGGTCAATGGACGATTTTCCGAGATGGAGAGAGGAGAGATGGAGTGAGGGAGTGACCGAGCGCGCAAACTGCGTCAACGCTGCATCTTCTGCGGCCGAAGGCTGCGGTTTCAATGGATGAGGAACCGAAG
>WFYJ01000109.1 GCA_015490175.1 Saprospiraceae bacterium | reverse complement strand
TTGTCGATGCGCATGTTGATGGTGAAATTCCACGGCAGGCGTGCGCCGTTGATGGAGCCTTGGGTGCCCTGGCCGCCGAAGGGCGCGGGCGTGGTCTTGCGCGTGTAGGGGCGGCCCGAGACGGCGATCGTCTGCAGGTTGATGCCTGCGTTGGCGAAGATGTCCACGCCGTTGATGCGGGGGCCGTTGTAGCGGCGGCCCGAGCCGTAGCGGTAGTCGAAGATGACGTTGATGCGGTGGCGCTCGTCGAACGAAAGCGGATAGAGGGTACGCTGGATGCCGCGGCTCGACAGGCCGCGCGAGGTGTTGGCGTCGGAGCCGGTGCCGTCAGCAAACTGCAGCGTATAGGCCACATTGAGCGACACGTTGCCGGTGCGGCGCAGGTCGTACTGGAACGTGAAGCCTTTCACCGTACCAAAGTCGAGGTTGTCATAGGTCTCGTACTGGTTGATCGGCGCGGGCAGGAAGAGGAAGTAGCGCGCCTGGATCATGTCGCGCATCTCCTTGTAATAGGCGGCGATCTTGAGGGCCGAAGTATTGGTCAGCTTTTGCTGGAAGCCCACCTCGTAATCTACGGTGCGCTCGGGCTTGAGGGCCGGGTTGTTCTTGATGCCCGGGCGGGTGGCGAAGTAGAAGTAATCGAGCGCCGTGGCGATGGTGTTGGACGGCGGGCGTTGCACGAGGAGGTCGTAGTGGGCGAAGAAGTTGGCCTCGTCGGAGATGGGGAACGAAAAGGCCAGACGCGGCATGAAGTTGACCTGGGGCTCGTAGTCCTTGAACGAGATCGAGGGGTCGTAGTCGCGCGCCTGGATGTTGGGGTTCTCCACCGTGTACTTGGGGAAGACCAGCTCGCCACCGAAGATCTCGGTGCCGTCGTTGACCTGGGTGCCGTTGGGGCGGTACCAGGTGTCGCCGTCGCGGTAGGCTTTCACTACCGTGCCGTTTTCTTCGGTGACATAGACCTTGAAGTCGTCGCCGATATTTCCGGGTCGTTCCACGCCGTACTTGGCCTCGAAGTCGGCCGCCGTCATGATGTCGTAGAGCGAGTAGGGATCTTTGAGCACCTTGGTGTTGGCGTCGTAGCGATCGACGCGCAAGCCCACGCGGAAGATCACGTCTTTGAAGGTGAACTTGTCCTGGATGTAGGCCGCCGTGTAGATGGGGCGGTTGGGCGCCACGGGGAAGGTGCGCACGCCGTTGGCGTCGGTAGCCGTGAAGAAGTCGTCGAAGGTGACGCCGTCGAGCACGTTGCCCAGGTAGTCGTAGCCGTAATAGTCGAGCCCGATAAAGCCGTACTGGTCGTTCAGCTCCTTGGGGCTGAACATGTCGAGGCGCATGTCGGCCGGGTCAATGGCATCAACGTTGACGTACTCGTTGAGCGACTGGCCGGTCAGCTCGCGCACCCGCTGGTAGAAGTACAGGTCTTCGGGCTGAACGATCCGGGTGCCGTAAATGGGCACGGGCGTGCCAAAGAGGGTGTCCACGTAGAGCACGTTGGTCGTATCCACGCCGAGGATGTGGCGGTTGGCCGACTGCTGGGCGATGAGCCACAGCGAGCCGGGGCTGATGCGGTAGCCGCGCTGGGTGCGCTGCTCGTAGGTCACGCCAAGCTGGATGTAGTGGCGTCCCCTGTCGGAGCTGCCGCCGGGTACGAGCTCGAACGAGGTCTTGGCATTGAAGGTGTAAATGTCCGATTGGCTCTTCTGGTAGTTATTGTACACCTGCCCCACGTTGGTGTGCAGGCCGAAGATGCTGGTATAGAGGTTGGACATGAAGCCGTTAATGGCGATGTACTGGTTGATGTCGTTGGCGTCGTCCACCACGTTGTTGTAGTTGACCAGCACAGGGTTCTTGTCGCCGGGCGTGTAGCCGGTGAACACCTGGCGGTAGTCATTGTGCTTGGGCGGGAAGTCGCTGAAGTCGAACGTAGGCTCCCACGTATAGTCGAAGCGACCGATGTAGCCGTAGTCGAACAGGCGGTCCTGGTGGCGCGGGTCGTACACCTGGAAGTCGCCGCGCTCGTAGCCGAACTGCAGGGTGTAGCTGGCGTTCTGGATCACGCCGCCGGCGCGCGCCGCCTTCTCCTCGTCGGTAGCGTCTTCGGGCAAGGCGTTGCCCATGCCCAGGCGATGGCGCAGGCGCACGTTGCCGCGATAGCGCGTGCGGTAGGAGGTGGGGTTGTTCTGGCTGTTGAACACCCGCCAGCCGCCGGGAGTAAACCGGTTCTGGATATCGCTGTAGGTACCCGTGAAGGTCAGGTCAATGGCCTTGCTGAAGCGGGCGTCGAGCTTGAAGGTGAGGTCCACCGTCTGGCGATCCTCGAAAGGCTTGTAGTCGAGCGCATTGACCTGCTCATTGGTGTACTGCTCGCCCACGGGGGCGGCTCCCCCGCCGAGGATGGTGATGGGGTTGGCCTCCATCTCCTGCAGCACTTCGTCCTTGACGCGATAGACGGGGATGGCGGGCGGGTCGTCGTCGCGCTGCTTGAGCAATTGGCCGGCCAAGCGGAAGCCCAGCACCGACTCGCCTTCCTTGTTTCTGAGCAGCGGCCCGCTGATGTTGCCGTTGATGAGGTTGTAGCCGAAGGCATCGAGAAACTCGGAGGTCTCCACTTCGATGCCACCGGAGAAACGGCTCGACGGGCCCTTGGTCGTGATCGAGATGATGCCGCCGGTCACGTCGCCGTACTGCGCTTCGATGCCGCCGGTGATGACCTGCAACTGGTCAATCTCGGTCTGCGGAATCATGCGCCCGAAGACGCGCACGCCGTCAATGTAGTAGTTGGTGGCGTTGGAGCGCGAGCCTTTGACGTTGAGCTCGCTGCCCTCATCGGCCGAGGCGATACCCGCGGTGGTGGCTGCCAGGGCGTTGACGTTGCGCGTGGGCAACTTTTCGATCTGCTCGGAGGTGAGCGTACCGCCCGTCGTGGTGTTGTCCTGCTCGATGAGCGGCACCTTGTACTCTTTCACCACCACCTCTTCGAGCACGATACCGCCTTCGGAACTCATGGTGACGTCGAGGCGATTGGCTTTGCCGTTGTACACCACCACGCCGGTGATGCGCTGGGTGGGATAGCCCAGGTAGCTCACCTCTACCTCGTAAGTACCCGGGTCGATGTTGGCGATACTGTAATTGCCGTCCAGGTCGGTCTCGGTACCTGTGACGAAATTGCCGTTTTTCTTGAGCACTACGTTGGCAAACAACAGCGGTTCGCCATTCTCATCAGTCACCTTGCCCTGGAGCGAGGTCTGGGCCATGGCGGCCATCCCCAGCACAAGGAAACTGCCAACAAGGAGTAGATAACGTGCCATAAAATCGCGTTTTGTGATTGCGTATCCGGTTTGCCAAGAGGCCAAAAATCAATACGAGCTGCCGCCAGCTCAGCACAATGATACTGAAAACGGCATGGGGCGGCAAAAGTACCTTCCGGTAGTCACTCTGTTGCGGGAAAAAAGTTTCGGGCGCGGCTGGCCGACAAAGGTTGATGCCTTCGACCGCATTTCTTTCCGATTCTTCAAATTTACAGCGCTTTGGCGGGCTGCGTACACCAATCGCGCGGCTGTCTGTGTCCTTACACCATTTTTGTCAGATTGATTACCAAAACGCGAGATCAACGGCACCCATGAGAAAAATCGCCCTGCTGCTGCCCCTGCTCCTCTGGCTGGCTGCCTGCCAGTCGGAAGATGCGCCACGAACGACCTGGCTGGCCGAGCTCTACGTCCGCTACCTCGTACCCGAGTCGCAGGTCAAGGCCGAAGCCACCTTCATGGCCGGCGATTCGCTCGCCACGGCACGCCCCCTGGCCCTCGGCGGCGACGTCCGTTTCAACGGCCATACCATGGGCCGCCGGCAAGTGGCCGACAAGCTCATCCGATACAATTACGAAAACAGGGGCCCGCAACCCGACACCGCGGTCTTTGCCTGGCCGCATCCCTTCCGCAGCCATCGCCTCGAACTGCGCCACCCCATGCCGCGCATCGACAGTTTTCGCCTTTCGGCAAATGACACCCTGCTGCAGCTCACCCTCTTGCCCCCACTCCAGGCCGACGAACAGGTCGTGGTCATGCTGCTCGACTCGTTGCAGCGCGCCACCTCACTCACCGCCATCGGCCCCCGGACCCGCACCTTCTCACTGACACGCCCCAACCCCGACGACCAAGAGATGCCCCAACCGACATCCCTTCACTATTACCTGGTCAGAAAGCGCCTCCGCCTCCAGCAAGTCGAAGACGGCCGCGTCACCCTCATCCTCGAAACCTACTCCGAACTGAAGGATTGGTGACATCGTGACGCGTGACAACGTGACGTCGTGACGTCGTGACGTCGTGACAACGTGACGCCCCTGAGCTTCGGGGCAAGCTGTGACAAGCCCGAAAACTCGGGGGCAGGCAGTGAGCCATGACGACGCCGCACCAGCCGGCGCCTCAAGGCCGAGCGAAGCGAGGTATCAACCTACTCAATCAGCGTCACCTTCATCATATTGGTGCGGTAGCGCTTTTCGATGGGCATGGAGCCCGTATTGACCACCACGTCGCCCGCTTTCACATGGCCGTTTTTCTTGAGAATCTCGCAGGTGTCGGCGATGGTCTCGTCGGTGGTGGTGAAGCGGTCGTAATAGTAGCAGCGCACGCCCCAAACCAGATTGAGCGTGGCGAGCATGTGCATCTGGTCGCTGAAGATGTAGATGGGAATGTGGGGCCGATAGCTCGACACCTTGAACGCCGTATAGCCCGAGCTGGTCATGCCCACGATGGCTTTGGCTCCCACTTCGTCGGCGGTCTTGGCGGCGTTGAAGCACACCACGTCGGAAAGGAAGGTGCGCGATTTGGGCACGGCCACCGGGCGACGGCCTTCGAAGTCCTGCGCTTTTTCGGCCTCTTCGATGATGCGGCGCATGGCTTCGACCACCAGCGGCGGGTGCTTGCCCACCGAGGTCTCGCCGCTGAGCATCACGGCATCGGCGCCGTCGAGCACGGCGTTGGCCACGTCGGTCACTTCAGCGCGCGTGGGTCCCGGCTGCTCGATCATGCTTTCCATCATCTGGGTAGCCACGATGACGGGGCGGGCCCACTGGATGCACTTGCGAATAATCTGCTTCTGCACGATGGGCAGGCGCTCGTAGGGCATCTCGATGCCCAGGTCGCCGCGCGCCACCATGATGCCGTTGGCCTTCTTGATGATCTTGTCGATCTTCTCGACGGCTTCGGGCTTCTCGATCTTGGCGATGATCTTGGCCGGATGACCGGCCGCATCGAGGCGCTTCCGCAAATCCTCGACATCTCTGGGGCGCCGCACGAACGACAAGGCGATCCAGTTGACGGGCTGCGTGAGGATGAACTCCAGGTCGTGCAGGTCTTTCTCCGTAAGGCAGGGCAGCGAGATTTTCGTGTTGGGCAGGTTGACCCCTTTGCGCGGCTTGAGGATGCCGCCATGGAGCGTCTTGAGGCGCACGGTGTCCTTGCCATTGGTCTCCACCACCTCGAACACGAGCTTGCCGTCGTCCACCAACACGCGCTCGCCCACCTTCACGTCTCTGGGAAAGGCTTCGTAGCTCATGTAAATGGCATCGGGCGTGCCGGGCGCCTCGGGGTTATTGACGAAGGTGATCACGTCGCCTTCCGACAGCTCGAGGCTGCCGCCCTCGATGGTGCCTACGCGCAGCTTGGGTCCCTGCAGGTCGGCCAGAATGCCCAGGTGCATGTTGTATTTTTCATTGATATACTGGATGTGGTTGATCACCTCCAGATGCTCGGCATGCGTGCCGTGGGAAAAGTTGAGGCGAAACACATCTACACCCGCCCGGGCCAGCGTCAGAAGATTGGCGTAGCTCCTGCTCGCCGGCCCCACGGTAGCCACGATTTTCGTCTTTTGCATTTTTGTCGATGCCATAACTCTTTCTTTTTCCAGAGGCGTCTTTTTGCGGAAGCAACCGCAACAAGCCTAAGTGTGCTTTTTACCAAAACCGGAGCGAAGGTATCCCTGCTTTTGGAAACAGTAAATACCTTTGCGCCCGCAAAATGCGAAATCGGACCCGGGAACAGTCGTCGAATGAGGAAACTCGCTACTCGTAACAAGATGATAAAAAACACCGTATCGAGCCCGATGGCGAAAAACCGCAGCATTCCTTTGTTTATCAAATGGGTTATCTCTTTCTTTGCAGAAAATTTTTACATCCTAAACAAAACTGGCTATGTCTAATTCGAACGTTGCAGAAAAGGTCAAGCAGATCATCGTAGAAAAGCTGGGCGTGGACTAGTCGCAAGTGACTCCCGAAGCCAGCTTCACCAACGACCTTGGTGCAGACTCGCTGGACACGGTCGAGCTCATCATGGAGTTCGAAAAAGAGTTCGACATTTCGATTCCCGACGAGCAGGCCGAGAACATCCAGACGGTAGGCCAGGCGATCGAGTACCTGGAATCGCAACTGAAGAACTGAACACACTTAGTCGCCTGCCGGCAGTGGCGGGCGTTGTGGCCGGCTGGCATTCCGGCCCTGCGTCAATTTCAAATCAATGCCCATCCCGGATTGAGATCAGCGGTTGCGCCATTTCAATCCGGGTTTTTTCTTGTATCGGCCCCGAAAGAGGCTGATAGGTACAAGCTCAAACCCGCTTTCGCAAAAACCGAACGAGCGGCCCGTGACCACGCCGCTCTTCACAATGTTCCTGATTTATGAGAAGAGTTGTTGTGACCGGAATGGGCGCCGTCACGCCGATCGGCAACTCGGTGGCCGAATTCGCCGAGGCCCTGAAGAAGGGCGTCAGTGGCGCCAATCCCATCACCTACTTCGACGCCTCCAACTTCAAGACGCGCTTCGCCTGCGAAATCAAGAACTTCAACCCGCAAGACTTTTTCGACCGCAAGGAAGTGCGCAAAATGGACCGCTACACCATGTACGCCATGGTGTCGGCCGAGGAAGCCATACAGGATGCCGGCCTCGATCCCGAAAAGCTGGACGTGGACCGCGTGGGTGTCATCTACGCTTCGGGCATCGGCGGCCTGCGCTCGCTCGAAGAGGAAGTCGAAAACTTCACCCTGGCCGGCATGAAGACGCCGCGCTACAGCCCCTTCCTCGTGCCCAAGATGATCGTCGACATTGCCGCAGGCATGATTTCGATCAAGTACGGCTTTCGCGGCATCAACTACGCCACGGTGTCGGCCTGCGCGTCGTCTACCCACGCCCTGATGAACGCCTTCGACTACATCCGCATGGGGCGTGCCGACGTCATCGTGGCGGGGGGCGGCGAAGCAGCCGTGACCAAGGTGGGGCTCGGCGGCTTCGGCTCGATGAAGGCCCTCTCGACCCGCAACGATGACTACCTCACCGCCTCGCGCCCCTTCGACAAGGATCGCGACGGTTTCGTGCTGGCCGAAGGAGCCGGCACGCTCATCCTCGAAGAGCTCGAACACGCCAGGCGGCGCGGCGCCACCATCTATGCCGAGGTCGCAGGTGCCGCCGCTACGGCCGACGCCTACCACATCACGGCGCCGCACCCCGAAGGGCTGGGCGCCCGCAACGTCATGAAGCTGGCGCTCGAAGATGCCGGGCTGGCCCCCGAAGACGTGGACTACATCAACGTGCACGGCACCTCCACCCCGCTGGGCGACGTGGCCGAGATCAAGGCCATCCAGCAGCTCTTCGGCCAGGCCGCCTACCAGCTCAACATCAGCTCCACCAAGTCGATGACGGGGCACATGCTGGGCGCTGCCGGCGCCGCCGAGGCCATCGCCTGTGTGCTGGCCATCCGCGACCGCTTCGTGCCGCCCACCATCAACCACTTCACCGACGATCCCGACATCGACCCGAAGCTGAATCTGACCTTCAACGAAGCCCGGGAACGCGACGTGCGCGTGGCCTTGAGCAATACCTTCGGCTTCGGCGGCCACAACGCGAGCATCATTCTGAAAAAATTCGAAGATTGATCCTGAAAAAAGGCCGGTGTGCGCACACGCCGGCTTTTTGCTTTTTCGGAAAATGGCCCGAAATTTTCCGTTCGACGAAAAGGTCTGTTACAGGCTGTAAAAATTTCCTCATTTTTGCCTCAGACCCTTTCTGACCGAGTGACGCGCAGGCCGCAAGTCTGTGCATCCCTGCCTCAAAAAAGCCGGCACGGTGTCAAAAGATCGCTTCGGCAGGCCCGTTCCGCTATCTCGTTTCGTGCAAATGCCGCAATGATTCACTTTTTGCCGAAAGGCACATCCATCAAAAAGTTGCAGCATTTGCATCGCGGACCGCCCGAACGATCGACCGCCCGGATGGTTGAAGGAGAAAGGGAGATATATTCGTTCACAGCAATGTGCAAGACGCGATGCTACATCGACTGTTAAGGTTTTACAACTACTACCTGTCCAACGACCGGGAGTTTGCCCGGCGGCTGCACAACCTGCTGGGTTTCACCCCTGCCAACCTCGACATTTTCCGCACGGCTTTCTCCCACCGGTCCAATGGCGGCAGCAATGGCAAGGAAGGCTACGCCCTGCAAAACAACGAACGCCTCGAATATCTGGGCGATGCGGTGCTGGGCACTATCGTGGCCGAATACCTGTTCAAGAAGTACCCCAACGCCGACGAAGGTTTCCTCACCAAGATGCGCTCCAAGATCGTCAAGCGCAAAGCCCTCAACGCCATCGGCGACAAGATGGGACTCGACGTCTTGCTCAACGAACACAGCAACACGCGCCTGAGCCGCTCCATGTACGGCAATGCCGTCGAGGCGCTCGTGGGCGCCGTCTATCTCGACCTGGGCTACCACGGCACCAAGCGCTTCGTGGTGCGCGAGATCCTGCAAAAGCTGGTGGACGTCGAACAGCTCGAGCAGTACGACGACAACTACAAGAGCCAGCTCCTCGAATGGTGCCAGAAACACGGCAAGACGGTCAGCTACAAGCTCATTGCCCGCTACAAGTACGAAAAGCGCGACCGCTTCAAGGTGGCCGTACTGGTGGACGGGAAAAAGATCGCCACCGCCGACGACTTCAACAAGAAAAGCGCCGAACAGATCGCTTCGGGCAAGGCCCTCGACAAGCTCGGCATCCGCAAGCCCGAACCCGTGGACGCATAACGCACGGCCTGCATCCCGGCTTGGGGTCTGGCGCCCTTTATGCTGACTGGAACTGCAGGCGTGCCAGCGAGTTGTAGATGCCGTCGGGAATCTGCGACAGCTCTTCGTGGGTGCCCCGTTCCACGATGCGGCCGTCTTCGATGACGAAGATCTGGTCCACCTCGCGGATGGTAGCCAGCCGGTGGGCGATGATGATGCTGGTGCGGCCCCGCATGAGGTTGTTGAGTGCTTCCTGCACCACCTTTTCCGATTCGGCATCGAGCGAGGAGGTGGCTTCGTCGAGCAGCAGGATGGCCGGATCCTTGAGGATGGCACGTGCAATGGCGATGCGCTGGCGCTGCCCGCCCGACAGCTTGACGCCGCGCTCGCCCACGATGGTGTCGAGCCCTTCCGGGAAGTTGGAAATGAACTCCCAGGCATTGGCCTGGCGCGCCGCCTCGATGATTTCCTCTTCAGAGGCATCGGGCCGGCCGTACTGGATGTTCTCGCGGATGGTGCCGCCGAAGAGCAACACCTCCTGCGGCACGATGGCGATGTGGCGGCGGTATTCGGTGGTGTCGAGCGAGAAAATATCGTGGCCGTCGACGCGAATGTGGCCGCTTTCCAGCTCGTAGAACTTCAGCAACAACTGGACGATGGTGGACTTGCCGGCGCCCGAGGGCCCCACCAGCGCCACCTTTTGCCCGGCCTGCACGCGGAAGCTGATGCCCTTGAGCACCTCCACATCGGGGCGCGTCGGATAGCGGAAGTGCACCTCGTCGTATTCGATATTGCCTTCGAGCTGCAGCGCGGGCTGCGGCGCCGGCCGTTTCAGCTCCACCTCGCCCGGCGTCTGCAGGATGTCGCGGATGCGCTCCGTGGCGCCGATGGCGCCCAACAGCTCGGTGTAGAAGTTGCCCAGGCCGGCAATGGCGCCACCGATGAT
>WFYJ01000108.1 GCA_015490175.1 Saprospiraceae bacterium | reverse complement strand
GTCTATCGTCCATTGACTATCGTCAATAATTCCCAAACCGAATTGCGTTGAGTATACATAGTTCCTCAACCTTCTGCCCTGATACTCCACCTGTTGCAGGTGCATTGTGAAAAGAAAAAAACATGGCTGCGACCCCCGAGGCATCCCGCGAAACGCCAGCCCTGTCCCGCATCAAAATCATCTCGGCAGGTGCCGGCTCGGGAAAGACATATCGCCTGACGCAAGAGCTGGTACAGGCCCTCAAGGACGGCGCCCGCGCCGAAGGCATCATCGCCACCACCTTCACCAACAAGGCGGCGGGCGAGCTGCAGGAACGCGTGCGGCAGGCCCTGCTCGAGGCAGGAGAAGTGGAAGCCGCCCACAACCTGGCGCATGCCCTCATCGGCACGGTACACAGCCTCGGCGTGCGCCTGTTGCGCCGCTTCGCCTACGAGGCCGGCGTCTCGCCCGAAGTGGACATCATCGCCGAGGAAGACCACCAGGTGCTCTTCAACCAGGCCATGGCCAACATCCTGCTGCCCGAAAAGGTGGAACAGCTCGAAATGCTCGTCGAGCGCCTCGGCATGCGCGATGCCCGCGGACGCGGCGGCGACTGGCGGCGTACCGTGCGCGAGCTGACCGAAGCCGCACGTGCCAACCGCTTCGACCGCGAGGTGCTGGAGGTCAGCAAGCAGCGCTCCGTCGCGTCGTTGCTCGCCCTCTTCCCGCCCGCCATGACGGAAGCCGAAGCGAAGGAGTGGGCACAACGATTCGAGCAGACACTCCGGCAGACCATCGCCACCCTTGCCCACAACGAAGACGAAACCAAAGTCACCCGCGATTACGTGGCTGCCCTCGAGGCACTGCTGCGCAAGCTCGAACGGGGAGAGACGCCCCCATGGAAGGAATACCTCGCCATCGCCACGGGCAAGGTGGGCAAAAAGAGCCGCGACGACGCAGCGCCCCTCATGGCGTTGGCCATGGAACACGAGCGCCACCCTCGCCTGCACCGCGAGCTGCGCGCCTGGGTGGAGGCCATGTTCGACCTGGCCGGCGAAGCGATCGCCGAGTACCAACAGTACAAGCAGCAACGCGGCCTGATTGATTACACCGACATGGAGGTGCTGGTGGACCGCTTGCTCGACGAGCCCGAAGTGCAAGAGGCACTGGCGGCCCAACTCGACCTGCTCATGGTGGACGAGTTTCAGGACACCAGCCCCATCCAGCTCAACATCTTTTACAAGCTCTCGAAGCTGGCCCGCCAGTCGGTATGGGTGGGCGATCCCAAGCAGAGCATCTACGGTTTTCGCGGTGCCGACCCCGCGCTCATGGAGGCCGTCGTCCACATGGTGGGCGGCGTGCGCCCCGAAAACATCCTGAAGTACTCCTGGCGCTCGCGCGAGGAACTGGTATGGCTGGCAAACGCCATTTTCACCGAAGCGTTTGGCAAGAAACGGCTGGAGCGGCGCGGCCTGCCCCCCGAGCAGGTGGCGCTCGAGCCGCGGCGCCGCCGCGCCGGCGACCCCCGCTTTCACATTCCACCCGAACCCGACGCGATGGGGCACGCCCTCTGGCACTGGCATCTGGTGCCCGAGCGCGGACGCCCCAACAAGCGATGGATGGCGCGCGCCCTGGCCCATGCCCTGCGCGCCCGCCTCGAGGAGGGGGTGCTCATTTTGCCGAAAGGCGAAAAGAACTTCCGCCCGGCACGACCCGGCGACGTGGCCATCCTGTGCCGCACCAACGCCAACTGCCATGTGGTAGCCGAAGCGCTCCACGAGGCCGGCATGGAAGCGGCCATTGCCCGCACGGGACTGCTCGACACGGCCGAAGTCCGACTCATCATGGCCTGCCTCAAGCTGTTGCTCCACCCCGACGACGCCCGCTCCACGGCCGAGGCGCTCATCCTTTCGGGTACCCACACGCTCGCCGATCTGATCCAGGACCGGTTGCAGTGGCTCGAACAAGGACATGAGGAGCGGTGGGCAGCACAGCACGAGCTGATGCAAAAGCTCGACGCGCTCAGGCCCCGCGTGGCCGAGCTGGGCAGTGCCGAAGTGCTGGCGCGCCTGCTCGACCAGCTCGACCTGCGCCGTCACGTCGTGCGCTGGGGCAAACACGAGCAGCGCCTGGCCAACATCGAACGGCTGATGGGCATGGCCATCGAGTACGAAGAGCGCTGCACCCGCCTCCACGCCGCCGCCTCGCTCGGCGGATTCCTGCTGTGGCTGGCCGCCAGACACCAACGCGGCGAAGACTGGCAGGGCGCCACCACCTCGCCCCGCGCCGTCAATGTGCTGACTTGGCACGCCAGCAAAGGGTTGGAGTGGCCCATCGTGCTGTGTATGGATCTCGACCAGCCGCTGCGCGCCGACCCCTGGGGACTACACATCGTCTCGGAAAGAGACACACCCGACCCTCAGGACATCCTCGGCGGCCGTTGGCTGCGCTTCTGGGCACAGCCCTATGGCCCCTCGTGGCAAAAAGCACCCATGGGCGAGCGCGTGGTGGAGCGCCCTGAATTTGCCGAGGCACAACGACGTGCGGCCATGGAAGAAGCGCGCCTGTTGTACGTGGGCATCACCCGCGCACGAGACTACCTGGTGTGGCCGTCCGCGCCAAAAAAGAACGCTATGGCATGGCTCAACCGCGTAGCACTCAGCCCCGACAATGAGGGTGCCGAACTCTTGCCGCCCGACCAGGACGACACCCCCTGGTCCTGGGCCGGCCGGCCGCTTCGGAAAGAAACGCGCACCTGGACCTTCCCGCCCGACATGGAGCCGCAAGAGCCCGGGGCGCCGCAAGGCGTGCCATGGCCCGCCCCACCGGCAGGACGCCGGCCATGGCCCCCCGCCCGCCTCGATCCGGCCACGCACAGAGCGCAGCTCCGGGTAGTGCAAGCAGTGCCCTATGCCTCCGCTTTCGCAAAAGCCGAAGCGTCGGATGCCCTGGCCCGGGCCACTGCCGCCTTTTTCCGCGCCGATGCACCCCAACGGCTGCATGCACACCGCCACGAGCGTGCCGTCGGCCTGCTCCAGCGCTTCGGGGCCGAAGGCCTCGACGCCGACGAGCTGCTGCGCCGCGCCGACGCGTTCCACCATGCCTTGCCCTTCGGCCCTGTCGACCATAGCTGGGCGCGCCTGTGGCCCCTGCGGTGCACCATGCCGGCCCGAGCCGACGACGAGGGCCCCGAACAACTCTTCGAAACAACCCTGGATCTGTTTGCCGAAAGGCCGGATGTCATCGTCGCACTGCAACACTGCGATGCCCCGCTCACGGACGAGCAAGCGCTGCTGCGCTACCATGCCGGTTGGGTCGCCCTGACACGCGCGGCCCTCCAGCGCCTCTTTCCCGACAAGGACATCCAGCTATGGCTGCACGGCCCGCTCGCGGGGCAGGTGTGGGAGGTAACCGACTGAACGGAAAGCGGGCGGTGAAGCTGCCCTGCGTCACAGGGCTGGTTTCACCCGAGCAACCATTGCTGCCAGTCGGCAGGTGGATCAGGGGGCTGTGCGTGCTTGCGCAAAAGATCGAGGAAATCGGGGCGTGGAATGCTGCGCGCGCCCAGCGTGGCCAGGTGAGGCGTCTCTTGCTGGCAGTCGATGAGGGCAAAGCCTTTTTGCCGCAAGGCGCGCACCAGGCTGATGAAGCCAAACTTGGAAGCGTTGGACACGTGGGTGAACATGCTTTCGCCAAAAAACACGCGACCCAGCGCCACGCCGTACAGGCCTCCCGCCAGCTCGCGGCCCTGCCACACCTCCACCGAATGGGCGATGCCGAGGGCATGGAGGCGCTCGTAGGCTTCGATCATGTCGTCGGTGATCCAGGTGCCCTGCTGGCCGCGTCGCGGCGTCCGGGCGCAAGCCCGGATGACCTCGCCAAAGGCGCGGTCGTAGCTCAGCCCGAATTTGCGCTGGTTGAAGTAGGGACGCATGCTCTTGTGCACCTTCAGCTCGTCGGGAAAGAGGACGAACCGGGGATGGGGCGACCACCACAGGATGGGCTCGCCTTCGCCATACCACGGGAAAATGCCCTGGCGGTAGGCTGCCACCAGCCGCTCGGGCCGCAGATCGCCGCCGATGGCCAGCAGGCCATGCGGGGGTGCATGGAGCGGATCGGGAAAATCCTCCGGGTCAGCACCGAGCAGTACGTAGCTCATGTCAGGGCGTTTTTTGCCGAAAGGCAGTTGAGGGTCTGATGATGGCTTCGTTGGTGATACGCCGGCTGTGCCGTCGCTGTTGCGCCTCGGCGCTGCGCACTTCGAAGTTGGGCGGGCGCAGTTGATCCGTCCGGGGACCGGTGCGGCTGCATTTCGTCAACGAGTCGTGTCGCTCATTCCGGTGCGTACTCGAAGCAGCCCGCGTCGGGTTCGGCATCGCGCGGGCGCCCCTCGAGGTCGAGCTCGTAGCCGGGCAACAGCTGGCCAATGCCGATGGCCGCCGAGAGCGAGTCGAGGTGGTAATCGTCGGCATCGGCATCGCGGAAGAGCGGCGTGTCGAAGATGGTGTTGACGCAGGGATCGCAGTGGTCGAAAAAGTCGGGGAAGCCGTTGGGCTCGTCGAGCAGCTCGTCCACGCGCACCACGCAATTTGCCAACTGGTAGTCGAAAAGTGAGGGATCCTGGCCGAGGGTAAAGTCGGTCAGGCTGAGCTCGTCGCGGCGCGAGCCGGCGAGGATGCAGTTGCGGAAACGCGCAAAGAGCTTGTTGATGTCATAGCTCTGGCAGAGCGGATCGTAACAGATGCCGTTGCTGAGGCTGAGGGCGGCCGCATCGACGCCATAGCTGGCCAGCGTGCAGTGATCGAAGCGGTAGATGCCGCCCTGGCCCAGGCGCACGGCATCGGAGCCGCAGTTGTAAAAAAGGCTGTTGCCCGCCGTGACGGTGGCATGGCGGGCCACCACCGCCGAGCCGGTAATGTTGTAGATGCGCGTATCGCGCAGGCTGAGCTGCGCCGCCGAATCGACCCAGACGCCCACGAGCGCATTGCGGATGATGGCGTGCTCGATGGCGTTGCCGGTACTGCCCGGCGCAAAGATGATCCCCGTCCACTGGCCAGGCTCGTCGTCGAATTCGGGTTCGAGGCGGTCGCCTTCGAAGACGACGGGCTCGTCGAGGGTGCCTTCGACGATGAGGCGACCGTTGGGGCCGATGAAGAGGCGGCCGCTGTTGTAGATGAGTGGGTTGCCTTCGTCGTCCTCGGTGCGCGTCAGGCCGCCATGGACGTAGATGCGCGCGCCGGCGGGAATGCGCAAGGTACAGTCCTCGAAAGCCACGATGCCGTAGAGCACATAGGGTTTGGGATCGTCCCACACCACCTCGCCGCCATTGCAGCCGAACACGACGACGCTGTCTTTGTGGAAGCGCGAAGGGATGTAGTTGGCGTTCTGTCCCCAAGCCTCGAGCACGACGCGCTGCTGCCGGCCGGACCGCTCGAAAAGGAGATCTTCCGTAATGACAAAGGGGCTGACGGAAGGCGGCTGGTCGGGGTCAATGGTCACCTCGACGAACACGTAGATGCTGTCGTGCGGCAGGATGTCGATGTCGGTGACTTCGGTGCCCATCCAGCCATTGACGTTCATGCGGAAGCGCGAGGCCTGTCCTTTTGCGAAAGCAATGCGATCTATGCGCAGCCGCTTGTCATAGCGGTTGTAGACCTTGAGGATGCGCGTGGCGGATCCGAGCTGCGTGAAGACCGTGTCGAAGCGCAGCGTATCGACAGAGAATTCCAGGCGCGCCGAGGAGTCGTCGAGCACCATGTCTTCGGGCGTGCAGGCCCATGCCAGCGCGGCCATCAGGGCGCCGGCAATCAGCCATTTTGCGAAAGCGCGATTTTTCCACATGGCTGCAAAGGTAGGTGCCTCGTGCTTTGGCTGCACCCTCCCCATGGCTATTGGCCGACAGCTCAGGCTTCAGTGCGCCCCTTCGACAGGCGCGTGCGCAGCAACTGGGCGTTGAACGCCACGATGACGGTGCTGAGACTCATGAGTACGGCGCCGAGGGCGGGACTGAGCACGAAGCCCCACGGGTAGGCCACACCTGCGGCCAGCGGAATGGCGAAGGCGTTGTATCCGGTGGCCCACACGAGGTTTTGCACCATCTTGGCATAGGTGGCGCGGCCGAACTGGATGAGGTGCAGGATGTCCATGGGGTTGGAGTGGACGAGGATGATGTCGGCCGTTTCGGCGGCCACGTCGGTGCCGCTGCCCACGGCGATGCCGATATCGGCCTGTGCCAGGGCCGGCGCATCGTTGACGCCGTCGCCGGTCATGGCCACGAACTCGCCGCGACGCTGCAGCTCCTTGACGATTTCCACTTTCTGGTGGGGTAGTACCTCGGCGTAGTAGCCGTCGAGGCCGAGCTGGTCGGCCACGGCGCGCGCCACTTTTTCGTTGTCGCCCGTGGCCATGTACACCTTGATGCCCATCTGGCGAAACGCCTCGATGGCCCGAGGCGACTCGGGGCGTACCTCGTCGGCCAGCGCGATGTAGCCTGCCAGCTTTCCCTCGATGATGACGAAGACGACCGTTTCGGCTTCGCTGCTCCAGGCCTCGGCGGGCGGTTCGATCTGGCGCTCGCGCAGCCAGCCCGGACTGACGACCATCACCTTGCGCCCCTCGACCAGGCCCTGTACGCCCTTGCCGGTGATGGCCTGAAAGCTTTCCACCTTGAGCGGCGCGAGGCCTGCCGCCTCGCTGCGCTGCACAATCCCCACGGCGATGGGGTGCTCCGAGCCCTGCTCGAGCGAGGCGGCCAGTTGCAGCAGTTCCTCGTCGGTGAGGCTGTCGTCGAAGGCACGGTAGCGTGTGACGCCGAAGGTGCCTTTCGTCAGGGTGCCCGTCTTGTCGAACACCATGGCCGTGATCTTGCGCGACTCCTCGAAGGCCGTGCGGTTGCGGATGAGCAGGCCGTTCTGTGCCGAGACGGCCGTCGAGATGGCTACGACCAGCGGCACGGCCAGCCCCAACGCATGCGGGCACGAGATGACCATCACGGTGACCATGCGCTCGAGGGCAAAGACGAAGTCGTAGCCCAGCCACAGCCACACGCCCAGCGTCAGCAGGCCGGCCCCGATAGCGATGAAGGTGAGCCAGCGCGCGGCGCGGTCGGCCAGGCCCTGCATCTTCGACTTGGCCTGCTGGGCCTCCTGCACCATGGTGATGACCTTGCTGAGGTAGGAGTCTTTGCCCAGCCGCTCGGCGCGCACCTTCAGGGCCCCGTTGCCGTTGACGGCGCCGCCCGTGACCTTGTCGCCCACTTCCTTGCGCACCGGCTTCGACTCGCCGGTGAGCATGCTTTCATCCACGTAGCTGGAGCCCTCGACCACTTCGCCATCGACGGGGATGCGCTCGCCGGGCCGCACCAGCACCACGTCGCCCACCTGCAGTGCAGCCACGGGCACGTCCACGATGCGCTCGCCCTCCACCTTGTGCGCCTCGGACGGCATCATGCTGACCAGCAGCTCGAGGGCGCGCGAGGCCCCCAGCACCGACTTCATCTCGATCCAGTGGCCGAGCAGCATGATGTCGATCAGGGTGGCCAGCTCCCAGTAGAAGCTCTTGCCGGGCAGGCCGAAAGTGGTGGCGGCCGAGTAGAAAAAGGCCACTGAAATGGCCAGGGCAATGAGGGTCATCATGCCGGGGCTGCGGCGCTGCAACTCGCCCACCATTCCCTTGAGAAAGGGCCAGCCGCCATAGCCGAACACCACGGCCGACAAGGCGAACAGCACATAGCGGCTGCCCGCAAACTGCCACTCGAAGCCCAGCCACTGCTGTATCATGGGCGACAGCAGCACGATGGGCACCGTCAGTACGAGCGACACCCAAAATCGCCGCTTGAAGTCTTCGATCATCATGCGGTGATGATCGTGATGGCCACCCCCACCATGGCCACCGTGCGCACCGTGCCCCTTGCCGGCGCCTTTGTGATCGCCATGGGCATGGGCATGGTTCTGCGCAGCGCCGTGGGTGCCCTGCGATTCGCGATGTGCGCCGTGGGCATGGCCATCTGCCATGTGCAGGCGATAATCGCCGGCTTGGGCAAGCGCAGCATTCAGCACCTCCTCCGAAACGTGCCGGTCCATTTCCACTACGGCACGGGGCGGATCGAGCGTGACGACAACGCTGCGCACGCCCTCCACGCTTTCCAATGCTTTTTTCACTTTCTCCACGCAGTGCGCACAGCTCATGCCGTGGAGCTCGTATTCGTGTGTCATACTCATGTTTCGATGTTTTTCGCGATGATGATTCTTCCGGCTTGCTCATACTTCGCCCGACAACATGCCGGCCAGTTCGAGCACAGCAGCCCGCCGTGCGGCCTCGATGCCCGCCTCTTCGAGTACGGCCGGCCGGGCCACCAGGTCTTTGCAAAGCAGAATGTCCCTGTCCAAAAGGAATCTCATTTCTCTTTTCGACAGTGGATACAGGCAGGTAACGGGCCAACTACGGGTTTGCTCCACCATCTGTCTGAGGCTTCCCCCTTCCGGAAAATCCCAGCTTATCAGGTGCATGCCCACGCACTGCCCGTACTGCAGCGCATCGGTCGTGAAGCGCGTGTTGTTGACCAGCCACGCCTGATGGAAACGCGTGGCATGGCCGGGCAGCCCACGCCACTGCGCTTCGATATCCCGGAACCGCGCATGGACGTACAGCGGCGTCTTCACGTCGCACTTGCGGCCGGCCGCCGTGTGGAATTTGCATTCCACCATGTAGTGCCGGTCGTCTTTGAGCGCCACCACATCCACCTCGTGTGTCACGCAATGCCCCTGTACGATCTGGCCCACCTGCACGGCGAAGCCCTGCGCTTCGAGCATGCGGGCCACCAGCCGCTCGAAGCGATACCCTTCCGGGCCCAGGGCAACGATGGCCTGTTTCAATCCGTAGCGGGCAGCCCACACGGCCTCGTGAGCCGCCAGCAGGTCGCTCACCTCCCGGAAAATCCGGGCAGAGGTCACTTTGCCCCGCAAGTGCCGATCCAGGGTATGCACCACCTCTCGGGCGACTTTCTCGGGCACTCCCGCCCGCCGCACCGATTGCCGGAGGCGTCGCGGATCCCAGGCCTGTCGCTCACCCGAGGCCTTGACCACCCATCTCTTCTTTGCAGTCGTTGTGCGTCCCATACCTTACAGGGCCTCCACACCCTCTGCCGAGTTCCGTACTTTGTAAAGTTGGGTCACCGGCAATACACAGATGAGTCCATCGCCCCGCCGTCCCGTAGCAGCATGGGCTCGAATAATCTCGACGACGCGCTCGGCATCTTCGTCTTTGCAAAAGATCTCGAGCCGCACCATGGGGGCATGCAGAAACGGAAACTTCAATGAGGGAAAGGCCTCATCCCGATCGGTGTACTTCCCCGTGCCTTCGCACTCGGAAAACGTCATACAGCAGTACCCGGCGGCACGCAATGCCTCGTACACCCCACTGGCTCTTGTGGGCCGAATGAAAGCTTTGACTTCCCTCATGGCAAAATGTTTTTTTGCGTGAGACAATTGCCGGTTCGCTTTGCGGTTCCTGCTACTCTTCTTTTGGAACCGATGCGGCGGCCCGTGTGTGGCGGTGCCTCAGGGCCGGAATGAACTTTCGGATGATCACCTGATTGGCTTTTTCGTAGGAAAAGTAGTGCCCTACCCAGCTGACAAACACCATGATGCGGTTCTGAAAACCGATGAGCGAAAAGATGTGGACAAAGGCCCACAGCCACCACGCGATCGGGCCTTTCCACCGACGGCCCCACAACACGGCCACGGCCCGGTGGCGCCCGATAGTGGCCAGCGCCCCTTTGTCGCGATAGCGGAAGGGCGCGATCCATTGGCCCGAGCGCACCTGCTCGGTCAGGGCACGCCCCAGCCAGCGCCCCTGCTGGATGGCCACCGGCGCCACCATGGGATGCCCCCGCGGATAGTCGGCACACTCCAGCAGCGCCACATCGCCTATGGCGAAGACGCGCTCCAGGCCGCGCACGCGCAGATAATCGTCCACGTACAGCCGGCCGTTGGGCGCTATTGCCTCGGCAGGCAGGCCCGACGGCGCCTGCCCGCGCACGCCGGCCGACCATACCAGCAGGCGCGCATAGAGGCGGGTGCCATCGCTGAGACGCACTTCATGGCCGTCGTAATCCTGAAGCAACACGCCGCAGCGCACCTCCACCCCGAGCGATTCGAGGACGTGCCGGGCATAGGCCGACAGCGAGGCGGGAAGATGCGTCAGCAGTCGTTCCGCCCCCTCCACGAGGGTGATGCGCACCTCCCCATGCGGCAGCTCCGGGTAGTCGCGTGGCAAGACGTATTTGCGAAACTCGGCCAACGCCCCCGCCAGCTCGACACCGGTAGGGCCGCCGCCGGCCACGACAAAACTGGTCAGCGCCTGGCGCACAGCCGCATCGCAAGTCACGGCAGCCTCTTCGAGGTTTTGCAGCATCCAACTGCGTATGTCGAGCGCCTCATCCACCTCCTTGAGGCCCAGCGCATGCCGCTGCACGCCCTCGAGGCGGAAAAAGTTGGTCGCGCTGCCCGTAGCCACCACCAGGTAGTCGTACCGCACAGCGCCGATGTCGGTGTACACCTTGCGCTCTTCAGGGGCAATGCGCTGCACCTCGGCCATGCGAAACACCACGTTGGTCGCCCGCCGAAACTGCTTGCGCAATGGCGCCACAATGGCATCGGGCGGCACCGCACCGATAGCCACCTGATAGAGCAAGGGCTGAAACTTGTGGAAATTGTTGCGATCGAGCACGACCACCTGTACCGGCGCCCGCCGCAAGCGCCGCACGAGCTCCAGCCCGCCAAACCCGCCCCCGATCACCACCACCCGCGGCAAGCGCGTGGCCGGCAGACAGATGCTGCTGTACGGACACTGATCGAAGGCTGCCATCGTGCGCATTTCAGGATGTATTGAAGGCGATACTTCGCGCAAAGAGCCGCAAGCACGCGGTGGGGAATGAAGGTTCGGAGAATCGGAAACTCAACACAACACATTGACAATCAGTAATAAAAACCTTTGCCACACGACCTGCTGTAGCGCACGACCGGAGGGCGACGGCTCCTTCCGCGGGGGCTTTACAGCCGCTTTCTGAGCTCCTCGTATTCCTCCGGCGTGATCTCGCCGCGGGCGAGGCGTTTTTTGAGGATTTCTTCAGGCGTTTCGTCGCGGCGATCGGGCCGGTTCTGGTTGAACCAGTACACGACAGCGACAATGACGACGATCCAGAAAATCCACCAGCCGAAATGCATACCCCAGAAGTGATTGTGCCACATCATGTGTGTGTCGTTTTTTGTCATCAAAAAAATGGCCGTCATATCAGCCCCAAGGCCTGCAATGCCAGCGCACCGGCCAGCCCCGCTACCAGTATCAACGACAGCCAGTTGCGCTTTTGGCGCCACCAGGGGCGCGGTTCGGGATCGGGCGAACAACACGACTTCACGGCGCATCGGTTTGAGAAAAGGGGCGACCACGAGAGACCACGGCCGCCCCGCAAGCGACAGTACTTAACCTTTACTCACTTTGCTTCTCACCATTGCTCTTTTGCATCATGTTCATGTGTTGCATCATCTGCTCCATACACTCGCTGCTCATCATGCCTTTTTGCTGCATCATCTGCATCATGTGCTGCATCATCTTCGGATTGCTCATCATGTGCTGCATCATGCCTTGCATCATCTGCGGGTTGTCCTGCATCATGCCCATCATGTGCTGCATGCCCTGACCTCCCATCATGTGTTGCATCATCTGCTTGTTGCCCTGCATCATCATCATGGCATGCTCGTTTTGCATCATGGTGTTCATGAATTCCATCATCATTTCGTGATCGCCCGCAATGCGGGAGAAGAGCTCCTGGCGCGTCTCTGGGTTTTGCAGCACCTCATCGGGCGAAGGCGCCTTGCAGCTTGCCAGGCCAAACAGCAACAGTCCTGCGAAAAAGATCTTTTTCATGGCTTTACGTTTTTACATGTGAGAGAAATCAGACAGCAAAGCGGTTGTAGCATGCGGCGATGAGCCAGCCGCCCAACCAGCCGAGCACGAAAGTGAGCACCAGCCCCAGCAGGGTTTCCAGTGCCGGCACATTCATCCGCACGATGGACGCCACGTCCAGCCCGTGCAGCAGGCTGTTGAAAAAGGCCACCGTCACTTCCTTGCCTCCGATCCACATGAGCAACATGCACAGGATGTAGTACAGTACGGCCACCAAGCCGGAGGCCAGCGCGAAGGCATTTGCTTGCAGTTTCATGGCAATGAAGTTTGTTGAGTGGAACGAGACGGAATGTGCTTTTCAGCCCCCCAATATTACAACAGAGATAACGCGCTGTTTTACAAAATCATGTATCGTTCTTACAACAGCTTGTCCAGGCTTTTTCTGGGCTTTTCGGGCAGGCGGGCATAGTCGCTCATACTCATGCCCGTCACCTGCCGAAACTGGTTGGAGAGGTGCTGTGGACTGCTGTAGCCCAGCATCCAGGCTATTTCCGAGAAGGTGTGTTGGCCATAGCTGATCAGCTCCTTGGCCTTTTCGATGCGCAACAGGATGAGGTAGCGCTCGATAGTCGTACCGGTGAGGCGGGAGAACAGCTTGCTGAGATGGGCATAGTCGTGATGCAAGCGTTCGGGCAGCAGCTCCGACAGCCTGATGCGGTGCTCCACGGGCAATTGTGAAAACTCCTTGATCAGCACGTTCTTGATGCGCTCGACGGTGATCTCGTCCGGGTCTTGCAGTATTTCAAATCCGTGGGTACCGAGGCGCTCATTCACTTTTTCGAGTGCCGGGCCGGAAGGCGCCGCCCCGAGCACCACGCGCCCCAGCTCGATATGTCGCACCGGCAGTCCCTCGGCCTCGAAGCACTCCCGCACAGTGCGAATGCACCGGTCGCAAACCATGTTTTTGATATGAATGACCTCCTTTCGCTCCACGGGCACTGCGGTGTTGGTGCACGAAAAAAGCGCCACGGAAGCACCTGACGGCACTTCCGCGGCCTTGCTTCCGATCACTGTTCGGGGCGCTCGTACTGGCAGCATCCGGGCAACTGGTTGTACACTTCGTCGGGTGCGCGCACCTCGTCGGTGTCGTGGCCCACGCCTGCGATGGCCTTCTTGATCTGCATCAGCGAAACGACCTGCTCGTCATAGCGCACGTGCATCATCTTGCTGTCCACGTCCCAGTGGGCCTCCACCACGCCCTCCATGTCGGCCAGGGCGCCTTCAATGCGCTTTTTGCACATCATGCAATTGCCCCATACCTTGAATTCGGCCTGCGCGACCTGGGCCTTGTCGGCCTCGGCAGCAGGGGAATGGGCGTGTTGCTGCGCCATGGCAGCAGTGGACAGCATCGCCCAGCTCAGTGCGAAAAAAAGAATCCGTTTCATGGCTGTTACAGTTTAATGGGTTTGAAAAAAAAAATCAGTAGTGAGTGCACTGAAAAAAATCCGTAACAACGTGACGACGTGACGACGTGACGACGTAACGACGTGACAACGTGACAACGTGACAACGTGACGCATAACATCATAAATAACAAACTGATTTAAAACAAAAAAACACATTGCGAATCGTTGCGTCCCCGACTTTGGTCGGAGCCTGCTTCCGACAAGTCGGAACAGGTTTTGCGCGAGATTTTGGGTTTTTCAGGGGCCTCAAGCAGTGAATCAGGTGGTGTCCTTGAATATCCCGAAAAGGAAGGGACCGGCTGCAAAAAGGTGTTGCATGCAGGGTTTAAAGTTTAAAGTTTTTCTTGTTGACTATCAGGTTTTTGTCAAATCATCGATTCCTCGGTTCTTCGGTTCCTCAACCAATAACCGCAGCCTTCGGCCGCAGAAAACGCAGTCTAAAATCAGTTGATCGGGGACACTACCTGAATCAGTGATCGTCATCCGTTTCGAGAAAGGCTCCTTTGGCGCCCACGCCCTCGACGTGCACCAGTTGCGAGCCGTAGTGCCCGGCCTCCACCACGCTCCAGCTCGCGCCGGCCAGCAGCAAAGCCACGACGAAGCCGAGCATGCGCGCGTAGCGGGGCAGGAAAAAGACGGCAGCCTGTACGAGCAAGGCCGCAAGCGACAGCCAGACCGTCCAGTCGGCCCACAGCTCGTGTTGCTCCAGTACCCATCGGGCCTGCTCGCTCAGCCCGTGCGTGTGCGGATGCACGTATCGGCCCGCCACCCACGCACCGGCAAACCCGCCCAGCAGGGCCAGCAGCACAGCCACATCCAGGCCTTCCTTGCGGTACACGAGGTTGATGAGCTGCAACAACAGGGCAAGTGGCAACAACACCACGGGCCAATGCACCACCAACGGATGAAGCGTCGGGAAGTCGTCCCAGCGGGCGCGCCCCTCTACGCTCATTTCTTCGGCATGGGCCGCCACTTCCTCCGCTGCCGTGCCGGCAGGAGCATGCGCGTGCTCCGTGGTTTCTGCCACATGCTCGGCGGTGTCCTTTTTGTCGTGCTTTTCATCGCCATGAGCCAGAAGGGGCTGCCATACAGCACCTGCCAACCCCAGCGCCAGCAGCCAAATGGTAATCTTTTTCATATGCAGTCAAATTTTGAAGAGGTGAACAAATATTTCAGACTGGACACCTGGTTTTCCGGGCCGGCTGCACGCAGCCAAAACAATGCTCCGGACGCCCCGAAGGGCATCCGGGCATTGCCAATGCGAACCTAAAATTTGCTTTTCGCAACGGCGGCACATCAGTGGCTGTGCCCCTCGTGGCTGTCGCTGTGCTGCATCGTACCATTGGCACCACCGGCCTTGCCCTGGTGCATGGGGTGGTTCGGGTTGGCCACATACTCCATGCCGCACACGGGGCATTTGCCCGGCTGGTTGCTGCCGCTGCCCTTGCAGTGCATGGGGCACACGTATGCCGAGGTGTACTCGGGGCCGCTCTTGCCGTCTTCGGCCGGGGCGGCCTGCTCCGTGGCGGCCTCCTGCTGGTCGTTGGCGGCCTGGTCGCTGCCGCAAGCCTGCCACAGCGCCGTCGAGGCAATGGCCATCAGAGCCAGGATGAAACGTACCTTGTTCATGATTCGATGGTTTTGATTAAGTGAGTAAAGCGTTTTCTGCAAAAGGAACCGGGCGTTCATGCCATCACCACGACCCGATCTCGGGCTGTTCGCTTTCTCCCCGGCACACCAAGCGTGCACGCAAGCCTGCTCAGTGCTGATGACCTGCAGCCGGCGCGGCCGGTGGTGCCGCCGTTTCCGCCATCTTCTTGCGCTTCCACGTCAGCACATCGCCTTCGACGGTGCCGCAAGTGAGCATCTGCGCGCCGAAATAGGGGTTCTGCACGCGCGTTTCGTTGCTCAGCCAGTCGGCACCGGCATTGTCGAAGGCCATGGGGCAGTGCTGCACCACCACGCCTTGGCCCGTGTAGCCAAAGGCGGCCAGCGTCTCGATGAGCACGTCCGACAGTCCGCCGAAGTTTTTGCGCTGCACGCTCAGGTCGGCACTCTGGGCAATGGCTTCGGCATGAGCTTTCATGGCTTTCATCTGGCGCATCCAGTAATTGTGTGCCTCACCTTCGAGCAGCATCATGTCTACCTTGTCAAGTGCTGCAAGGAAGTCCTTGGCCCCGGCAATGGCGGAAGCATCGTTGTCCTGTACCAGTGCGTCCTTGATTGCGAAATAGGGGGGCAGCAGTCCGCCCAACTGCTCGAGGAAAGCCTCGGGCACCGCACCCGAATAGTCGGGAATGGTCATGCCGCTGACGCTGACCAGCTTGTTCATCATGCTCCAGGTGTTGTTGAGCTGGGCGGCCGCATCGATGGCGAAATTGCCGTTGACCACCACCTCTTCGCCCGGTGCCAGGCCTGATTTCACCACGTAGTACTCGCCCAGTCGGTCGCCCAGCACCACCTCGCGATACTCGAACGTGGGCACCGTGGCATCGGGCACCTTGACGTACACCACCGAGCGCGGCCCCGTCCACATGACGGCCGTACGCGGCACCAGCACCTCGGCATCGCGGGCGCTGCGGCGCGCCTCGATACGGCCGCGCACCAGCAGCTCGGGCTTGAGCAGGCCGCCCACATTGGGCACCTCGGCGCGCAGGCTGGCCGTGCGCTTTTTCGGGTCAATGACCGGATCAATAAAGGTGATGCGCGCATCGAAAACCCGACCGGGGAAGGTGGGCGTCGTGAAACGCACGCGATCGCCCACGCGGATGTCGTCGAGGTCTTCCTCGTAGGCGTCGAACAGCACCCATACCCGATCGAGGTTGACCATGTCGAACAGCACCTCGCCCTGCCGCACGTAGTCGCCCACGGCCACGCGCCGCTGCTTGACCACGCCGGAAGCGTCGGCCAGCACGGTAAACACCTCCCGAATCTGGCGCGACTGCTCGATGGCCCGGATATCGGCTTCCGGTATTTTCCAGTAGCGCAGCTTGTTGCGCGCCGCTTCGAGCAGGGCCGGGTTGATCGCCTGCAGATCGAGCGCTTCAAGCAGCTCGCGCTGCGCCGTCACCAGCTCGGGCGAATAGATGTCGGCCAGCTTCTGCCCCTTGCGCACGCTTTCACCCGTGTAGCTGACGTACAGCTTCTCGATGCGGCCGGGCACATGGGCCGTCTGTGCGGCCACGCGCGTCTCGTCGGCCTTGACGGTACCGTTGAGCCAGATCGTTTTCGATGCCGCTGCCGACTGGTTGGCCGCCTGCACGGGCTGCGTCTGCACCTGGGCCAGCTTGACGGCTTCGGGCGTCATCTGCAGGCGGATGGCGCTGTCGTCGCCTCCGCTTTCCATCTCGCTGAGTGGAATGAGGTCCATGCCGCAGATGGGGCATTTGCCCGGCTCGGGCTGCCGTATCTGGGGGTGCATCGAGCAGGTCCAGATGGTGGCCTCCGTTTCTTCAGCCGGTGCCGCCGTCGAGGCGGTTTTTTCCTGTTGGCTTCCGCCAAAAAGCACATAGCCCAGAGCAAGGCCGGCAATGGCGGCCACCAGGGCGATGACGATGATGCGGGTGTTATTTTTCATGACGAGTTTTTTTGAATTCAGCGTTGTTGAAAAAACGATGGATGAGCCGGAGCTCGACTGCGTCAGTTCCAGCTCAGAAAATGACGATCTGCTCGATGAGGCTGCGCGCCTCGTGGCTTTCCACGACGGCTTGCAGGCGCTTCAGTTCCAGTTGGATCAGTTGTGTCTCGATGCGCAACAGCTCGTCGAACTCGCGGCCCGAGGTGGCATAGCGCACCTCGAGGATCTCGCGCGTGGCGCGCAGCACGTCGGCTTGGGCATCGGCAGCCTCGAGGGTGGCGCGCGCCTCGTCCCAGCGGGCCCATGCCCGGGCAATCATGGAAGTGAAGCGCAACACAGCAGCATCCTTGTCGGCCTCATAGGCGCGAATGCGCAGCTCCTCCTCGCGGGCCCGCGCGTCGAACTTGCGGGTATAGATCGGCACCCTGAGGCCGAGGCGGGGCGAGAGCACGTCGCGGCCGTTGCCCGCGGGGTCGGCGTCGGAGCGCTTGCCCACCATGATGTAGTCGAGCCCCACGGCCAGCGAGGGCTTGCGTGCCAGCTCATTCAGTTCGAGCTGCTTGCGCGCCTCGTCCTGCAGCGCCGCATACATGCGCAGCAGCGGGTGGCCGGCCCGGATGTGGGCCTCGATGGTGTCGCGCTGCCAGGGCAGGGCGGCCAGGGGCAGGGTGTCGGGCAGGGTGACGGGCGCATCGAGCGGGCGCACGCTCAGCTCGTTGATGCGGGCCAACGGACCGGCCTCGAGGGCCTGCCAGCGGGCCACCTGCTCCTGCAGCTCCTCGATGCGCAACTGCACGCGCAACACGTCGGCCATGGTGGCCTTGCCGCTCTCGACCATGGTCCCGGCCAGCCGTTCGAGCGCTTCGAGCAACTCGATCTGCTCCTGCACAATGGCCTGGCTCTTGCGCAGGCGATACAGCTCGTACCAGGCCTGCTTCAGCTCGTAGATGAGCTGCAACTGCCGCGCGCGCCATTGCTCGTAGCGCGCCCTGCTCATGGCCAGCACAGCTTCGGCGCGCGTGGGCAGCGTGCCCTTCCACGGAAACATCTGGGTGGCGCCCACGCGCACCCATTGGGGCCCCAGGCGCGTCTCCACGGGCAGCACGAACACCCCCATCATCGCTTCCGGATCGGGCAGGGTGCTGACCTGGGGCGCCCGCTCGAGGGCTGCTTCGTATTCCAGATACAGAGCGCGCAGCTCGGGATGGTGCGTCACGGCTCGCGTCAGCAGCGAGTCGAGTGTCTGGGCGTGCAAGCCCGCCACGACCCACATCGCCAGCCACAAGAGCAGCATCCGACGAAAGCCTCCCCATGCCCGAGTGCCGCCTTTCGGCAAATGCAATACGCGATTTATGTGGTTTTTCATGATCTTTTTTTCTTTTGTCTGTCAAGTCATCAATCGTCCATCGAGCGGCGCGCGCGACGCACGGCCCTCCACTCCTGCCACAAGGCATACATCACCGGCACGGTGAACATGGTCATGAGCTGGAAGACCATGCCACCGAACGAGGGTATGGCCATGGGCACCATGATGTCGGCGCCACGGCCCGTCGAGGTGAGCACGGGCAACAGGGCCAGGATGGTGGTGGCCGCCGTCATCATGGCAGGCCGCACGCGTCGCTTGCCGGCCTGCACCACCAGCTCGCGCACCTCCTGCCGCGTGCGGGGCGCCTTGTCGCGGAACACGTCGCGCAGATAGGTAGCCATCAGCACGCCGTCGTCGGTGGCGATGCCAAACAGGGCCAGAAAGCCCACCCAGACGGCCACGCTCAGGTTGATGGGATGCATCTGGAACAGCTCGCGCATGTTCTTGCCGAACACCTCGAAGTCCATGAACCACGGCTGGCCATACAGCCAGATCATGACGAAACCGCCGGCAAACGCCACGAACACTCCCGAGAACACCATGAGGGTAACGGGCACCGAGCGGAACTCGAAGTACAGGATGAGAAAGATGATCATGAGGGCGATGGGCAACACCACGGCCAGGCGCTTCGAGGCGCGCACCTGCTGCTCGTAGTTGCCGGCAAAGCGGTAGCTGACGCCCGCCGGCACGGTCAGCGTGCCGTTGGCGATCTGCTCGTCGAGATAGCGCTGCACGTTGTGCACCACGTCCACCTCGGCATAGCCGGGTTCCTTGTCGAACAGCACGTAGCCCACCAGGAAAGTGTCTTCGCTCTTGATAGATTGGGGGCCCTGCCGGTAGGTGATGCGCGCCAACTGACCCAGCGGTATCTGGGCGCCCTGCGGCGTGGGGATCAGCACGCGCTCCAGTGTCTCGGGATCGCTGCGCAGCTCGCGCGGATACCGCACCCGGATGGCGTAGCGCTCGCGTCCCTCGATTGTTTCGGTCATCTTCATGCCGCCCACGGCCGCCTGTATGTAGCGCTGCACCTGCGCAATGGTCAGGCCGTAGCGCGCGATCTCCCTGCGGTCAATGTCGAATTCAAGGTAGGGCTTGCCCACGATGCGATCGGCAAAAACGGCCGCATCCTTGACGCCTTCCACCTCGCGCAGGTGCTTTTCGAGCTCCAGACCGAAGGCCTCGATGGTAGCCAGGTCGGGGCCGAAGACCTTGATGCCCATGGGCGCCCGCATGCCCGTCTGCAGCATCACCAGGCGCGTCTCGATGGGTTGCAACCTGGGCGCCGACGTGACGCCGGGCAGACGCGTGGCCTTGACGATCTCGTTCCAGATGTCGTCGGGGCTCTTGATGTGGGGGCGCCAGTTGCGGTAGTACTGCCCATTGGGGTCGGGAATGAGGTTGCCCTCGGCATCGCGCACGAATTCGCCGTTCTCATCGACCTTGAAGCGCACGCGATGGCCGTCGGCGTCCACCTCGTACTCGGGCTTGTACAGGATGATGTTCTCGTACATCGAAATGGGCGCCGGGTCGAGGGCACTCTCCACGCGGCCCAGCTTGCCCACTACCGTCTCCACTTCGGGTATGGCCGTCACGGCCATGTCGAGCAGGCGCAGGTTTTTGAGGTTCTCTTCCATGCCGGCGTGTGGCATGGCCGTGGGCATGAGCAGGAAGGAGCCCTCGTCGAGCGCCGGCATGAACTCCTGCCCCGTCTGCTTGAAGATCTGATAGCCGAAATACAGCAGCGTCAGCGGCAGGGCGAAGAAGGCCCACTTGTAGCGCAGACAGGCCCTGAGGATGTGCTCGTAGTAATGAATGATGGCGTAGAACAGCCCCAGCAAGCCGCCGATGATGACGGTGACGAAAACCCAGTTGGTGAAAGTGCTGCGGCTCACGCCCAGCGGCATCCACTCGCGGCTCAGCAGCCAGGCCACCAGCAGGCCGTAGGCGATGTTTTTGGCCACCGTGAACCAGTGTTTTTGCCGGCTGTCGCCAAAACGATCCTCCACCCAGGCCGTCAGCACGCCCATGATGCCGAGGATCATGATCACGGCGCCGGCCAGCTCCCAGCCCTTCCAGTACACGAAGGCGCCGGCAAAGGCCAGCAGGCCGTTGCTCAGGTAGCGCACCAGGGGGCGCCGCTCCCCGCCCCGCATCGAGAAGACGGTGTAGGCCATGGTGGGCAACACCGTCACGGCCAACACGATGGATGCCAGCAGGGCAAACGTCTTGGTGAAAGCCAGCGGCTTGAACAGCTTGCCCTCGGCCGCCTCCATCGTAAACACCGGCAGGAAGCTGACGATGGTGGTCGAAACGGCCGTCACCACGGCCGAAGCCACCTCGACCGTCGCATCGTAAATGATCTCCAGCAACGGCTTGCCGGGAGGCGCCTCCCTCATGTGCTTGACCATGCTCTCGGTCAACACGATGCCCATATCCACCATGGTGCCGATGGCGATGGCGATACCCGACAGCGACACGATGTTGGCATCCACACCCGCCATCTTCATCACGAAGAAGCACATCAGCACGGCCACGGGCAGGGCGCTGGTCACCACCAGCGAGCTCTTCAGGTTCAGCAGCATGATGATGACCACGATGATGGTGACGAGGATCTCGAGCGTGAGGGCCTCTTCGAGCGTGCCGATCGTTTCCTGGATCAGCTCGGTGCGGTCGTAGAAGGGCACGATGCGCACCTGCGACACGGTGCCGTCGGCCAGCGTCTTGGTGGGCAGGCCCGGCGCGATCTCGGCAATCTTGGCCTTGACGTTCTTGATGACCTGCATGGGGTTGGAGCCGTAGCGCGCCACCACCACGCCGCCCACCACTTCGGCGCCCGACTTGTCGAGGGCGCCGCGCCGCGTGGCCGGCCCGATATTGACGCGCGCAATGTCGCGCACGCGTATGGGCACGTGATCGCGCACCGCCACCACGCTCTCCTCGATGTCTTCGAGCGTTTTGACGTATCCGAGGCCCCGCACGAAGTACTCGGCCTTGTTGATCTCGAGCGTCTGGGCGCCCACCTCCTTGTTGGCGTTGCGGATGGCCTGCATCACCTGGTCGAGCGTGATGTTGTAGATGCGCATGGCATCGGGGTCGAGATCGACCTGATACTCCTTCACATAGCCGCCGATGGAGGCCACCTCCGACACGCCCTCGGCCGAGGCCAGCGCATAGCGCACGTAGAAGTCCTGGATGGTGCGCAGCTCGTGCAGATCCCAGCCGCCCGTGGGGTTGCCGTCGGCATCGCGCCCCTCGAGGGTGTACCAGAAAATCTGGCCCAGCGCCGTGGCGTCGGGGCCCAGCGCAGGCGTGACGCCTTCCGGCAAAAGATTGGGCGGCAGCGAGTTGAGCTTTTCGAGGATGCGACTGCGGCTCCAGTAGAAGTCCACATCGTCGCGGAAGATGACGTAGATGCTCGAAAAGCCGAACATCGAATTGGAACGGATGCTCTTCACGCCCGGAATGCCGAGCAGGGCCGTGGTGAGCGGATAGGTGATCTGGTCCTCGACGTCCTGGGGTGAGCGGCCGTCCCAGCGCGTAAACACGATCTGCTGGTTCTCGCCAATGTCGGGGATGGCATCGACGGCCACCGGATCGCGCGGCAGAAAGTCCAGTTCGTAGTCGAAAGGCGCGGTGCTCAGGCCCCAGCCGATGAACACCACCAGCAGCAGCCAGGCCACGAGGCGCTGCTCCAGAAAGAAGCGAATGATTGCGTTGAGCATGGATTTGCTGATTTTCCCTGTGAGCAATGAGGTGCTGCGGGTCTCATTTGCCGAAAGGCAAACAGGCACACAAACAGGCACGCCCCGCCTTTTCCCCTTGTGGAAAAAGCGAAGAACGAAACGGGAAAATCAGCAGATCAACAGCGGAAGACCTGCAACAGCGCTGCGGCCTCCACGGCCGAAGGGTGCAGGTCTGGCGGTCTGTAGCGGTGATGATGGCGGGAAGCAAGGGCTTCATTTGCCGAAAGGCGAAGCGCAAATACCGGCACTGCATGTACCGGCTTGAAGACGGGCAACACCCACACGGCAGGGGTCTGAAAGACCTTGACCTGGTCGGTGTGCACGTATTCGCTGTCGTCGTGGCAGCAGCCGTTGTCCTCGTCGTCCAGGCTGCAGTGCTTGCTCGCCCCGAGATGGCAGGGCGGCGACACCTGCTGTGCATGGCACGATTGCGGCGTGACGAACAAGGCCGTTTTGCGCACATGGCTCTGGCAATAGTGGCGGTTCAGCACCACGCCGGTAGTGCTGAAGAAGACCACGAAGCTCAGAATGATATTGGCCAGACGTGCCAGCATGCGCAAATCTTTCTGATTGGCTGCCTTTCGGCAAAAAGGAACGTGCGCAAAGTTAAGGCTTTCTGGAAAAGAAAGCGTTAAGGGAATGCAAAAGCATTGCGGCGACCGAGACCGCAATGCTTTTGCCCGGCTCACAGATAGCGCTCCTGATAGGGAAACTTGCGCGCTGCCGCACGCACGAGGGCGCGCATGAGCGACTCGACACTGCGGGTCACCGTGCCCGACAACCGACGCTCAAAGCGCCACAGCAACGCGCCCTTGCGGCCTTCGTAGAGCGACAGGCGGGCCGACACCTCGTTGGTGGGCAGCCAACTGTCGAACAGCACGGCCACGGCAGCGGCCATCACTTCCGGCAGCGGTTTTTCCATCTGCACATAGCCCACGATCACGGCATCCACGTCGAGGGCCTGCGCCAACGCTTCGGGCTTCATCTTCCATGCCGTGGCCGGATCGATGCCTTTTTCTTCGAGCAGGGCGTTGGTCCGCTGGGGGTCCTGCAGTTTTACGGTGTAGTCGCGGTGTTTGCGTTGCCGCAAAAACTGCGAGTAGAAGCCCTCTTGCAGTTGCACGCTCAGATCGGCCTCCATGTCGGCGATCATTTCGGGCGTGACCTTCTGCCCGGCGAGGGGATTGTACAGGATGTCCACCTCGAAGGGAATCACGGCTACCACCTTGTGGCGACGGCCCTTGCGCGGAAAAGCATCGTCGAGATAGGTGACGCGTCCACAGCTCGCCAGCAACAGCGCGAGCACCAGAAAGAAAGACAGACGTTTCATGATGCCTTGGTTTTGGGGTTAGAAAATCGGGGTTTTGCTTTGAAAACGAACTGCTTCGAGGCGAGGTTACACGCATTTTCGGTCATATGGCCGACAATACCGGGCGCGCGCACCGGCAGATCTTTCGACACAGGCGAACGGTGAATTTTCCATCCCGCCAGTGGTTTTGTACCGTTCATCAATAAAAACCGACTCATTTTTGCGTCTCGCGCACGCGCGTTCATTCCCGTTCATCAAAACACCCGCGTCATGACCTCAGAAGTAACCTACACCGGCGATCTGCGCACCGAGGCGGTTCACCTGCGTTCGGGCAACCGCATCATCACCGACGCGCCCGTGGACAACCGCGGCAAGGGCGAAGCGTTTTCGCCCACCGACCTGGTAGCTACGGCCCTGGCCGGTTGCATGCTGACCATCATGGGCATCCGGGCCCGCGACAGAGGCTGGGCCATCGAAGGTGCCCGCGCCACCGTCAACAAGATCATGGCCTCCAATCCGCGCCGCATCGCCCGCGTCGAAATCGACATCTATCTGCCTTCCGGCAAAACGTGGACCGACGAGCAGCGCCACACGCTGGAAGAGGCCGCACGCACCTGCCCCGTGTGCCGCAGCCTCCACCCCGAACTCGAAGTGGCCGTACAGTTCCATTGGGATTGACCAACAGACGATTCAGGACATGGACATCTTGCTGCACAAAGAGGCGCCCATAGTGGAGGGCCACGTGCCCCTGCCGGCATCGAAGAGCCTGGCCAACAGAGCGCTCATCATCAGGGCGCTGGCCCCCGAGCCGTTCCCCATCCATCATCTGGCCGAAGCCGACGACACGCAGCGCCTGCTGCGCCTGCTCGACAGCGAGGCCGATCTGCTCGACGCCGGCCCGGCCGGCACCACCTTCCGCTTCCTCACCGCCCTTCTGGCCTTCCGGCCGGGCGTGCAGGTGCTCACCGGCAGCGAGCGCATGAAGCAGCGGCCCGTGGGCGAGCTGGTGGCGGCGCTGCGCCGCCTGGGCGCCCGCATCGAATACCTCGAAAAGGAAGGCTTTCCGCCCCTGCGCATTGGCGAGGCCCGGCCCTCAGGGGTGCGCCGCCTCGAAGTGCGCGCCGACGTCAGCAGCCAGTTCATCTCGGCCCTGCTGCTCGTGGCGCCCACCCTGCCCGAAGGACTGGAGCTCGAGCTGCAGGGACCTCCCGTTTCGCGCTCGTACATCCGCATGACGCTGGCCCTGATGCAGCACTTCGGCGTGCCGCACCGCCGGGAAGGCAACCTCATCGCGGTGCCCCATGCCTCCTACCACCCCCGCCCCTACACCGTGGAGGGCGACTGGTCGGCGGCCTCCTACTACTTTGCCATGGCGGCATTGTCCGAACGCGCCGAACTGGAACTCGCCCGTCTGCAAGCCGACAGCGTGCAGGGCGACAGCGTGGTGGCCGAGCTGGCCCGCCATTTTGGCGTCAGCCACGAGTTTACGGACAAAGGGGTGGTGGTGCGCAAACTGCAAAATGCCAAAACGGCACCCTTCTTCGAGCACGACTTCATCGACTGCCCCGACATCGCCCAGACGCTGGCCGTGATGTGTGCCGGCACGGGCGTGCAAGGCATGTTCACCGGCCTGCAAACCCTGCAGATCAAAGAAACCGACCGCATCGCCGCGCTGAAGCGCGAGCTGGGCAAGGCAGGTGTGGCTTTCGCCAAACTGCCCCCGCACTTTTCCAGACAGACGGGAAAAACGTGGTACATGGTTGATGGCCGGGCCACCCTCGCCGACACCCCCGTCTTCGACACCTATGAAGACCATCGCATGGCCATGGCACTGGCGCCGCTGGCCCTGCTCGGACGCATCGGCATCCGCGAGGCAGAGGTGGTGGGCAAGTCGTACCCCTCGTTCTGGAAGCACCTCGAAGCGCTGGGCTTTCAGGTGACGCCACAGGAATAGCAGCGGGAATCTGTCGCCGTGCCCCCGCTTCCCAGTGTCCCTTGCGGGAAAGATTCAGCAGTTCTTCGGATCGACGAAGGGCGGCCGGGTCACCGTGGCGGCAAGCTGCTTGCGCCCGGCCTCGATGCGGATGGGCGTCTGTTTTTTGGCGAAAGCCACGGCTACGTAGCCCATGCCGATGGGCTGCTCCAGACAGGGCGACAGCGTGCCCGAAGTGACCTTGCCGATGGTGCGTCCCTCGCCGTCGAGGATGGGATAATCGTGGCGCGGCACGCGGCGGTCGTCCACCACGAAGCCCACGAGCTTGCGCCGTACCCCTTCTTCCTTTTGCTTGCGCAGGACGTCGGCACCGATGAAGTCGCCCTTGTCGAGCCTGGTGATCCAGCCCAGCCCCGCCTCGAGGGGCGAAGTGGTGTCGTCGATGTCGTTGCCGTAGAGGCAATAGCCCATTTCGAGGCGCAGCGTATCGCGTGCGCCCAGACCACAGGGCTGGATGCCATGAGCCTGGCCCGCCTCGAAGACGGCATCCCACACGGCGGCCGTGTGTTGGGCCGGCACGTACAGCTCGAAGCCGCCCGAGCCGGTGTAGCCCGTAGCCGACACCAGCACGTTGTCCACACCGGCAAAGGTGCCCTTCCGGAAGGTGTAGTATTTCATGGCCGCCAGGTCAATGTTGGTAAGCGGTTGAAGGGCGGTGGCGGCCTTCGGGCCCTGCACGGCGATCAGGCCGGTTTCCTCGGAAATGTCGATGAGGCGCACGTCGAAGCGGCGCGCGTGCTCCGAGATCCAGTTCCAGTCTTTTTCGATGTTGGCGGCATTGACCACCAGCATGAAGGCCTGCTCGCCTTCGGCGCAATGGTCTTCGGGCAGGCGATAGACGAGCAGGTCATCGACGATGCCGCCCTGAGCATTGGGCAGACACGCGTACTGGGCATCGCCAATGGCGAGGCGGCCGGCATCGTTGGAAGTGACGTACTGCACCAGCTCGAGTGCCTGGCGCCCACGCACGATAAACTCGCCCATGTGCGACACATCGAAGGCACCAACGCCACGGCGTACGGCCATGTGTTCTTCGCGGATGCCGGCATAGGAGATCGGCATGTGGTAGCCGGCAAATTCGGCCATGCGCGCGCCGAGCGCTACGTGGCGGGAAGCAAGCGGAGTCTCTTTCATTGGTTGGTTTCGTTTGGTGATGAGTCAGGGCAGCCTCGGGCAGGGCCGGGGCAAAGATGCATTTTTTGCCGTTTGGAAAACCGTTTATACTCAACGCAATTCGGTTGGGGAATTATTGACGATAGTCAATGGACGATTTTTTCCGAGATGGAGGGAGGAGAGATGGAGAGATGGAGTGAGGGAGTGAGGGAGTGAGGGGGTGAGGGAGTGACTGTCCCCTCCTGAAATAGGTTGACAGGAAAAAACCTGTTAGAACCATGACAAACAAAACAAAAGGTTTGAGGTACAGTGAGCGCTTCAAGCGGCAAGTGGTGATGGAAGTGCTAAGCGGGCAACTGACTCGTAATGGCGCGATGCGCAAATACGGCATAGGCGGCAGCACGACGGTGCACAGATGGTGCATTCAATACGGCGGTACGGCGTACCTTGAAGGCCAATACATTGATTTACCGCCAGAGGTACAAGCAAAAGAAAGAATGATGTTGGAACAAGAACAAGCCATTCCGTTACCGGATGATCCCCAAGCACTCAAGGCGCGTATAGCGCAGTTGGAGACGCAATTGGCCGCCGAGAAGCTCAAGCGCCAAGCCGTGGAGCTGGCCGTACAGATAGCCAAACGGGACTTGGGAATTGATGTGCTAAAAAAGTGCGATACCAAACAATCGCGGAAATGAAAACGCTCAGCCCCAAAGTAAGCTGGGGCCGATTGTGCGAGTTGTTTGGTATAAGTCGACAAGCTTACTATCAACACCAGAAACGGCAAAAACGCCAAGCGATAGAATCGGATATAGTGCTCAAGGAGGTTCGTCGGATACGTGTGGATCAACGGCGGGTGGGGGTACGCAAGTTGTATATACACCTGCAGCCGTTGCTTCGGCGTCACGGGATAAAGATGGGTCGGGATGCGTTGTACGGGTTGTTGCGCGCCCATGGCATGCTGGTGCGTCCTCGCAAGAAAAGTGTGCGCACGACGAACTCGAATCATCCCTGGCGCAAGTACCCGAACTTGATAAAGGATTTTGAGCCGGATGGTCCTAATCAGTTGTGGGTGAGTGATTTGACATATTTAGATACGGCTCAAGGGTTTGTGTACGTGTTTTTGATTACGGATGTGTATTCGCACAAAGTGGTGGGATATCACGCATCAAAGCACATGGAAGCGGTATCGGCCTTGGCAGCCCTGCGCATGGCATTGAGCCAACTGGAAGACGGGCAAAGACCGATCCACCACTCGGACCGAGGCAGTCAGTATTGTTCATCGATGTACACGGCCCTGCTGCACAAACACGGACTGGGTATCAGCATGACGGAGAATGGCGACCCGTGGGAAAATGCGGTAGCCGAGCGGCTGAACGGGATACTGAAAAACGAGTTGTTACCGGAACACATAGAAAGCAAGGAAGCGGCAATAGATTTAGTGGCGCACTACATACACGTGTACAATGAGATACGTCTGCATTCGAGTGTGGAAAATCTGACGCCCTCGCAGGCGCATCGACGAACGGGGCCGCTGCGCAAGTTGTGGAAACGGGGTACCTCGGAAAAGTCCGAAGGTGCTACCCCAGAACAAGTAGTATGCCCCCCAGGGTAGAGCAAAGAGTGGCAGAACAGACGTCGCCAAGGTGCAGGCCCTGCCTGGCCAGGCAGGGCCTGCACCTTGAGTCCCTACAGAGTGTAAAGTCGATTCCGGAATAAACCAAAATGTTTTGTAAAGGAGATTTAGGACAAACTAATTTCATTAACGAACCTGTCAACTTTTTTTAGGACGCGACCAGAGGCGACCGCGCACAAAGTGCTGGGTGGGCTAATGATTTCACCGCTTCGACAGCTTCCCGACTGGCGGCACCAGCGACATTGCGCGTTCGGCCATGGCCGTGATGGTAAGCGATGGGTTCACGCCCGGGTTTGCCGACACGGCCGAGCC
>WFYJ01000107.1 GCA_015490175.1 Saprospiraceae bacterium | reverse complement strand
GTCGGGAGCCCGTCCCGACTCAAGTCGGTAACGCAATGATTCGCAATGTATTTTTTATTTTAATTCAGTTTGTTATTTATGATGTCACGCGTCACGCGTCACGTCGTCACGCGTCACGCGTCACGCGTCACGTCGTTACGGACTTTTTTCAGGGGGCCAAAAAATAGTTGGTCAATTGTCAAGGCCCCTGCAAAGTGCGTGGACGTGGCGAGGACTTTCGTAGGTGCGCAGGCGTTACCTTTACCGATCATGCCTGGGGCATGAATCGTCCGGCCATACGATGTCATGGCGTTTCCATCATACACAAATCACGACCCGATGAAGTACCTTTTGCAAACTGTTTGCCTGCTGCTCGCGACGCAGGTGGCGCTGGCCCAGCTCAATATGTCGCTCGTGGCCCACAGGTCCTATGACCAGGATCTCAACGATATCTGGGGCTGGGTGGATCCCGACGACAGCACCGAATATGCGCTGGTGGGCACCACTACGGGCCTGTCGATCGTCAGCCTGGCCGATCCGACCAACCCCGATGAGGTGGCTTTCGTGCCCGGGCCCGGATCCATCTGGCGCGATATCAAGACCTGGGGCAACCACGTCTATGTGACCAACGAGACGGGCAATGGGCTGCTGGTGGTGGATATGAGCAACGCCCCCGACAGCATCACCTGGTTCGAGTGGTCGCCCGACCTGCCCGGGCTGGGCAAGCTCGAATCGTGTCACAACCTCTACATTGACGAGTATGGCTATTGCTACCTGGCCGGCTGCAACCTCAACGACGGCGGCATGCTCATCATTGATGTGGCTTCGGAGCCCGGACAGCCGCAGTTCGTGGCCGCCGCGCCCAATACCTATGCTCACGATGTGTACGTGCGCGACAATCGCATGTATGCCGCCGAGATATATTTGGGGCGCCTGGGCATTTACGACGTGAGCGACAAGGAAAACATCGAATTGCTCGCCACACAGACCACGCCGTTCCAGTTCACGCACAACGCCTGGCTCAACGATGCCGGAGACGTGGTCTTTACCACCGATGAGAAAGGCAACGCGCCGGTAACGGCCTACGACATCTCGAACCTGAACAATATCGAGGAGCTGGACCAGTTCGTGCCCATCGCCACGATGGGCGAGGGCGTCATTCCGCACAACGTGCACGTGTGGAACGACTGGCTCATCATCTCGTACTACACCGCCGGCGGCATCATCGTCGATGCCTCGCATCCCGACAACCTGATCGAGGTGGGCAACTTCGACACCTTCTTCGGTGCCAATGCCGGCTTCAACGGCGCTTGGGGCGCCTATCCGTTTTTGCCTTCGGGCCTGGTGCTCGTGAGCGACATCAGCAAAGGCCTGTACGTGCTGGCGCCCAACTACGTGCGCGCCTGCCGCCTCGAAGGCCAGGTGACCGACAGCCAGACGGGAGCGCCCATCCAGGGTGCCGAAGTGCACATCGAATCGGCCCAGGCCAACTTCGCCACGACCGACCTCTCAGGGCTTTTCAAGACGGGGCAGGCCCTCGCAGGCACCTTCGACGTCACTTTCTCGGCCGTGGGCTACCAGTCGAAGACGGTGCAGGCCACGCTGGCCAATGGCGAACTCACGGTGCTCAACGTACAGCTCGACCCGCTGCCCAGCTTCAGCCTCTCGGGCGCAGTGGTCAGCGCCGAAGATGGCAGCCCCGTGCCGGGCGCCAGAATCCTGCTCAAGGGGCAGCTCGACGTGGAGGTCACGGCTGACGCCAATGGCCAGTTTGCCCTGACGAGCGTGCTGGCAGGTGACTACCAGGTGTATGCCGGCGCCTGGGGCTACCAGACGGTGGAGATCGGCGATGTGAGCATCCAGCAGAATGCCAGCCTGACCATCCAACTGCCCGAAGGCTACTACGACGACTTCATGGTGGATCTGGGCTGGGAAAGCACCTCCACGGCCACCAGCGGAGCCTGGGAGCTGGGCGAGCCCGTCGGCACAACCTTCCAGGGGCAAATGAGCAACCCCGACGAAGACGTAGATTTCGACATCGGCGATCGGTGCTACGTGACCGGCAACGGCGGGGGCGGCGCCGGCAACGACGACGTGGACAACGGCGAAGTGGTGCTCACCAGCCCGCCCATGGACTTGAGCGATTACGTCGATCCGGTGCTGGTCTATAGCGCCTGGTTCTTTAACGACGGTGGCAACCAGCCGCCCAATGACACCCTGTTCGTCATCGTGACCAACGGCACCGAAGAAGTCGTGCTCGAAAAAATTCACGAATCGGCGGGTGCGTGGCGCGCACCTGCCGAGTGGCACCTCAAGGACTATATCGCGCTCACCAACGAAGTGCGCGTGCGCTTCGTCACGTCCGACCTGCAGGGCAGCGGTCACCTCGTCGAGGCGGCCGTGGATGCCTTCCGCGTCGAGGAGCAGGGCACGACGAGTACCCGTGAGCGGGTGGCGGAGGTGCAGGTGCAGGCCTGGCCCAACCCGTTTGGCGAAAGCCTGCACATCAACTGGCAGTCGGCATCCTCATGGAAGCAGGGAATACTCTCGCTGATCGATGCCCGGGGCCGCCAAGTGTGGCAACGCCACATCAACGGGCCGACCGGAAGCACCGAGATGCGCCTGGATCTGCCTGCCGGCATCTACTGGCTGAAGCTGGAAGCCGAGGGCCAGACCCTGCAACTGTTGCCCGTGGTGAGGCAATGAACCCGTGAAAAGGCATGAAGTCGCTGCCGGCGATGCTTCTTTCATATTGGCCTTTCGGCAAATAATACCTGCCGGAAAGTGCACATCACTGCGTAAATTGCCTGCCAAACCAAAACGACGAGTCATGGCGAATTACAAGGTCAAGAAGAAAAAGATCAGGGAGGCGAGAAAGGAAAGAGAGGAGATGCGCAAGTTTTTTCTCTATGTAGGCATTGCCGTCGTGGTATTTCTGATCCTGCTGTACATCTGGTATCGGAACATGTGACCTGCTCGCCCTTTCTGAACGAGATCATGTCAAAGGCCCCATCGCGCATCACGGCGCGGATGGGGCCTTTCCTTTCCGTTGGCAAGCGCCCGATCAGCCGTCAGGCAGAGATGTATTTGATCACGATCACGAGGAAAACGCTGACCGCCAGGCCAAACGTGATTTTGCCCAGATCCATGAGCAGCATGTGTCGGATGTGCTTCGACACTTTCTTTTCCAACCGCAGGCGAATGGCCAGCTCGCGCCCGGCCAGCAGGCCGATGAACACCCAGGTCGTGCTCATCGGAATCTTGCCGCCCCAGATGTGGAAATAGTCGTATTTGAACACGTACAGTACGATGCCGTAGATGAGGTCAATGAACGTGGCCGATCGGATGTCGGTGGTGTTGGTTTTCACGCGCACCACTTCCTGGATCTTGCCGCCCCTCAGATAGAAGATGACGGCCAACAAGCCGGTGACGATGACGAGTGAGGCGATAAATGCACCGACGCTCAGGTGCCGGCCCCCGTTCAGATAGACGTACAGGTTGGCCAGGTCCTGCATGAGCCATTGCGACCACAGGAAGCCGGTGGACGCCCATTGCGCCAGCGTCCACCACAGCCGATGCTTTTTCTTCAGCGGGTACTCGATGAAATACTTCTCGGTAAGTGCACTGATGGCCATGTAAATGGCAAAAGCACTGGCAAAGGCTACCAGGTAGCCGAAAACCGATTTCTTGATCATGCCGCCCAGCCTGGAGTCGAAGTTGACCGCGTCGGCCAGGATCAGGCCGATGTCGTTGGGCACGTCGCTGAGCGAGAAAAGCGTCAGCACCATGAAGGTGGTGGAGACCGGAATGCCCACCCGCGTAATGATCAGCAGCGTGAGCGGCGGCAACAGGTGGTACCACTGGTAGTCGATAGGGAACTCGAACTTGGCCAGGCGGCCAAATGCGATGTCCTGGTTCAGGTAGCCCGCGACCAGCACGACGGTAAGGATGCCGGCAGCATAAAGCCAGAGCACCCACCATTCGACTTTCTTCTCGTTCGAGGTCAGAAACGTACCCAGCGTCTGGATGACGTCGTTGCCCACAACCGAAAAGGCTGCCAGAAAGAAGCCGGCCCACATGAAAAAAACGGAAGCATCCATAGCACGGTCTTTTGTGCGGCGCAAAAGTAGGAAGGTACTTACAGCATCCCCTTGATCTCCATCACCTTGCGAGTTAATTCTGTGTAAGCGGACTTCGGCCCTGATTTTCAGAGCAAAGTAATAAAGTCGGGCGAACGATTCGGTTTTGTGTTAATTTTGTGTAAACTTCTCGTAAACTTGTGCTTGCCTTCCGGTGTTCGAGCCTTGTTTTTTGTGAATTCAACCAGCGCTGCCAGTGCCATGCTTCCGGAACATATGGCTTGCCCTTTGCTTTTTGCCCGTCGTGCTGACGGCGCAGGAAGGGGTGGTCTTGGTCGCAGGTGCCGGCCCTGAAGCAGAATGCGTGTCGTTCCCGGCTACGCGCTACTATACCCCCGTCGTGGTAAAGCAGCACCTGGTATGGGTGCGCGCCTCGGTAAACGGCCAGGCTGGCTGGTTCCTCCTCGACACGGGCGCGCCGGTGGTCATGTGGAATCAGGCCGCTTCCGGCGATCCATCCGCTGCGGTGGAGGCCCGAGGTGTTGCAGGGCGTGCCGCCTTCGTGCCTGCCCGGGCCGATTTCGAATGGGGGCATCTTCAGGTGCCGGGCTTGCCCGGCCTTGCGGGCGATCTGTCGGGGCTGGCAGCCCTCAATGGCCAGGCAGTGCAAGGGATCATCGGCATGCAGGTATTGCGGCACAGTCGCCTGACGCTGGATTTTGCCCGCCAGACCCTCCTGCTCGAGACCCGACCGGCGCCTCCCACGAACACCAATGCCGCCCCGCTTTGCGAGTGGCCCTTGCGTTGGGCGGGTCATCTGCCTGTCGTCGAGATTCAGGCGGGCAAACGCACACTGAGGCTCGGCATCGACACGGGCGCCTCGGTCAATTTGCTCGATGAAGCACTGGTCGGGCGATCTGCGCGCAAGGCATCGCGTAGCGAGGCAGAAGAGTCGGTTTTGCTGCAATTTTTGGGTATGGAAGGGCAGCGCTGGCCGGTACGCGAGGTAGCCCTGCAGACGGGCGCGATCACCTTTCATCCGCCATTCGTGTGTTTGCCTTTTCGGCAAATGGCTGAAGAAATGGAGCTCGACATTGACGGTTTGTTGGGCTATCCTTTCCTGAGCCGGTTCCGCGTCGTGCTCGACTTCGAACACGGCATGATGCAACTGTGGCCTGCTGAAGCAGGGCAGTAAATGGCCCGAGTCACCGGCATCATTCGCTGTCCGCGTCAAATTTTTCTTATTGCATTTGGCCTGCAATGGGCAGGCGGCATATTTTTGCGTGCCGCTGCCTCGTGGGCAGCCCAAGCCCATCCTGGAGGAGTGGCCGAGTGGTTGAAGGCACCGGTCTTGAAAACCGGCAGGGTCGAAAGGCCCTCGGGGGTTCGAATCCCTCCTCCTCCGCCAGTCAGCTCGATTGCAAAAACAAAGCGCCGGATGCACATGCGTCCGGCGCTTCGGTTTTTGGCGGAAGCCGATGTGCCTCATCTGGCCCCTTGCGGGAGAGATGCGACGTCAATTGCGAGAAAAGTTCGAATCGCAACAGAGGTACCCCCAATCCGTCAGGGCAAGTGCAAGTGCGCATTTGGCCAGGCTTCCTGGTGGAAATGCCACCCCGTCGAATACAATCTGCTCCCCCGGATGTTGCCCCCAGGCTCGGCGGACGAGCGGCTGCGCAGTGCCGGTTACCTTTCCGACTGTTTGCTCATGGAAGATCAGCGGGGCAGGGATCGGTTGGCCGGATGCGACATGCAACAAAGGACGATCGCCCTCAAGCCGGACGCTGTAGCGATTCCAGCATTTGGATGTTTGTAGGTGGATGCTTTCACATCGCGTGCGTCCCCATCCGTAAGTGCGTTCGGCGCCAAGTTGGGCATTTTGCCAAAATTCGTGTGCCGGATTGGAAAGGATTTCTGCCAGAAGTGCAGCTACTTTGTCTTTCGATGAGTCGGCTTTGGAAAAGATATACCCCATGAGACAGACGGGTTTTCCTGTACCGTCTCGCGTAAAGGGCGAGAGGAATTCAATTTCGTGCAGCGAGGCTTCTTCGGCGGCTTTTTGCTCTCCTTGCAATGCAGTACTGACATAGCTGCCGATAAACCGGGCCCGAAAGGGAACCTCATTTTTTTCGCTTTCCCATGGGAAAT
>WFYJ01000106.1 GCA_015490175.1 Saprospiraceae bacterium | reverse complement strand
CTGCCTCGACATGAAAAGCAAGGAGACCAAAGCAAGACTGGCCATTATCGGCACTGTGGGCGTACCGGGCAAGTACGGTGGATTCGAGACGCTGGCCCATCACCTGGTGCTGCAACTGGCCGACCGCTACGACATCACCGTTTACAACAGCAAGCCCGCCTACCCGCCCGAGGAACGGCGGCAGGAATGGCAGGGTGCCCGCATCGTGTGGCTGCCCCTGAAGGCCAATGGCCCGCAGAGTATCCTCTACGACATCCTGTCCATGCTGCACGCCCTGTTCACTGCCGATGTGCTGCTGGTGCTGGGCGTTTCGGGCTGCATCTTTCTGCCGTTCCTCAAGCTGGTTTCGCGCAAGCGCATCATCGTCAACGTCGATGGCCTGGAATGGCGCCGTGCCAAGTGGAAAGGCTGGATCCGGCGTTTTCTCATGTTCAGCGAAGCGCTGGCCATCCGCTATGCCGACGAGATCATCACCGACAACGAGGCCATTCAGAAGTACGTGCTCAACCGCTATGGCTGCTCCAGCCGCCTGGTGGCCTACGGCGCCGACCATGCCCGGCCCGTACCGCGCGATGCGGCGCTGTACGACCGCTTCCCTTTCCTGAGCGGCAAGTACGCGTTCAAGGTATGCCGCATCGAGCCCGAAAACAACGTGCACGTGGTGCTCGATGCATTCGCCCGACAGCAGGAGCTGCCGCTGGTCATTGTGGGCAATTGGGATCACAGCGAATACGGGCGTTCGTTGCGCGCCCGATTTGGCCATGAGCCGCACATCCACCTGCTCGACCCCATCTACGACCCGCATCTGCTCAACATGCTGCGGTCGAATGCCTGGCTCTACGTGCACGGCCACAGCGCCGGCGGCACCAATCCCTCGCTGGTCGAGGCCATGTATCTGGGGCTGCCCGTGCTGGCCTACGACGTCATCTACAACCGCGTGACCACGCATGGCAAGGCGCGCTACTTCGCCGATGCCGACGATCTGTTTGCGTTGCTGCAAAACCTGCAGCCGGCTGAGCTGCGCGACCTGGCTCGGGAGATGAAAGCCATCGCAGAAAACTGCTATACCTGGCACTGGATCGCAAGGCAATACGCCGAGGCCGCCAAGGGTGAAGAGCGTCTGGGCGTACCCGTGTTCAGCTTCGAGCTGCCTCCTGCCTTGCGGCAAACCTTCCTGTGATTAGAAAGGGAAAACCACCACCAATGAAAAAGCAACTGAATCTGATCTGGCTCTTTGCGCTGCTTGCCTGGCCGATTGCGGCGCAATACGTCGTCACTGTAGGCGGCGTGATCGAGACGCCCGGTTTCAACGACGGGCCGGCCTTGAGCGCCCGCTTTTTCAACCCGCACGGCATCGACGTCGATTCGGTGGGCAACGTGTACGTCGCCGACCGCTTCAACCACACCATCCGCAAGATCACGACGGATGGCCAGGTAATTACCCTGGCCGGAAAGGCCGGCGTGAAAGGCGACACGGACGGCCCAGGCAACGTAGCCCGCTTCAACGAGCCCTGGGGCCTGTGTGTGGACAGGTTTGGCAACGTCTTCGTGGCCGACACGCGCAACAACAAGATCCGCAAGATCACGCCTTCAGGCAATGTGACCACCTTTGCCGGCAGCGGCAACTTCGGCTCTTCCGATGGCGTGGGTGTGTTGTCCTCGTTCGGCAACCCCACCGGCATCGATGTGGATGATCAGGGCAACCTGTACGTAGCTGATCACCTCACGCACATCATTCGCAAGATCACCCCGCAAGGGCAGGTAACGACCATCGCGGGCTTCCCCTACATCCCCGGCAATGCCGACGGCCAGGGTACCGGCGCCCAGTTCTGGCGGCCTTACGGACTGACGCTCGACAACGACGGCAACATCATCGTGGCCGACGAGTGGAACCACAAGATCCGCAAGGTGACGCCGGACGGCATCGTCACCACCCTTGCCGGCACGGGCAATGTGGGCCTGATCGATGGCCCGGTCGTAACGGCGGAGTTCAACTATCCGTGGGATGTAACAACAGATGCCGAGGGCAATATCTACGTCGGCGACGGCTACAACTACGTGGTGCGCAAGATTACGCCTGACGGCGTGGTCAGTACGCTTGCCGGCGTGCCGCTCGAAACGGGCGGCAACGACGGGCCAGCCCTCGAGGCCACCTTCAAGGGGGTGACCGGTGTGGTTTGGCATCACCAGTCGGGCCAGCTCTATTTGGCCGATGCATACAACCACACGGTGCGCAAAGTTGTCTTCGATGCCCAGTTTCTTTCGCTGAGCAACCTCACAGGGGGCCAGGTTTGCGCCGGCAGCATGGTGCACTTGCGCGCCGCACCCGAGGACTACGACTTTTATCGCTTTTACGTCAATGGTACTGTGGTGCAGGAAGGAGGCGATCCCGTCTTCCAGACCTCCGACTGGGCCCCCGGAACCTACGAGGTGTTTGCGGAAGCGGGCAATAGCGGCGAGCTGCTCACTTCCAACACCGTACTCATTACGGTGTTGCCCGAGGCCCAACCTTCCATCAGCGTGGTAGGAGAACTGACCTTTTATGAAGGCGATTCGGTAGTGCTGGTGGCTGGCGGCGGAGCAGGCACCTACGTCTGGAACACGGGCGATACGACCCAGACGCTCACCGTCTATACGTCGGGTGAGTACTATGTGCAGTTCTTCGGCGACAACACCTGCCCGGGGCTTTCCGAAGTGGTAACCGTCACCGTGCTGTCGGCACCCACGGCCCCGCAGGTGAGCGTGGAGGGCGACACGCTCCTGTGCCCTGGCGAGCAGGTGACGCTGATATCGAGTTTCAATCTGGACGTGCAGTGGTACCGCGACGGCTGGCCCATCGATGGGGCACAGGCGCCGCAGCTCATCGTGACGCAGCCCGGCATCTACCAGGTGAAAGCCACCGACCCCAACAGCGGCGTCACCGCTTTTTCAGAAGAAGTCAACATCGAGCTGGCCGAGGGGCCAACCTTCGACTTCTCGGTGTTGCCTCAACCTGCCGCCCAGACGGGCGATACCCTGTGGTTTTACGCCGACGGTTCCGACACGTATTACTACGAGTGGAATTTTGGCGATGGTGCTTTTGGTACCGGCATCGAGACATTCCACCGCTACGACCTGGCCGGCACTTTCGATATCAGTCTGATTGCCGAGACCGTGGAAGGCTGCCGCGACACGCTCACCAAGGCCGGCTACGTCACTATTTCACAATCCACCAATACGGGTGGCAATACCGATCCGCCCCCGCCGCCACCCGATCCCGATCCGGGCACCGACATGGGCGAGCTGTTCATCCCCACGGCCTTCACGCCCAATGGCGACGGCCGCAACGACCGCTTCCGCCCGCGCGGCGCCATTGACGGCAACTTCCGCATGTACATCTTCAACCAGTGGGGCGAACAGATCTACTTCACGCAAGACCCGGTGGCCGGCTGGGATGGCACGCGCAACGGCCTGCCCGTACACAACGGCACCTACGTCTACCTGATCTACATCGAGCCGACGGGGGAACCGCGTCGTGCTTATTCGGGCCACGTCACGCTAATCCGATAACCACCACGCCATGAAAAAGACAAGCCTGCATACGATCATATGCCTGCTGTTTTGCGGAAGCATCCTGCACGCCCAGGACGCCCATTTCTCGCATTACCGCTTCGGCAAAACCTGGCTCAACCCCGCTACCACGGCCCAAGGCGTCGATGCCGCCCGCCTCGACTTGCAGTACCGCAGCCAGTGGGCGGCCATCCCCACCGCAGCCTATACCACCATCGCGGCGGGCTGGCAGCAGCGCCTGGCCGAATTCGGTTGGGGCCTCCAACTGTACAGCAACCACGCCGGGCCGGCCAGCTTGCGCACCAGCGGCATCCTGCTGCAGGGCGCCTACCACAAGCGGCTGGGCCGCAAAAACGACTTCCTGTCGTACGGCGGCGCCATCGGACTGATACAAAAGCGCTTCAACCCCATGGCGCTCACCTTCGAGAGCCAGTACCAGCCCGACCAGGGCTTCGATCCCAACGCTGATAGTGGAGAGGCCTTTCAAAACACGACCCTGACGCTGCCCGACCTGTCGGCAGGCGTACACTGGACCTCCGACATCGGCCAAGCGAAGCCGACCCTCTTCCAGCTCGGGCTGGCCATCCGGCATTTCGCCCAGCCCACCGAGAGCTTTCGTGGCGACCGCTACAACTTCCCACTGCGCCTCTCGGCCTACGGCAGCCTGGGGCTTTTCCTTTCGGAAAATTTTGAACTGACGCCCCATGCACGCTATCAGCGTCAGGGTGTGCACAGTGAGATGGTGCTGGGCATGGATGCCACCTTCCACTTTGGCGACAACTCTTCGCTGCGCTTGGGTGCCGGCGCCCGCATGGGCGATGCACTGATATGGATGGCCGAACTCAAATGGGACAACAAGTCCTTTTACATCGCCTACGACGACAACTACTCGCTGCTCAAGCCCGTCACCGGTGGCGCCGGCGCCCTGGAGATGGGGGTATCGCTGCGCTTCGGCAAAGCACGTCTGCAGCAGCGCATCGACACGGACGGCGACGGCATCTTCGACCACCTGGACGCTTGCCCCGAGGTGCCCGGCCTGCCCGAGCTCGACGGCTGCCCACGTCCCGAGGCTGTCGCCCAAAAGGCCGACAGCGACGGCGACGGCATTCCCGACATTGACGACCGATGCCCCCTGGAGCCGGGCCTGCTCAAGTGGCAGGGCTGTCTCGACAGCGACGCCGACGGCCTCATCGACCCTGACGACCGCTGTCCCAACCTGGCCGGCATCGCGGCCTTCGGCGGGTGCCCCTACAAGCCCAATGATGCCGACGGTGACGGCGTGCCCGACGAGCTCGACTATTGCGTCTATATCAAGGGCTCTGTGGAGACGCGTGGCTGCCCCGACACCGACGGCGACGGCCTGTCCGACATTGACGACGATTGCCCCTACCTCAAAGGCCCCAAATCGAATGGCGGCTGTCCCGTGACTACCGGCGAGGAAATGGCAGCTTCCGGCAAAGAGCCCACCCCATCGTTCGAGCCGCTCAAGCGCGTGATTGTGCATTTCGACACCGACAAGGCCGTCATCAAACCACACGAATACCACCTGCTCTACGAGCTGGCGGCCTGGCTGCGCGAGCTGGACGACTACCACATTTACATCGCCGGTCATACTGACGCCGAAGGCTCGGGCCCCTACAATCAGAGTCTGGGCATGCGCCGGGCCGAAGCCGTGCGCGACTTTTTGCGGCAGCGTGGCGTGCCCATTGAAAAGATGGAGCTGATCTCCTATGGCGAGACCATGCCCGTAGATTCCAATGGCACCGCTGAGGGCAAGGCCCGCAACCGCCGCGCCGAAGTGGTCGTGTTGCCTTTCGCTCCAAAACAACAGCCCGAGCGTTCGTCGCCGGTTCCTCCTCCCACCCCTGGATGGTAAACCCGATCGATCACACAAACCGGAAAAAATGATAACCTTGATCTATGCCATTTCAGCCTTTCTCATCGCGTGGGGCATGGCCCGTGTGCTGTTGCCTGCCCTCATCCGGCTGGCACGGCGCTTCAAGCTCTACGACCAACCCAACGAACGGAAAGTGCACACCATGCCCGTCAGCTCGCTGGGCGGCATTGCCATATTCATGGCGTGCTGGGGAGGTGTCGTTGTGCTTTCCGACGTGTCCGGCACCGGCGAATGGAAGTGGATCTTTGCCGGGGCCTTGCTCATGTTCGGCATTGGTCTGGCCGACGATTTGCTCGACCTGCCGGCCTGGCAACGCCTGATCGTCCAATGGCTTGCGGCTTCGTGTCTCTACTTCGGCGGCTGGCAGGTGCAGTGGCTCGAGGGTCTGCTCGGCATGGGCGTCATTCCCGAAATCGTGGAATACGGCATCTCGGTGTTCATCGTGATGCTACTGGTCAATGCCTGGAACCTCATTGACGGCGTCAACGGCCTGGCGGGCAGCCTGGCCCTGCTGGCTACGCTGGTCTATGGCGGACTGTTTCTGCTGATCGGCGCCACCAGCGAGGCGCTCATCGCGTTGGGCCTGGCGGGCGGGCTGCTGGCCTTCCTGAGGTTCAACTTCGGCTATCGGGCCCGCATCTTCATGGGCGACAACGGCTCCACGGTCATCGGCTTCAGCATGGCCGCTTTTGCCATGAGGTTGTGCAATCTCGACCTGAGCGATTACGGTTGGCACCTCAGCCACAGCATCCTCCTGGCGGGGTGTTTGCAACTCATTCCGGTGATCGATCTGATCAAGGTAGCCACCTTGCGCGTACTCAGAGGCCGGTCGCCACTTCATGCCGACAAGACGCACATTCATCACCTCTTGCTCGAGCTGGGTATGAGTCATCCCGGCATTGCCGTACTGCTCGCGGGTTACACCGGCCTGGTGTTCCTGTGCACTTTCACGGCTCTGCTGTATCTGCCTGCAGAGGGAGTGCTGCCGATTTTACTACTCTTCGGCTTGGCCCCCTATGCGGCAATCTCCTGGCGGAAAAAGGCAATCCCCCTGCATACGCGCCATCGCTACCAACAGCGCGTCCCCATCCTGGCGTCACGGGAAGAATGAGCGAGAGTGACGGAGCGAGGGAGTGAAGAGAGAGGAGTGAGGAGTGATGGAGTGACTGCACAAACTGCCTCAGCACTGCGTTTTCTGCGGCGGAAAGCTGCGGTTGCAATGAGTGAGGAACCGAGGAACCGAAGAACCGAGGATTTGACAAAAAGCTGATAGTCAATAAGAAAAACTTTAAACTTTAAACCCTGAACTCTAAACCCTAAACAACGCTCAACCTGGTCAAAAGCTGCGCGCAAACTGCGTCCATCTGCGGCTGAAAACTGCGGTTTTTGGCTGAAGAATCGAGGACTGAGCGCAGAATTTGACTGTTCAAATTTTTCTTTTTTTTGAGATGTGCGTAACTTTGTGCCCGCAAAAATGGTTAGCTCATTCACGGTCGGGTGGCCGAGTGGTTAGGCAGAGGTCTGCAAAACCTCGTACGGCGGTTCGAATCCGCTCCCGACCTCGATTGCGATCGGGCATATTCACCTCGGAATATGCCCGATTTTTTATTCCCCTGTACGCACACACTTTTTGCCTGCCGCTTGCTACCTTCCCCACAGGGGGAAGCCAGGCTGCCGGCGGGCTTCATTTGCCGAAAGGCGAATAACCAACACACAAAAGCGAACCACCCATGGATTTGAAAGGAAAAGTGGCACTCATCACGGGCGGCACCAAAGGCATTGGTCTGGGCATTGCCGAAGCGCTCATCCGCCAGGGCATGCACGTGACCATCACCAGCCGGCATGGCGATGAGGCCCGTAGCGTGGCCGAACGGCTTACTGCACAGGGACCAGGCCGGGCGCTCGGCGTCGAAGCCGACGTGCGCGACTTCGAGGCGCAGCAACGCAGTGTGCAACGCACACGCGACGCCTTCGGCCGCCTCGACGTGGTGGTGGCCAATGCCGGCATCGGTCGCTTCGGATCCATCGAAGAGCTGACGGTAGAAGACTGGAAACAGGTCATCGATATCAACCTGACGGGCGCCTTCTACACGGTCAAGGCCAGTGTAGATGCCCTCATCGAAAGCAAAGGCTACCTGATCACCATCGCCAGCCTGGCCGGCGCCAACTTCTTTGCCGGCGGCTCGGCCTATAACGCCAGCAAGTTCGGGCTGGTAGGGTTCACGCAGGCGGTCATGCTCGATCTGCGCCACAAGGGCGTGCGCGTGACGACGATCATGCCGGGCTCGGTAGCCACCTATTTCAACGATCACACGCCGGGACCCGATGATGCGTGGAAAATCCAGCCCGAAGACATCGGCCAGATGGTAGTGGACATCCTGCATTTGCCACCCCGCACCCTGCCCAGCAAAATCGAAGTGCGCCCCAGCCAGCCGCCCAGGCGATGAACAACTGCCCCCGGAGAACCACCGATAACGATCGAGCCACGAAAGCCGCCCACACAACCAGGGACATCATGAACCATCCGAGCGACATCCTCCGTAGAGGAGTTATCATGCTTTTGTGTGCAGGGGGGCTTGCACTATCGGCACAAACGCCTGCCGACACACTTCAGCTCAGCACCCTGCTTCAGGAGATCGATTCATTGGCCGGCGAAGGTCATTGCGCTGCCCTGTCGTCCCGCATTGCCCGCGCGCAGCGCGCAGGCCAACGGCTGGGGGGGGCATGGCTCGAGCGGGCGCTGGCCGCTGGTCGGCTGCAAAGCCGTTGCTATCGGCGGGCAGGCGAATACCAGCAGGCGCTCACCTGGGCGCGCAAGCATCTCGAACAGGTGAAGCGGCTGTTGCCCGACTCGGAAGTACTCATGGATGCCTGGAACGAGTTGGGCATCATCTTCTTTCGCCTGTCGCGATACGACGAGGCGCGTACCGCATACGAAAAGGGACTTGCCCTGGCACGTCGGCTTTTCGGCGACGAAAGTATCGAGGTGGCGCGCTTCAACAACAATATCGGCCTGACGCTGGGCGACGAACGTGCCCTCCCCTGGTACGAACGCGCCGTACGCATTCTGCAGCATACCGGCGACACGGTCTCGATGGAAGCAGTCGTCTTTCACTTCAACCTCGCTACTGCCTGGTACAATGCCGGCAAGCTGCGCAAGTCGGTGGCGGGGCTCCGCAGCACCCTCCGGCTGCTCGAAGCCCTGCCCGATGCGGCCCCCGGCAACATTGCACTGGTGAAAAACAACCTGAGCGTAGCCCTGCAGAACCTGGGCGAGCGCGAGGAAGCCATGCGCATGCTGCTCGAGACGCGCGACCTCTACGAGTCCGCCTTTGGGCCCGACCATCCACAGACAGCCTACGGCTATTCCAACCTTGGCCTCTTTTTCTACAACGAAGGCGACTACGCGCGTGCACTCAACTACTTCTTCAAGGCACTGGCCATCCGACGCGCCAAGTTGGGCGAGCAACACGAACTGGTGGGCAACCTCTACAACAACATCGGCAACTGCTACCGCGGCCTCAAGCGCTACCAAGACGCACTCGACAACTGCGAAAAAGCGCTGGCCATCCGACTCGCCGTGCTTGGGCCCAACCACCGCGAAGTGGCCGACTCCTACGACGACCTCGGCGCCATCTATCAGGAGATGGGCTTGTACGAGCGCGCCTTGCAGTACTATCGGCGGGCACTTGAAGTGGACACGCGCGCGCTGGGGCCCGATCATCCCTTTCTGTCCGATGCCTGGTTTCATCTCGGCTCGTGCCTGCTCGACATGGGGAGGCCCGTCGAAGCGCGCAGCGCTTTCCGGGAAAGCCTGCGCATCCTGCAGGCCAACTACCTGCCCGGCCATCCCGAAATTGCGCGCACCAAGGGCAAGCTGGCCCTTTGCTTCCCCTACGACCCGGAAAGCTCGCGCCGCTGGTTCGACGAAGCCCTCGACGAGATCGGTTTTGCCGCCGAAAGCCGCAACCGCCCTGACCTGACATTGCACGATCCGCTGGTGCTGCTCCAGATCCTGCAAGACAAAACGAAGTGGCTCCACGACCAATACCGCGCCCTGGGCGATGCCGCCCTGTTGCACGAGGCCCTTGCCCTCTTCGACCAGGCCATCGCCGTCATTGATCAGGTGCGCACGCAGTATCGCGAGGCCGGCTCGCGACAGGCTTTGCTCGATCGGTTTTACGAAACATACGAGGGTGCAATCGATGCGGCACTCACCCTCTACGAGCAGAGCGCCGAGCCGGCCTGGCTGGATCGCGCTTTCGCCCTTTCGGAAAAAAGCAAAAGCACACTGCTGCACGAAGCCGTGCGCGAAGGCAGGGTGCTGCGTGCCGCCGGCGTGCCCGACGAGCTGCTGCAGACCGAGTACACGCTCGAACAGGAAATCACCTCACTGGAAAAACAGCGTTTCCACGAATACCAGAAAGGAAAAAACGCACGCAACGCCGTCATCGACTCGCTCGACTCGCGCATCTTCGAACTCAAGGAGGCGTATTACGCGCTGCGCGACTCCGTGGAAAAACACTACCTGCCCGCTGCTTCTCTGCGTCATACCCGCCAACCTGCCGCCCTTGAAGAGGTACAGCGACGCCTCGCCCCCGACGAAGCCGTGGTGGAATACTTCCTGGGCAAGGAGCGGATGGTCATCTTTGGCATCACGCCGGATACGGCCTGGCACCTGCGCCAGACGCTCGACTTCCCGCTCGCTTCGTGGGTGGAGGAGTTGCGCCAGAGCATCCGTAACTATCACCCGCTGGCCTCTGACCGCGACTATAACGTTCAGAAGTACACTTATCTGGCCAACGAGCTCTACGCGCGCCTGTGGCAGCCGCTCGAAGCCCACGACCTGCCCGAACGCATTTGCATCATCCCGGCCGGCGTCATTGCCAACCTGCCTTTTGGCGCCCTGCTCGATTCGCTTCCCTCGCAGCTCGAACGCTTCCGCGACTATCCCTACCTCATCCGCAAGCACCGCTTCAGCTACAACTATTCGGCCGAGCTGATGCTGCGCCTTGACGGGGCGCAGGGCACGAACAGCCGTCGCCTGGCTGCTTTTGCCCCCGACTTCTCGCAGATGACCGACAGCAGCCGGCAGCTCCGCCCGCTCCAGCACAACATCGAAGAGGCTGCAGCCGTGGCCCGACTGTGGCGGGGCGATCTGTATGCAGGCCGCGAAGCCACCCTCGACCGCTTCCTCGCCGAAGCGCCCGGCTACGCCATCCTGCACCTGGCTACCCATGGTCAGGCCAACGACTACCGCGGCGAATACTCCTACCTCGTGTTTCAGCCTGCCCCTGGCGATACCAGCGAACTGGCATGGCTGCTCTACGTGCGCGACCTGTACAATCGGCATCTGCCCGCCGCAATGGTGGTGCTCAGCGCCTGTGAGACCGCCATCGGCGAATACCAGCGCGGCGAAGGGGTGGTCAGCCTGGCGCGTGGCTTCTTTTACGCCGGTGCGCGCAGCCTCATCACCACCCTCTGGACCATAGATGACCGCGCTTCGGCACGCCTTATCCAGCGCTTCTACGAGCTGCTGGCCGACGGCAAGGCCAAAGACGAGGCACTGCAGCAGGCGTGCCTCGAAGCCATCGACGCCCCCTCACAACAAAAAGCACATCCCTTGTACTGGGCCGCCTTCGTGCCCCTCGGCAACATGCAATCCCTTGCGCCGCCCACCTGGTGGAGCCGCGGCGGCTGGCTACTGACACTGGTGGCTCTGCTCGTCATCGCCACGTTCTGGTGGCATCGCATGCGACAGGGTGAGGAGTGAGGGAGTGAGTGATGGAGTGAAGAGTGATGGAGAGAGGAGTGCCATTTACCCGATTTGACCGATTATACTCAACGCAATTCGGTTTGGGAAATATTGACGATAGTCAATGGACATTTTTGATTGAGCAATCGAGGAACCGAGGAATCGAGGATTTGACAAAAACCTGATAGTCAGCAAGAAAAACTTTAAACTCTAAACCCTCAACGCTACACCCTCAACCATTGCGACAGGATTTCCCAAACCACTTTGATTTGAGTATACACCATTTCGGCAACCGGATGTTTCCGAACCGCTTGGATGTGAGGATATGCCCGGGAAGTAGTGATCCGGGAAAACGCCCCGCTGCGGGAATCGTCACATATTCCTGCGGTACTGTCCGCCCACGCTGTAAAGCGCATGGGTGATCTGCCCCAGCGAGCAGTACTTGCTCACTTCCATGAGCGCTTCGAAGAGGTTGCCGTTGTGGATGGCCACCTGCTTGAGGTGTTCGAGCATCTGCTCGTTCTTGCCGGCCATGGCCTGGTGCAGGTTGCGAACGGTCGCGATCTGGGCCTCTTTCTCTTCGGTCGTGGAACGCACCACCTTTTCGGGCACGATGGTGGGCGAGCCGTCTTTTGACAAGAAGGTGTTGACGCCGATGATGGGCAGTTGGCCCGTGTGCTTGAGCGACTCGTAGTAGAGGCTTTCCTCCTGGATCTTGTTGCGCTGATACATCATCTCCATGGCACCCAGCACGCCGCCGCGCTCGGTGAGCCGGTCGAACTCCATGAGTACCGCCTCTTCGACCAGGTCGGTCAACTCCTCGATGATGAACGAGCCCTGGATCGGGTTTTCGTTCTTGGCCAGCCCCAGCTCGTGATTGATGATGAGCTGGATGGCCATGGCCCTGCGCACGCTCTCCTCGGTGGGCGTGGTGATGGCCTCGTCGTAGGCATTGGTGTGCAGCGAGTTGCAGTTGTCGTAGATGGCGTACAGCGCCTGCAGCGTCGTGCGGATGTCGTTGAAGGCGATCTCCTGGGCGTGCAGCGAGCGGCCGGAAGTCTGGATGTGGTACTTCAGCTTCTGGCTGCGCTCGTTGGCGCCGTACTTGAGCTTCATGGCCTTGGCCCAGATGCGGCGCGCCACGCGTCCCAGCACGGCATATTCGGGATCCATGCCATTGGAGAAGAAAAACGAAAGGTTGGGCGCGAAATCGTCGATATGCATGCCGCGGGCCAGATAGTACTCCACGTAAGTGAAGCCGTTGGCCAGCGTAAATGCCAGTTGCGTGATGGGGTTGGCGCCGGCCTCGGCGATGTGATAGCCCGAGATGGACACCGAGTAGAAGTTGCGCACCTTGTGGTCGATGAAGTACTGCTGCACGTCGCCCATGAGGCGCAGCGAAAACTCGGTGCTGAAGATGCAGGTGTTCTGAGCCTGGTCTTCCTTGAGGATGTCGGCCTGCACGGTACCGCGCACGGCACGCAGCGTGCGCTCCCGTATTTCGTTGTAGATGGCCGGCTCGAGGATCTCGTCGCCCGTCACGCCCAGCAGCAACAGGCCAAGGCCGTCGTTGCCTTCGGGCAGCTCGCCCCGATAGCGGGGACGCGGCAGGCCGCGCTCGTCGTAGCGTTCCTTGAGCCTGGCTTCGACGAGGTGCTCGAGGCCGTGCGCGCGGATGTACTTCTCGCACTGCTGGTCGATGGCGGCATTCATGAAGAAAGCCGTCATGGTGGCGGCCGGCCCGTTGATGGTCATGGAGACGCTGGTGGCCGGATCGCACAGGTCGAAGCCCGAGTACAGCTTTTTGGCATCGTCGAGGCAGCAGATGCTCACGCCCGAGTTGCCGATCTTGCCGTAGATGTCGGGCCGATGGTCGGGGTCTTCGCCGTAGAGCGTCACACTGTCGAAGGCCGTCGAAAGACGGTTGAAGGGCAGGTCTTTCGACAGGTAGTGAAAGCGCTTGTTGGTGCGCTCGGGGCCGCCCTCGCCGGCAAACATGCGGGTGGGATCTTCGGCCGTACGCTTGAACGGATACACGCCCCCCGTGTAGGGGAACGAGCCCGGCACGTTCTCCTGCAGCACCCACTCGAGTATGTCGCCCCAGTCCACGTATTTGGGCAGCGCCACTTTGGGAATGCGCGTGTGCGCCAGTGAGGTGGTGAAGGTGTTTACGCGGATTTCCTTGTTGCGCACCTTGTACACAAACTCGTCGGCGGCATAGCGCTCCTTGAGCTCGTCCCAGGTGTCGAGAATCTGCTTGCACTCGGGGTGCAGTTGTGTTTCGTAGCGCTCGTAGGTGGCCTCGAGCACCTTGCGCGCTTCTTCGCTGCCTTCGCCTCCCTGCTCGTCGAGGGCGGCCAGCGCTTCCTTCAGGCCGTACATCTTGCGCGCGATGCGTGCCTGCTGCTTCACCCAGGCGTCGTAGTTGCGGTTGTTCTCAGCGATTTCCGACAGGTACCGTGCGCGCCGGGGCGGAATGATGTAGATCTTTTTGCTTTCGCCTGTCGGCAAATCGAGTGTCGATTCGAAGGGCACTCCCGTCTTCTCGCTGAGGGTGCGCATCAGGGTCTTGTAGAGCAGGTTGGTACCCGGGTCGTTGAACTGGCTGGCCATGGTGCCGATGACGGGCATCTGCTCCAGCGGCACGTGGAACAACTGATGGTTGCGCTGGTACTGCTTGCGCACGGCCATGAGGGCGTCTTCGGCGCCGCGCTTGTCGAACTTGTTGATGGCCACCACGTCGGCAAAGTCGAGCATGTCGATCTTCTCGAGCTGCGTGGCCGCGCCAAACTCGGGCGTCATGACGTAGAGGGCCACGTCGCTGAAATCCACGATCTCGGTATCGCTCTGGCCAATACCCGACGTCTCCAGGATGATCAGGTCGTAGCGGGCGGCTTTGAGCACGTCCACGGCGGCCGGCACGTGGGGCGACAGGGCGATGTTGGCCTGGCGCGTAGCCAGCGACCGCATGTAGACGCGCGGGTTGGTCACGCTGTTCATGCGGATGCGGTCACCCAGCAGGGCACCTCCCGTTTTGCGCTTCGAAGGATCCACGCTGATGATGCCGATGGTCTTGTCGGGGAAGTCGAGCAGGTAGCGCCGCACCAGCTCGTCAATGAGACTCGACTTGCCCGCACCACCCGTGCCCGTGATGCCCAGCACGGGAATGCGCCGCTCGTCGGCATACTGTTTCACCGCTTCGAGCCACTCGCGCCCGATCTGCGGGAAGTTTTCGGCAGCCGAGATGAGGCGGGCAATGAGCCGGTTGTCCTTTTGCGCGATGGCCTTCAGGCCCACGCCTTCCGGCAAATGGTCGCCCAGCGGGAAGTCGCATTTTTGCAGCACGTCGTTGATCATGCCCTGCAAGCCCATGACGCGCCCGTCGTCGGGCGTGTAGATGCGGGCAATGCCATAGGCGTGCAGCTCCTCGGCTTCCTGCGGCAGGATGGTGCCGCCCCCGCCGCCGAAGATACGGATATGGCCGGCGCCACGCTCCTGCAGCAGGTCGTACACGTATTTGAAAAACTCCATATGGCCACCCTGGTAGGAGGTGATGGCCACGCCTTGCACGTCTTCCTGGATGGCCGCGTTGACGATCTCTTCGGCCGAGCGGTTGTGGCCCAGGTGAATCACCTCGGCACCCGTAGCCTGCATGATGCGCCGCATGATGTTGATGGCGGCATCGTGACCGTCGAAGAGCGAAGCGGCCGTAAGGATGCGCACTTTGTGCTTGAGCTTGTACGGCTTGACGGGTTGTGCTGCTGGCTTCATGGTCGCAATTTGGTCGTTACCGGTTGGGCGGCAGGCTTTCGCAAAAACCGAAAAAAGCCCGCTTTGAGCGCTGCAAAGGTACGAAAAAGCCCGCCTGCATGGCCCGACTTGCCTGATGCCTTTATCCGTTCGGCTGCCCGATATTCCCGTTGGGTGCGCCATTTTGCACCCTGCGCTTTTTGCCGAAAGGCAAATACAGGGCAGACCTCAGACACCTGTATGCAGCAATAGTTCAGGCAGCGGTTTGTGGTCGGTGCGTTTGCCGGCAAGGCATGCAAAAGGGGCGAGCGATGATGTACCGCCCGCCCCTTTGCCCAAGTCGGCCTGCCGTGTGGTCGTATCACCTGGCTTGGGTTATTTTTTCGAGCAGCTCGGCCGTAGAGGTGTAGTCCTGGTCAGAGGCCTTGGCCAGGGCAATGGCCTTTTCGGCCCACTTGCGCGCCTGCTTCAGTTTGCCCAGTTTGAAGTAGAGGGCGGCCACCGTGTCGGTGTTGTAGTATGCCTCGTCGAGCTTGACGCTCTTGCGCGCCCATTTGAGTGCCTGCCGGAGCAGGGCGGGATCGTCCTCATGCAGATAATAGGCCCACGCCACGTTGTTGAGCAGCTCCGGATCGCGCGGCTTGAAGCGCCGCATGTAGTCGGCGGCCACGCGCCTGTATTCGTCGAGGCGGTTCTGATACAGCAGGTAGTTCATGCGGTAGCGCTCGACGAGCTCGTCGGCCCCCTCGCCGTGCACCTCGCGCAGCACGCGCTCCACCTCGCCGAACTCGCTCACGTAGCCATTGGCCATGCTTTCCTGGACGGCCATTTCGAGGTGCTGCCGCACGGCGCGCGCGCCGAAGGTGTCCTCGAAGGCGTCGAGGTGGTCCATGAGGTAGCGGAAGGCCTGCCCGTTGAGGCGTTTGCCGAAGCGAAGAATCACCTCCATGTTGCGGCGCGTGCTCCAGTCGTCCTGCGTATTGAGATAAACGTCGAGCAGCTCGGTAGCAGCCGGGTCGTAGGCATTGGCTTTCGCCAAAAGGTACTTGTAGAGAAACTCCGGATCCCGCTCGCCGCGGGCATAGCGCGCGTCGAGCGCACCGAGGCGGCGTTCGGGGTCGAGGGCTTCCTGGCCCAGGGCGAGAAAGTCATCGGTATCGCGATAGCCTACGGCGCGATGCACCACCTGGCCGTCGGCGTCGAGAAAGAGCAGCGTGGGATAGGCACGCACGTTGTAGCGCTGTGCCAGTTCGACACCCTCGCCACGCTCCATGTCCATTTTCACGTTGATGAAATGCTCGTTGAAGAAGGCGCCGACCTTTTCGTCGGGGAACACCTCGCGGCTCATCTTCTTGCAAGGGCCACACCAAGTGGTATAGGCATCCACGAAAATGAGTTTGCCGGAAGCTTCGGCCTGCTCGAGCACTTCGCTCCACGTGCCGTGCGTAAACTGTATTCCCGTCTGTGCGTCGGCCATGGTGACGAACAGCAACAGGGCAAGGGCGCAAAAGAGATTTTTCATGAGTAAGGCGATTTTTTTTTGGTGGTGTTCTTGAATAGATGATCGTGCATCCCGAGAATGAACCGGGTGCAAAAAGGTGTTGGGTGTAG
>WFYJ01000105.1 GCA_015490175.1 Saprospiraceae bacterium | reverse complement strand
GAGGAGTGAGGAGTGAGGAGTGAGGCCCTTGAAAAAACCCCAAATCTCGCGCAAAACCTGTTCCGAGTCTTCGGAAACCTGTTCCGAGTCTTCGGAAACCTGTTCCGCCCAGCGGAAAACTTGTTCCGACTATTCGGAAGCTTGCCCCCGGCGAGCCGGAGCTTGTTCCGACTTGTCGGAAGCAGGCTCCGACCAAAGTCGGGGACGCAAAAGCCTGTCCCGACCAAAGTCGCATACGCAACGATTCGCAATGTATTTTTTGGTTTTAAATCAAATTGTTATACATTGTGCTACGCGTCACGATGTCACGTCGTTACGATGTCACGGACTTTTTTCAGTAGGCTCAATCCTCGGTTCTTCAGTCAAAACTATCGTCCGAAATTTCCCGATAGCAGTATAACCTTCCACCCACCCCATGTTCGACGTTTTCAGCGATACGCACTTCATGGGCGAAGCCCTCAAGGAAGCGCAACGCGCCTATGAGGAAGGCGAGGTGCCGGTAGGCGCCGTCGTGGTGTGCGACAACCGGATCGTCGCGCGCGCCCACAACCAGACCGAGCGCCTCAACGACGTGACGGCCCATGCCGAGATCCTTGCCCTCACGGCTGCCGCCGAGCACCTGGGCAGCAAATATCTCGACGCGTGCACGCTCTACGTCACGCTCGAGCCTTGCGTCATGTGTGCCGGGGCGCTGGCCTGGGCCCAGCTTGGCCGCCTGGTCTATGGCGCTGCCGACGAGAAGCGCGGCTTCATGCGCTTTGGCAAGGCGTTGCTCCATCCGCGCACGCGCGTCGAATATGGCGTGCTGCACGACTCCTGTGCGCGTCTCCTGCAGGCGTTTTTTGCCGAAAGGCGGAAGAAATGAGGCATAAAGGGCAGTGTTGGCGTGTGACAATTGTCACCTGCCGGTACTGACAAATGTTGTTTGTACAATAATTGTCCCGTATCACTTTTGGAAGTGAAAAAAGCTTTGATTCATTCACTTCCAAAACACTGAGCCATGAAATGTTGGACACATTGTATCGGGCTGTTATTGCTGGGGTGGTTTTGTGCCGTACCGCTGCAGGCCCAGTCGAGCCGATGGAACGTGCCGGAGTCGGCAAAGGCCTTGAAGAGCCCGTACAACCTCAAAGATCCGAAGCTGATCGCCGAAGGCAAGAAGATCTACTTCCAGTACTGCAATATCTGCCATGGAGACAAGGGTAAAGGCGACGGCGCTGCCGGCCTGGCACTCAACCCCAAACCCGCCAACTTCACTACCGCTGCTTTCCAGAGCCAATCCGATGGCGTGATTTTCTGGAAGATCACGCACGGCAACCCGCCGATGGCTTCTTACGAAAGCGTGCTGAGCGAAAAACAACGCTGGGCCGTGGTGGCCTTCCTGCGCACGCTCAAGTAAGTGGGCACCGCGCTGCACTTTCGATGGATCTGCTGTTTTAACCCGTTTCTGTTGCCGGTTCGGCGGCAGGATGAGTAGGTGCATTCATCCAATTGTTCACTATCGCAAAAACATGAAAGCCATGAAAAAGACAGGCTGGACCCTGCTTGCTTTATGGGTGTTGATGCTTTTCGGCGGCGCGCTCGCGGCTCAGGACGCGGCCACGCCTCAACCGGATGTTTATTCGCCCATCGTGAGCCAGGCCTTGCAAGATCGCAACGACCACAATATCAACGCTTACCTGCTGACGGGTTACTACGCCCTCGAATTCGAGGCGGAGGGGCGGGAAACCAACTTTTCGGAACTGCGCTTCAACCCCATTATGCTGTGGCGCAAGGGCAAACGCATCTTTTTGGAATCGGAGCTCGAAATCGAACTTCGCGGCACGCCCGAGGGGGTGGAACAGGATCTGGGGCTGGAATACGCCACCATGCATTGGCTGCTTGCCAACAACCTCACGCTTTACGCCGGAAAGTTTCTTTCGCCCATTGGTGCTTTTCAGCGGCGTTTTCACCCCGACTGGATCAACCGATCGGTAAACCTTCCCGTTGGTTTTGGCAAACTCATGCGCTTGCAAGCGGGCACCGAGACAGGAGCCGGCATTCGAGGGGCATTTTTTCTCGGAAATGCCAAGCTCACCTACAACCTTTTTGTCTCGAACGGCGCCATACTCGACTCGCTCAATGGCACGCTGATTTATCAGAACATGCGGGACAACAACACCAACAAGGCCGTGGGTGGCCGTATGGCGATTCTGCCCCTGCCCGGCTCCACGCTCGAGATCGGCTTATCGGGCTATCGGGCCCTTGTGGGCAATGAGGGCGGCCGCTACGAAGATGCCACTGCCGGCATTTTTGCCTTGGACTTCAACTACGTAAAGGCTTTCTCGGGTGCCGGCAAGCTCGACCTCAAAGGGCAATACCAGACGCTCAGGCTGAGCCCCACCACTTATGAAGACGGCCTGACGTTAGACAACGCCACCTCGGCCTGGTATGCACAGGTAGCCTATCAGTTGCCGGCTCCTGCCGAGGGGGCCACCTGGCTGGGCAACGTGGAGCTGGTGGCCCGTTATGCCACACTCGACGTGCCCGAGGGTGCGCCCTGGGGGGCCGACCAGAGCCGCATCACGCTGGGTACCAACTACTGGATCCGCTGGAACGCCGCGCTGAAGCTGGGTGTGGACCTGATACAGGGCGAAGAAGGCTCGGAAACCGCGCTTGTGGCCGTATTCACCATGGGTATGTAGCCCTCCTTCAAGGCAGGTTATTTTCTTTCAAAAAAGACAAAACCTCGAGTCATGAAAGTAAAAAAGACATTCGCAGCAATAGCATTGGCAGGGATGGCATCGTCTTTTTTCCTGCTGAACAGTTGTTCGGCGCCGCGCATGGCCACCGTGACGGGTGCCCAGCTCTGGGGCGAAAACTGCGTGCGTTGCCACAACGCCCCGCCCCCTACCGATTTTACGGATGACCAATGGGAAGCCGCAGGCACCCATATGCTGCTGATCGGACGACTGACGGTGGAGGAACGCGACAAAATCGTCGAGTTTCTGCAGCTTGCCAATGGGCGGTAGTGCCGAACCACCTCATTTCCTTGACTGCCACTGTGATGTCGTTCACAGTGGCAGTTTCCTTTTGGGGCCGGTTTTGCCTTTCTGTCTTCCCGTATCGGGGCTGTTTTCCCGATTTGGGAATGCATCTCAGATATGGCAACTTGTATTTTATTGATTGTCAGTGGCAGGCTTTTCAAGCATTATTCTGGATGGCCCTCGCCGTGCATCTGTTTCGCTGTTTGCCATCCGAAAAAAGTAATCTATGCGAAAAGAACACTACCCCTGGTTTTTGGCGGCCTGCCTCGTACTGGTCGCAGAGATGAACCTCTGGTCACAGATCACCTGGACCAACTCGGTCGCACCGGAACTCACCATTTGCGGCGACGGAGAAACCTTTACCGTAAGTTTTGTGAACGAGTCAGGCAGTACCCTTTCGGGCCTCTCCCTGAGCATGAGCTTGCCCACGGGCATTGAATACGAGCAAGGGAGCCTGTTGGAAAGTTCCTCGTACGACGTACAGGAGAGCGATGTGTCGGATCTGAACAGTCCCGTTTTTTCGATGAACGATGTGCCGAATAACGGCGCCGTCACATTTACCCTCTCTCTTCGCGCCGGTTTCGACGCCCTGGCGTGGTTGCAGGGGGGCAATGTGTTTCGCAATACCTACGTGCTGAATTGGAGCGGAGGTGCCGATACCACCACCACCAGTGCCTACAACCTGCTCTATGCTGCGCTCACCATTACCGATGTGAGTCCGACCACCACTTCGGTCTATACGGGAGGCACGTTTACGCGTACGGTCACCATCGTGAACGGCGGTTACGGCAGCATCTCCTCGCTTACGTTGCAGGAGAGTTACAATGGCAGCGAGCTGGCACTGGTGAGCGCCGACCTGGGCACGCTCAACGGCTCGGCCACCGAGCTGGTGCTCAGCAGCGCCGACTTTGCGACCATCGGCGACGGCGACGGCCTCTTCGAGCAGAACGAAACCATCGTGATTACCGAGACGTGGCGCGCCGACGCCTGTTCGGGCACGGCTTCCATTTCGACACAGGCCCTCTGGGGCTGCGACGGCGGCACCGATGCGAGCAACACCAGGAGCACTTCCGTTTCGGTTACCCTTTATGCGCCCAGTCTGAGCGTGAGTGGCACCTCGAGCTTCAACACCTGTATGGACGGCTCGGCCGATCAGCAGCAGATCGTGATCACCAACAACGGCAGCGGGCCGGCCAACGACGTCACGGTGACCATCAGCCAGCTCGATGCCGACCAGTATTCGCGCATCGATATCAACAGCGTGGAGTATGCCGTGGGCAACGGCTCGTTTGCAAGCGTCGCGCCCACCAGCACCACTTCCACCTATGCACATGCCTGCCTGGGAGCCAATCCGTATGGCGGATTCACCATCGCCTTGCCGGTCGATATCGGGCCGGGCGAGAGCGTCACCGTTCGCTGGGATTCCTATACCTGCACCACCATTACCTGCAGCGCTGCAGAACTGATCGGCTGGCAATACCAGGTGTCGGCCACGGACATGTGCAACCAGGCTACTTATAACAAGAACGGCACCGTTCAGCCGCTCAAGGACAAGAGCTTTTCCATCTTTGCCGAATCGCCTTCCGACCTGTCGGACGGCGAAACCGGATTGTACAACTACATCCTCTCCACCGCTACCCTCGATTTGCCGGAAGGCACAGGCGCCTATATCGAAGTGGAATTTGACCTGCCGACCGGTCTCGAATACCTGGGCAATGCAGGCGACCTCAAGTTCGTCAACGGATCCTCGGAGTGGACGGCCTCGAGCATCACCTACAACAGCAGCACCGGCAAGCTGAACGCCTATTACGACCTGCCGGCGCCCTTTGATCTGTTGCGCAGCGAGATTCAGCTCAGGCTCACGCTCGACTGCTCCCTGGCCACCGACGGCTCGGCGACGGTGGGCATGGCCATGTACTACGTGATGGACAACACCTGTGCCACGCCGCCGCGCCTGCCGCTGACGTGTTACGAGACGGCCACCACCTACCTGCATTGCCCGGGCACCTGCAGTGAAGGATTGATTTTCGACAGCTTTACAGTGGCCCGCACCAGCCTGGGCGAGCCCGACAACGACGAAGACGGCCTGCCCGATGCCTCGGGTTCGCTCGACCTGAGCAAGATCAAGCTCAACCGTGTTATGGTGGGCGACACCTTCAAGACGGTGTTCAACGGCACGATCAAAACCTCTTCGAGTTATCCGTCGTGGTCGTACGCCTACGCCCGCTCGGACGTGCCCTATGGCGACTACGTGGACTTCCTCTACGCCACCGTAACCATTACCAAGGCCGGCACGGGTGCCGTGTATACCTGCTCGAATGTCTATGCGACCGAGACGGTGAGCAATGGCGTGCGTACCGTCAGCATGGACTTCAGCCCGGCCACCCTCGTCTCGCAGGGCTGCACTTCTTTCAACGGACTGCTGCTGGAAGAAGGCGACCAGGTGGAGCTGACGGCATGGTACAAGGTCGGGCTGAACCCGGGCGGCATGATCGACCAGGCCACCATCACCAACGATTTCTACGTCAGCCCTTCGGCAAATGGCACTGCTTACCAGTGCAACGACTGGAACGGCAACTACACCCTGATCGGGTATTATTTCCTCAACTATACCTCGGAGCAATACAACATCAAGGACTGCAACTGGGATATCCGTCAGAGCTATTACCTGAGCATTGGCGACTGCTGTACCAACTACTCGGGCGGCAACTATTTTCCGTACGAATACCGCAACTGGGCACATCCCAAGCAATTGCGCGTCGTGCTGCCCGACGGCTACACCTTCCTCAGCGCTACTTTCTCCCAGGTGCGTACGGCCGGCACCAACGGCGATTATACCGAGACAGCTTCCCTGTCGCCCGCATCCACCAACGGGCAAGAGCTGATTTTTGACCTCGAATCGCTTTACGACGGCTACGGCGGCTCGATCAACCTGAGCGATGACGGCTTTTTCGGCACGGTGACCATCACCGTCGATCCGGACTGCTCGGTGAGCGGCAACAGGCCCATGTACTGGTACTACACCTTCCGCGAGGCCGACATCCTCGGCGGACAGGAGACCAGCGAGTACACTTCCACGCCCGACTATCTGCGCTACAAGCGTGCCAACCTCACTGTGAGCTCCAACGCCGCCACACAGGACGGCATCACCCACACGGTATCGTGGGACATTACCGTAACCAATACGAAAAACACGCCGGCGCCCAACGCCTGGATCTTTCCCGTGGCTCTCGACGGCGCCATGAGTGTGACGGAAGTGCTCGACGCCGACACGGGGCAGCCCATCACGCCCGTCAACGGCTTTTACCAACTGGGAACCATTGCCAAGAAAGGCACCAAAAACCTGACTATCAAAGCCACCCTCGACAAGTGTACGGCCAACGAGCTGACCGTTTACTCGGGCTATGACTGTGACGGCTATGCTGCCAGCCTGGGTGCCTTCACCTGCGGCTACAACACGGCCAAGTTGTACGTCGATGTGCAACAGTCGCAATTGCAATTGCGCATCCTGGGCGTCTCGTTCGTCGATTCGGCCTGTTCCAACGTCGTGCAGGTGGAAGGCGAGTATCTGAGTTCCAAACTGGCCGCCGTCGATAGCATCAAGCTCTACGTCACCATGCCGGGCACGACCACGCCTTCTGTAACGATCCAGTCGGGCAGCTCACAGACGCAATACCCCCTCTCGTCGGCCTACGCCACCATCAGCGATCCCTCGCTCGATGGCCTGGTATATACCTACACCACCGCTCAGATGAACAGCACGGTGGCCGCCAATGGCCTGACGGGCATCACCAACACCAGTGCCAACCGCATGCGCATGAAGTTCAACCTCGTGCTGGGCTCCGCCTTCCAGCCCGGACAGACCGTGCGCTTCGACATCACCTCACTGCGGGTGTGCGGCGACTCGTTGCCCACCCTCACGCTCGAGTTTGACCCCAATGCGGCTTTCCAAAAACGCACAGGCATCGGTCTGGACGATACCTACGACAACTGGGCGGTGGCATGGGGCGACTACGACAACGACGGCTATGTGGATCTGTTCGTGCCCACGGCCAACGAAAACCAGCCCAACCAGCTCTACCACAACAACGGCGACGGCACCTTCACGAAAGTGACCACCGGCAACATCGTCACCGACCTGGCCAGCTCGATGGCGGCTACCTGGGGCGACTATGACAACGACGGCGACCTGGACCTGTTCGTCAGCAACAACATCGGTTATGCCAACTTCCTGTATCGCAACAACGGCGACGGCACCTTCACGAGCATCCAGAACGACCCGGTCGTGTCGGATATCTATTACTCGCACGGTGCCGCCTGGGCCGATTACGACAATGACGGCGACCTGGACCTGTTCATCGCCGAGTATTTCCCCACCAAATACAATCACCTGTACCGCAACAACGGCGACGGCACCTTCACGAAAGTGACCGACAATGCCATCATCCTCGAGGCCAGCTTTTCGGTGGCCGGCGCCTGGGGCGACTACAACAACGACGGGCTGGTCGACCTGTTCGTCTGCAACACCAACGACCGCAACAACAGCCTCTACAAAAACCTGGGCGGTGGCAAGTTTCTCAAAATCAATACCGGCGACATCGTCAATGACGGCGGCAAATCGGTAGGCTGTGCCTGGGGCGACTACGACAACGACGGCGACCTGGACCTGTTCGTGGCCAATGCCGGCGGCCAGGACAATTTCCTGTACCGCAACAACGGCGATGGCACTTTCACCAAGGTGACCAGCGGCGACATCGTCAACGATGGCGGCCACTCGCACGGCTGTGCCTGGGGCGACTACGACAACGACGGCGACCTGGACCTGTACGTGGCCAACAATGGCGACAACGACAACTTCCTGTACATGAACAATGGCGACGGCACCTTCACGCGCATCTACAACGCCATTACCGATGTAGGGGGCGAATCGATGGGCGTGGCCTGGGCCGACTACGACAACGACCTGGACCTCGACCTGTTCGTAGCCAACCGCAATGACGAGGCCAACTTTCTGTTTGCCAACAGCCGAGGACAATGCAACGCCAAGGCCTGCATCGTACTCGACGGCAACCTCTCGAACGAAAACGGCATCGGCGCGGTCATCAAGGTCAAGGCCAATATCTACGGCAGTGATGTGTGGCAGATGCGACAGGTGTCCAGCCAGACGAGCGGCGGCACCGGCGGGCAGAACGAGCTGAAGACCCTCATCGGACTGGGGGACGCCACAATCATTGACTCGATCGTAGTCCAATGGCCCTCGGGCTACGTGCAGGTGCTGACCAATCAGCCGACCGACCAGTGCATCACCGTGAGCGAACCCAACGGCTCGCAAGTGTGTGGCACTGTGTTCTTCGACGCCAACGGCAACTGCACGCAAGACGCCGACGAGCCCGGCGTGCGCAATGCAGCCATCACCATCACCCCCGGCAACATGGTGGTCTATACCGACTCGACGGGCGCATACTCCATCTATCTGGCCCCCGACACCTACACGCTGACCATCACGCCCCCCGACAACTGGGATCGCGGTTGCAGCGTTACGTCCACCTCGCTGACGGTAAGCCAGATCGGATCCACGTACTGTGGCAACGACTTCCCCCTCACCGCTTCGTGTCCGTATCCCGATTTGCGCGTCGAAGTGGCATCTACCTCCCACCGCATCGGATTTGAAAACCTCATCGCCGTGCAGTACGAGAACGCGGGTACCGATACGGCTACCAACGCCGTACTGACGCTCACGGTCGATCCCGCCATCATCATCAAGTCGGCCACGGTGCCCTGGGACAACTACGCCAGCAACGTGGTGACGTGGACCCTGAGCAGCATCCTGCCGGGCGAGAGGAACACCATCTACCTGACGGACTCCATTTCGACGGCCACGACGGGAGGTACCACCCTGAACGTCACCGCCAATATCACCTGGCCGGGAGGCGACGACTGCAACGGTACTGACAACGCCTATACAGAGAGTGGCGAGGCCGTGGGCGCCCTCGACCCGAACGACATCCTTGTGTGGCCGGAAGGCCCCATCCGTCGCGATGAGGTGCTCACCTACAAGATCCGCTTCCAGAACGTGGGCAATGCACTGGTGAAATACGTGCGCGTCGAAGACGAATTGCCCGAGACGCTCGATCCCGAGACGGTGGTGCTGGGCGTGGCCAGCCATCCCTTTGTGTTCCGAAGGGAAGACCACAAGCTGGTATGGGAGTTCCCCAATATCAACATGCCCGACAGCACCACCAACGAACCGGAAAGCCACGGATTCGTGCTGTTCCAGGTGCAACCCCGACAGGATATCGAAGAAGGCACGCTCATCGAAAACAGCGCCCGTATCTTTTTCGACAACATGGATCCGATACAGACGAATACGGTACAGAACGTCATCGTGGAGCGGGCGCCTTCGACGGGTAGCTACGGCCGGATCGCGGCCATGCCCAACCCCGCTACCGACATGACGGTCGTGCGCCTGGTGCCCAACGAGGCAGGCCTGACCGACCGCATCGTCACGCTCGAAGTGTACAACCCCTATGGCATCGAGGTCATGACGTACCAGAGCGTGGGCAGCGAGCGCAAGGAGCTCGACTTCAAAGCGCTGCCACCCGGCATGTACTACCTGCGCGCCCTCGGCGAGTCGGGTGAATGGTATGCGGGCAAAGTCTTGATTCAGTAAGGTTCCCTTTTTATTAAAGGTGGTGGTTTCGAAAAGGGTGCTCCTCGCGAGCCCCTTTTCACTTTTTGCGAAAGCGCCATTCGGACTTCGTAAAAACCGTCAGAAAAAATTCAACGGCTGGCTGCGGCTCAAACAGCCTGCGCCCCGTACTTTGGCACCGTCCCTGACCAAATACCCACAGCCATGCACGTACACATCATCGGCGGAGGCATCATCGGCCTGGCCTCGGCCCTTTACCTGCGGCGCGAGGGCGCGGAAGTGACGGTCGTGGAGCGCGGCCGGCTCGACGACAACTGCTCGTTTGGCAATGCCGGCCTGGTGGCGCCCAGCCACTTCGTGCCGCTGGCCTCGCCCGGCGTGGTCAGCAAAGGCCTGCGCTGGATGCTCTCGTCCCGCAGCCCGTTCTACATCCACCCGCGCCTCGATTTCGACCTGATCCGCTGGCTATGGCTTTTCTTCCGCTCGAGCCGCTCGCCCCGCGTGGCGGAAGCCATGCCGTTGCTGCGCGACTTCAACATGATGAGCAAGGAGCTGTATGCCGAGCTGGCGGCATTGCCGGGCATGGACTTTGCCTTCGAGGCGCGCGGCCTGCTCATGGTGTACCACACGGCCAAGGGCGAGGCCGGCGAGCTGGCGCTGGCCGAAACGGCGCGCCGCCTGGGGCTCGATGTGGAAGTCTGGGATCGCGACCAAACGGCCGCCGTGGCCGGCACGCTGGGCGCGCAGGTGCGCGGCGCCGTGTACTATGCCGACGACGCGCACCTCTATCCCAGCCGCCTCATGCCGCAACTGCGCCGCTACCTGGAAACGCAAGGCGTCCATTTCCTGCTGGGCACGGAGGTGCGCCGCTTCGAGCTGGCCGACGGGCGGGTGCGCCGCCTGCATACGGCCTCGGGCCAACACATCGAGGTGGAAGAAGTGGTAGTGGCCGCCGGCGCCTGGACGGGCAAGCTGCTGCGCCAACTGGGGCTGCGCCTGCCCATGCAGGGCGCCAAGGGCTACAGCGTGACGCTCGAAAGACCACCGCAGCGCCCCGCGCTCCCGCTCATCCTCACCGAGGCCAAGGTGGCCATCACGCCCATGGGCGACGACCTGCGCATCGGCGGCACGCTCGAGCTGGCCGGCTTCGACGGGCGCATCAACCGGCCGCGCGTGGAGGGGGTGATGGACTCGATCCGCCCTTACCTGCCTGAGCTGCCGCTGCCCGACCTGAAGCGCGACGCGGTGTGGCGCGGCTTTCGGCCCTGCACGCCCGACGGGCTGCCCTACCTGGGGCGCCTCGCTCGCGTACCCAACCTGACCGTGGCCGCCGGCCATGCAATGGTAGGGCTCAGCCTGGGCGCCGCCACCGGCAAGCTGGTCAGCGAGCTGGTGACGCGACAGCAACCTTCCTTGCCGCTCGACATGTTCCGGCCCGAGCGCTTCGGCTGAGCCGCGGGCGCCGTTTGGCGAAAGCCGAAAGGGCCATGAGGAGGCCGCGCCTTTGCTATTGATTGTGGAGGCCCCTGAAAAAACCCCAAATCTCACGCAACAGCTTGTTCCCGGTGGCCGGGACAGGCTCCGACGCCAGTCGGGGACGCAAAAGCCTGTCCCGAGCATCGGGAACGCAACGATCCGCTATGTGTTTTTGATTTAAAATCAATATGTTGTATATAGTAGTCACGCGTCACGTTGTCACGTTGTCACGAACTTTTTTCAGTGCGCTCATTGTGGAAATCAATAACTTCGGGCAAGGCGTAGTACCGCACCGCCCTGATTTTGTTCGTTTCCGAAAAAAGAAATCACCATGGCTGTATTCACCCTCAACGTCAACGGCAAGCGCTACGAGGTGGACGTCGATCCGGCGACGCCCATGCTGTGGGTGTTGCGCGACCACCTCAACCTGGTGGGCACCAAATACGGATGCGGCATTGCCCAGTGCGGCGCCTGCACCATCCACCTCGACGATGTGGCTGTGCGTTCGTGCATGCTGCCCGTGTCGCAGGTGGGTAACCGCCGCATCACCACCATCGAAGGCCTTTCGGCAAATGGCGACCACCCGCTGCAGCGGGCCTGGCTGGAGCACGACGTGCCGCAGTGCGGCTATTGCCAGGCCGGCCAGATCATGAACGCTGCGGCCTTGCTCAAGGCCAATCCCAACCCGACCGACGAAGAGATCGAGGCGGCGATGCACGGCAACCTGTGCCGGTGCGGCACCTATACCCGCATCAAGGCTGCCATCAAGTCGGTCGTCAAGGGCTGAGGTCCCCGTTGCCTCCATTTTTTCACCCGTCAAAACACGCAAGAGCCATGACGATTGTCAAGACGAAATATGGCCGCCGTTCCTTTATCAAGACTACGGTGCTGGCCGGCGGCGGCATGCTGTTGGGCTTCAGTTGGTTGGCCGGTTGCAAGCCCGCCGGCAGCCGTGGCGAAGCAGCACTCGAACTGCCCGACGAGTGGTTCGAGATCAACGGCTTCATCAAGATCGGCGACAACGGCGTGGTGACCATCATGTCGCCCAATCCCGAGATCGGGCAGAACGTCAAGACTTCGATGCCCATGATCGTGGCCGAAGAGCTCGACGTGGATTGGGCCAGGGTGGTGGTCGAGCAGGCGCCGCTCAACACCGAGATCTTCACGCGCCAGTTGGCCGGGGGCAGCCAGTCGATCCGGCAGGGGTGGCACAGCCTGCGCATGGCCGGCGCCACGGCCCGCCACATGTTGCGCCAGGCTGCGGCCAATGCCTGGGGCGTGCCCTTCGATGAGGTGACCACCGAGATGGGGCTGCTCAAACACGAAGCCTCGGGGCGCACGGCCCACTACGGCGAGTTTGCGTCGGCGGCGGCCCGACTGCCCGTACCCGAAGAGGTCCAACTCAAGGATCCGAAAGAGTTTCGCATCATCGGCACCTCGCGCAAGAACGTCGATGGCCAAAAGATCGTTACGGGTCAGCCCCTCTTCGGCCTCGACTATCGGCGCGACGGCATGCTCATCGCCATGGCCGTGCATGCTCCCGCCTTCGGCATGAAGCTCAAGTCGGTGGACGACCGCGCGGCGCGCAGCATGCCCGGCATCGTGGACGTGTTCCCTATCAAGACCTACGCCGACGACTACGAGCGGCAGTGGTGCGATACCGACGCCTTCAACGAGAAAGTGGTGGTGGTCGGGCGCAGCACCTGGGAAGTGATGCAGGCCCGCAAGGCACTGCGCATCGAGTGGGAGCCCGCAGCCCCGCTCGAAAGCACCGACGGCCATCGCGTTGCCATGGACGTGCTGGCTGCCCGCAAGGCACGCGTAGTGCGCCGCGACGGCGATCCCGAGGCCATGTTTGCGAAAGCGGCCCGCATCATCGAGCGCACCTATACGGCTCCGTTCCTTGCCCACAACACCATGGAGCCCATGAACTTCTTCGCCCACGTCACTGATGAGCGCGCCGAGCTGGTGGGGCCCACCCAAACGCCCGAGTTCATGGAGAAAAGCCTGGCGGCGCGCCTGGGCCTGCCCCTCGAAAAGATCGATATCCAGATGACGCGGCAGGGGGGCGGCTTCGGGCGCAGGCTCTACGGCCACTTCATGGTCGAGGCGGCACTCATCTCGAAGCAGGTGGGGGCGCCCGTCAAGCTCATCTACACGCGCGAAGACGACATGACCTTCGGCAACTACCGGCCGGCCTATCGTGCCACCTACCGCGCCGCCCTCGACGAAGCCGGCAACCTGCTGGCGTTCCACGTGCGCGCCGGCGGCATTCCCGAGAGTCCGCTCTTCCCCGACCGCTTCCCTGCCGGCGCCGTCGATCACTATCTGGCCGAGGTCTGGTCGGCTGATTCCAACATCTCGGTAGGTGCCTGGCGTGCCCCGCGTTCCAATTTCATCGCGGGGGCCGAGCAGGCCTTCCTCGACGAGCTGGCCGAAGCCATGGGCAAAGACCCCATTGACCTGCGCCTGGAGCTGCTGGCACGCGCCGCTGCCAGGCCCGTGGGCGACCACAACGACTACGATCCCGAGCGCTATGCCGGCGTGCTGAAGCTGGTGCGCGAAAAGTCGGGCTGGGGGCAGCCATTGCCGCAAGGCGTGGGGCGCGGCGTGGCCGCCTACTACTGCCACAACTCCTACGTGGCCCAGGTGGTCGACCTGCGCGTGGAAAAAGGGAAGCCCATCATCGAGAAGGTGTGCTGTGCGGTGGACTGCGGCATCGTGGTCAACCCCGACGCCGCCGTCAACATGGTGGAGGGGGGCACGGTCGATGGCATCGGCCATGCGCTGTACAGCGAGCTCACCTTCACCAATGGTGCGCCCGATCAGACCAACTTCGATCGCTATCGCCTCATCCGGCACGGTGAAGCGCCAAAGGCCATCGAGGTGCATTTCGTCGAGAGCGACGAGCATCCCACCGGCCTGGGCGAGCCGCCGCTGCCGCCCGTGATGGGGGCCCTGGCCAATGCCATCTACCGCGCCACGGGCAAGCGCGTCTATCACCAGCCATTCATCAAGGAGCTGCGCAGCCAATTGCCGGGCTGAGGTGGCGCTTTTCCCTGCGGCTGAGGGCTGTACCGCCGGGCCGATTGCAGCAGCCATTCGGGCATTCCCTTACCAGTCCTTGCTCGGACGTCCCTTGCGGCCGGTGCCTTTGCGCAGCTTTTTGAGGACTTTCTGCTCTTCGCGGCTCATGATTTCGAGCAGCTTGCGGGCCTCTTCGCGGGTCAGGTCCTGAGGTTGTCCCTGAGGCTGGGCCGTGTCGGCTGATTGGCCTTTCTGCTCTTGTTGCTGCGGGTTGCCGGCGTTGTCGGCCTGGTTCTGTTGTTCTTGCTGGGGGCTGCGCTGGCTCTGGTTCTGGTCTTGCTGTTGCTGTTTTTGCGCATCGCTGCTTCCCTGTTGCTGTTGCTGTTCCTGGTTCTGGTTTTGCTGCTGCTGCTGTTGTTCATTTTGCTGCTGCTGTTGTTGTTGTTTGAGCAGTTGGAGGGCGGCAGAGAGGTTTTTCTTGGTGTCGAAGTCGTGCGGGTTGCGACGCAGCGCCTGTTTGTAGGCTTCAATGCTCTTGTCGAGCTGCTCGAGACGGAAGAAGGTATTGCCGAGGTTGTGCCAGGCGCGTGCGGCCACTTCGTTTTGCACTGCCGATCGGGCCGCCGCTTCGTATTCCCTGGCCGCTTCTTCGAGGCGTCCTTGCTGGTAGAGCGCATTGCCCAGGTTGTAGCGGGCCTGTGCGTTGTCGGGCTCGGCTTCGAGGGCCTTGCGGTAGGCTTCTTCGGCAGCAGCATAATCGCCCGACAGGTAGGCTTGGTCGCCTTCCCGCAACCAGGGATGTGCTTTTTGTGCTTCGGCTTGCGCCAAAAAACCACACAGGGTCAGCAATACCAGCCAATGTCTTTTCACGTGTGTCGGATTGTTTTTATGAGGCCGATGAAAAATGGTTGAGGGTGTAGCGTTGAGGGTTCAGAGTTGAGCCTACTGAAAAAAGTCCGTAACGGCCCCGAAAGTCGGAGCCTGTCCCGGCTTGCCGGGAGCAAGCAGTGACAATCCCGACTTGTCGGGATGACGCGTAACATCATAAATAACAAACTGAATTAAAACAAAAAATACGATTGCGAATCGTTGCGTCCCCGATGTTCGGGGCAGGCTTCCGACGAGTCGGAACAAGTCTTCCGACAGGTC
>WFYJ01000104.1 GCA_015490175.1 Saprospiraceae bacterium | reverse complement strand
CGATCGCTATTGTCAAAACCAGGCGGCATGTCAAAGGGCACAATTGCAATTGGCGTTCCGCCGGCCTCATTGACAACAATAGGCACCTTTGCAATTACCTGGTCATTGCCCCGGTGTTGATATATCCATTTGATGAATTGAAATGCCACACTTTGTACTGGTACACTTGCATCGCTGCGGCGGTGCGCAGATTGGAAATGGTGGTTATATTCTCTCAGAATAAGATATGTCGTATCCAGCAACAAGCATTCCTTCGGATCCTTTTCCAGTTTTTCGCGCATTTTTTTCAAGCCACTCAATGCATGTGAGGCTGCAGTGCCGCCATTCCTGGGGAGGGGGATAATGGGCCAACAACAGGACATTGGTGTCAATAACATGCCCTGTTCGGCAAGGAGCATGATGACTGTCAGAGCAGGATGCGGGCATCAGGCAACGGAATTTTCGAGTTTGCGCTTGAGCGCTGCTTTCTGATGGGCGGTCATTTCCCCGAAGGAGTCTCCAAAGAAGCCACTGGGCCAATTTTGCACAAACCCGTAGTCATCCACTTGAATGTTGCGCAACAGGCTGTGGCTTGCATCAAATTCACAAAAATGGAGGGCTATCTGGTCACTTGGCAATTGTCCTTCGCCGATTCGGCGCAACAGCCGCGTGAGCAGATATTCGCTATGACTTTCCAGCACGATCTGGATTTTGCGGAATTTGATGGCATCAATGAACACGTCGGCAAGGCCGGCCTGTACGGAGGGATGCAGGTGAATCTCCGGCTGTTCGAGCAAGAGGACAGAACCCTCGGGGACGAAGTAGCACAGGGTGAGGACGGGCAGTATCTGAGATACGCCAAAGCCGACTTCCGTGAGCAACACTTCGGCAGACGAGGCGGTTTTCTTCACTCTGACTTCAAACAAATCCTCTCTTTCACCGATCTGGAGGAGGCGGAAAGAATGGATCAGGCCCAGCTCTTTGAGCCAGGTGGCTACGCGTTCTTCGAGTGTTTGTTTCTTTTGGCCTCGCCCACGTGAAATGTAACGGCCTTTTTTGCGGGCGCCCAACAAGGCGGCAATAGCCAATTCGCCGCGCTTGCCCACGTCGCCGGGTTCTTGACCGCTCCACGCATACTGGCGGTGCGGCCACTCTCGAAGCGGGCCGAGGTAGTGGATGCCTTCGGCCAATTGCCCCAATGCGTGGGGCAGCTCATGCAGGAAACCGGCGTTCTGGTAGTAAAAGTTGATCTCATTCGGAAAAAGGTACCCTTTTTCCGGTCCGGGCAAGGGCCATTTTCTGCCTTTGGACGTTTTGAAGCGGAATTTTTTGTCGAGCGGATTTTCCGTCAGAAGCTGGTATCCCTTTTTTCCTTCTTTTTTCTTCAGGTAAAAAGCTGTCGGTCCAAGTTGGTACGACATGTTTTCCACTGTGAGCAGGCCTTTGTCCGACTGTCGTACGGTGTGCCGGAAGGTGAGCGTATTTCCCCTTGCTACCTCGCCGCCGTCCAGCGGGTTTTTGAGGACCAGCTCGTCCTTCCTCGACCAGACAATTTCGGCGCCGAGCGGAAGGCTTGTGTCGTGTCCGAAAATGACGTCCCGAAAACCGCCCAGGGCCACGTAAGAATGTGCCCCGCCAAAGTCCATGACGAGTTTTCGGTCGGTGGCTTTCGTGGTTTGTTTGAGCAGCAGCAGGTATTGCAAAATGGCGGATTTGCCCGAGCTGTTGGTGCCGAACAGTCCGGTGAATGGCGCCATTTTCAGGTCGAGCCGTTGCCACGACTTGAAATTCTCCAACCTGAGGTGCTTCAGCATGTCTCGCGGGCTTTGAAGAGGAAAGCAAGATATGCAAAAAATGAAGCAGTTCGGGATGCGAAGCATCCCGAACTGCCTTCACTTGCCACATGAGCAAGTGTTGGAGGTTTTCCCCACACCACTCCGCGGCTGGTATTGAAAAACTCATTGTCCCCGCCTGACGCGCCTGCCGAAAAGGTCGCGTTTTTCGCCTTTGATGGCGTGCTCGCTGACGGGTGGCCGGTCGAGCATTTGGTGGAAGACTCTGGGTATGTGGTGCCACCGACCGTCGTCGCCCAGGCGGAAGCCCTCGTAGGTGCCGTCGGGGATCCAGGTGAGCATTTTGCCCTGACCGGGCACCACCTTGCTGACGGGCTGCAGATAGTCGAAGATGATGATTTCCAGGCCGGGGTCGTAGTTGAGCCGCACGGCGGCCTCGGTCCAGTATTCGAGCAGGATGCGATGGAGCGTCTGACGACCCTGCCCACTGTCTTTGACGAAGACCGGCGCGCCGAAGCGGGGTCGGCCCTCGTCGTCGAACCAGAGGACGTCGGCCACCTTGCGGTGCTGCCACGGGCTGTGTGTGTCGAAGCCGAATAGCACGTACATCGGCCGGCCATCGGGCCCCCGGAAGGGTTCGATGTGGTAGTAAATGGCGCCGTACCAGCGATCGGGGGACAGCGTCTCGCCTTCGGGCCAGTCGAGCTCGTGGGAGCGATCAATGAGCGGGTGAAGCACCAGCTCCTTGCGGCGCATCTGTATGGCGCCGTATTGCCTGAAGGTGCCGTCGCCGCGGTCGAGCTGCCAGGTGAAGATGCGGAAGGTGCTGTCGGGAGCGTATTGAAGCGAAATGGACTTGAGACGACGGAATGGCCATTCCCACGAGCCGGGCGTCTTGAGGGCCTGCACCAGGGTGGTGATGGTGCGCTTGCAGGCGGCATACCGATTCTCAGGCACCGAATCGTTGAGGACGGCATAGCTCAGCACCATCAGGGTGTCTTCGTAATGGTGCAACGCGAGGGTGTCGTTTGGCGAAAGCCAGGATTGTCCTCGAAGGGCGAGGCCTGAAAACAGGGTGATGGCCAGGCAAAGAATGATTCGCTGCATGGGTCGGCAATGGTTTGGTCGAGTTCAGGCTCTGTCATATCCCGATCAAAGTGGTTCGGGAAATCCGGCTGCACGGTCGGGTGATTCCGGGGGGTTGAATCGGTGAATCGGTGAAATCGGTGAAATCGGTTGAATCGGGACAACTTCCCTCCGTCTCTCCATCACTCTGTCCCTCCCTCACTCCTCACTCCGTCGCGAAGAAAGTCCCGAGCCGGATTGCACCGGCTATAACGTCGGGGCAGGCCGCGATGTTGGGTGGCAAAATTATCTTTTCGCCGGGGCGAGGGCAAATCCCCTTGTTTTTCAATTTTTTGAAAAATTGTGATGTTTATTTTTTTGATGATTAGCGGGGATACGAATTAAAATTGGAACTCTATTTGCATGGGATGCATGTGTATCCTTTGCCGGAAGGCAGCATCATCCATGTCAAACAGAGATTCCATGAGTACCCGAACCGTCGTTTTTACCCTCTTCAGCTTCCTGCTCGGACTGGTTGTGATGCCGCTACATGCCCAGTATGTCGAGGCTGGGACCTACATGGGTTTTGCCAATTACAAGGGCGAGCTGAACGGCCAGCGCGTGTTGTTCAACCAGTCGGGACCGGCCATGGGCGTGTATTCGCGTTTGAACTACAGCCGCTTTCTGGCGGCCAAGGCCAGCCTGACCTATGGCCGCGTGCAGGGCACCGATGCCGTGGCGCGCGAGGAGCATTTGCGCATGCGCAACCTCAACTTCAGATCCGACATTCTGGAGCTGGCCGTGACGGGCGAGCTCAACCTCGTGCCTTTTGCCATTCGCGAGCGCAAGACGGCGAGTCCTTACCTGTTTGGCGGGCTGTCGGTGTTCCATTTCAATCCGGAGGGCGAGTTCAAGGGGCAGTGGTACGAGCTGCGCAGCCTGGGCACCGAGGGGCAGATGATGTATGGCGAGCCGTACAGCCTGTGGCAGGTGGCCGTGCCATTCGGCTTCGGGTTCAAGTTCAATCTGAGCTACCAGGCCAACTTCGGCTTCGAGGTGGGCTTCCGCAAAACGTTTACGGACTATCTGGACGACGTCAGCGGCGCCTATCCCGACTTCATGGAGTTGTGGGAATACGACGAGATGGCTGCCATGCTCTCGTACCGCACGCCCGAGCTGACGGGCGAGTATGGCGACAACCCGGCAGGCGAGATGCGCGGCGACCCGAAGACCAATGACATGTACCTGTTCATGGGCATGACGCTGTCGGTCAACCTCACGGACCGCTACGGCCTCGACTTCGACCCGAAGTACGAGCAGTTCAAGCGCAAGTACAACGACGAAAGGCTGTTGCGGCGTCAGAAGATCAAAGAGCACCAACGCAAGCGTCGTCAGGCACTCAAGGAACGCCGCAAGCGCCTCAAGCGCATCGCTGCAGAGCGCCGCAAGGCCAACCGGAAGAAGAAACTGGAACCGCCGGTCAAGAAACGCACCAAATAGGTGCACGTCCCGAAAATCACACTATCAGAAAACCGACCCCGGAGGGGCACTGTCCGTGAGCGGATGTGCCCCTGATTTTTGTTCGGGAAATACTGACGTGGGGATGGAGCGATGGAGTGGCAGAGTGAGGAGTGACGGAGAGAGGGAGTGATTGAGGTAGCGACGCACGGTAGCGACGCACGGCAGTGCGTCAGACGGCTGCCTGTCCGGGAATTTTTGACGATGGATATTGAGGAGAGATGGAGTGAGGGGTACCGATTGCACCGATTCGGCCGGTTCTGCCACAGCATTTGCCGAAAGGCGGAGCAGGTGGCGCTGGCGTCAAACGATTTCCTCGGTGGGCAATGCGTCGGGGTCACCCGTCAGCTCCACCACCGTGATTTCGGGCAGGATGCCTACGCGGCCGGGGTAGGCCAGATAGCCCAGGCCGCGATTGACGTACAGGTACTGTTCGCCTTTGCGGTACAGGCCGGCCCACTGCTTGTACACGTACTGGGCCGGACTCCATTTGATCCAGCCCGGAATGTCGATGCCGAACTGCATGCCATGGGTGTGCCCGGAAAAGGTGATGGCGATGTCGGGGAAGTCGGGCACCACCTGAAGCTCCCAGTGGGTGGGATCGTGCGAAAGCAGCACTTTGAGGTCGCCCCGTGTGCCCTGCCAGGCTCTGGCCAGGTCGCCGTATTTCTGGAAGCGCTTGAGGGCTGAGTAGTTGTCCACGCCGATGATGTCGAGCGTGGTGCCGTTGATGTCGAGGGTGCGGTGCTCGTTGCGCAGCAGGTCCCAACCCAGGCGGTTGCGGTGGATGTCTTCGAGCAGGCGCAGGTTGGCGGCCTTGGCTTCGGCGCTGGGCCAGTGGTGGTAGTCGCCGTAGTCGTGGTTGCCGAAAATGGAGTACACGCCGTAGCGGGCGCATATTTTCTGGAAAACAGGCACGAAGGGCAGCGCCTCATCGGCCACTGCGTTCACCAGGTCACCGGTGAAAAAGACGAGATCGGGCTCCTGTTCGTTGATGAGCCTGACGGCTTCGGCTACCGAATGGTTGTCAGTAAAGCTGCCCGAGTGGATGTCCGAGATGTGCACGATGCGCAGCCCTTCCAGACCGGCCGGCAGGTTGTTGATGGGGATGCGCACGCGGCGTAGCTGATAGGCGTGCCGGCGCGAAATGCCGTAGGTGAGCGTAGCCAGGGGGGCCATGCCCACGAGTACGGCCATCTGGCTGAGAAAGCGCGAGCGACCGGGGTCGAATTCGGGTACCAGACCGGCCCAGTGGGCGCCTTTCCACAGCAGGCGTCGTATGTCGTCAATCAGCACGAACAGCACGACCAGAAACTTGGACAGACAGGCAATGACCACCAGGGCACGCAACACCGTGAACATGCCCTTCCAGGGTTGTTGCATCGGCCCGACCTGTGCCCAGAAGTACAGGCCTACGGCAAGCGCAGGGAAAGACCAGTAAATGGCCGTGGCCAGTGTGCGTGCCCATTGGCTCCAGTCGGCCATCAGCGTGCGCAAGGCTTGAAAAGCATACAGTTCGATGAAGGCCATGAAGGCGAGCAAGAAAACAAATCGCATGGTGTGTCGGCTTCTTTGTCGGGAGGAAAGCAGGTATTCGGATCCGGGGGCTGTCTCTCAAAATGCCGCAGGTGTGAAAAAGTTCAAGCAGGATGCCCGCTCCCGTCGAGAAAGGCAGCATGAGTCGCTGCCCATACTTTTGTAGGTAGTGTCCCCGATTAACTGATCTCAGACTGCGTTTTCTGCGGCCGAAGGCTGCGGTTTCAATGGCTGAGGAACCGAAGAATGAGCGCACTGAAAAAAGTCCGTAACAACGCAACGACGTAACATATGGCAGGTATGATTAACTTACAACAAATTGATTTAAAATTAAAAATACATTGCGTGTCGTTGCGTCCCCGACTTTGGTCGGGACAAGCTGTTGCGTCCCCGACTGGCGTCGGGACAAGCTGTTGCGCGAGGCTATAGGTTTTTTCAGTGGCCTCAAGAATCGAAGAACCGAGGATTTGACAAAAAACTGATAATCAACAAGAAAAACTCTCAACCCTCAACTCTCAACCTTGCGTGCTTCACCTTTCTGCACCCGGTCCATTTTCGGGATGCGCGATCATCTATTTAAGGACACCACCCTTTTGTACGGGGAAATGCATGTTTGCGTGGGAAAGGAGGGGAATTCCGTCCTTGTTTTAACTTCGGGCCTCCAAATGCGATCCGGGATTGAATGAAACTGTCGAACGCGAAAAGAAGCCGTACAGAGTGCCTCAAAAACCGGTGGTTGGCCGGCTGGTATTTCTTGCGTCGGCTTCCGACGGCCTGGTGGTGGGGATTGCGGGTGCGGGCCCTCGAGGAAGATTATGCCGAAGTGACAATTCCCTGCAACTGGCGCACGAAAAACCCCTTCCAATCCATTTACTTTGCCGCGCTGGCCGGAGCGGGTGAGTTGTCCACCGGCTTGCTGGCGTTGAGAGTGCTTGAATCGCTGCCGCCTGTCTCGATGCTGGTCATCGAGCAGCAGGCTGAATTTGTCAAAAAAGCCAATACGCTGACCACCTTCCGATGTGATCAGGGGGCGGCGGTGGCCGAGGCCGTACATCGGGCCGTTGCGACGGGCGAACCTCAGACCGTCCGCATGACCGCTACGGGCCGAAATGTTGCGGGCGAGGTGGTGGCCCGAATTCACATCACCTGGTCGTTCAAATGCAGGGGGTAAAAATTGTTTGAAAAATTTTTATTGGTTTGTTGTTGGTAATGTGTTGTATATGAGTATGTTTGAATTGTATTTGTATTGCATGAATGTGTGTGCCTGAAGGAAGAGCCGGGCATTTAGCCAAAAATTGTCGGCTTGCAGGCACAGTAGAGCACCGCGGATTGCCTTTGATATGATTACTTTCGCATATTCAATCCCAATAACTGATTTAACGACGCCTTGACTATGTACCGGGGACATCTTATGCTCCCTGCACCGGGAAATTTTTTCGGGCAGGCAGTCGTTCCGCTGAGACCACACACTGAAAATCACAATCCCATGAACAGGTTACGCATCCTGCCTTGCCTGCTGGTGGTGTGCTGCCTCACTGTGGCACGCCATGGTCTGGCCCAACAGCTCTCCCTCTTTACCCAGTATCGGGAAGCCCTCTCCCTGCTCAATCCGGCGGCGGTATCCAACGACTTTCTGGCCTATCAGCAGAATTTTTCGGTGGGTGTTTCCTACCGCAAGCAATGGACCGATCTGCCGGCCGGTCCTGCCACCCGGATCCTCCGTGGCGATCTGTTGTTCGAGACCGGGGGTAGTGTCCATCTGCTCACGGGAGGGTTTATCGTCAACGACCAGACGGGCCCCACGGGCTATACGGGCCTGTACGGCCGCCTGGGCGGGCTGGTCTCGGGCGATCCCGAGTTCGGCGGGTTTGGCGTGGCGCTCACCGCCGGTGCCAACCAGTACCGACTCAGGGCATCCGACATTCGGCTGCGCGATGAGGGCGATGTGCTGGGCGTACAGGATCAGCAGCAGATGTATCCCGATGTGGGCGTGGGCATCTTTGGCTACGTGATGCTCGATGCGCGCGGCTTCGATGGCGACTACCTCTATGGCGGGGTGTCCATTCCTCAGGTGTTTGGCATTGACCTCACCTTTCGCAACGAACAGGGCGAATTTTACGTCCAACGCGTGCAGCACTACTACGCCCAGCTCGGCATGTACAAGTTTTTCGACAACGGGGGCTTCCTGCAGCCTTCGGTATGGGTCAAGTACGTGCAGAATGCGCCGGTAAATGTCGATTTCAACCTCAGATATCAGGTGGCGCCTGCATTCTGGGTGGGTGCCGGCGGTTCGTCTGGCGGAACCGTCCATCTGGAAACGGGCTTCCAGATCGGTGGCGACTACGGCTACGACAACACCCTGCGCGTGGGCTATGGATTCGACTATTCCTTCTCCACTTTCGGCCCGGAAGTGGGCGGCACCCACGAGATCCAGTTGACCTACTCCTTCGATCAGTAAACCAGGCTTTCGCCCAAAAATGAATAACCTTCGCTTCAAAGCGACAAGTCTTGTGCGCTTGCAAAAATCGATTTTCATGAAAAGAACAATCCGGCTGGTGGTCTGTCTGCTTGTGCTTGCGGGCTGGGGACAGTCTGCATGGGCGCAACCCACCTTTTACATGCCGTGCAATGTGGTCGCCAATACGGGTGAGCAGATATGTATCCCGGTCAAGGTCAGGGATTTTACCGACCTGCTGGTGGTGCAGTATTCCATACAATGGGACCCGGCCATCCTTTCTTTCGATCAGGTGCAAAACCTCAACCCCAACGTGGCCGACCTGGATATGACCGATTTCGACGTGGTGGATGCTCCCAACGGAACCATCCTTTTCGACTGGGGTACCGACATCAACGGCCCGGGCGTGACGCTGCCCGATGACGAGGTGCTCTTCGAGCTGTGTTTCACGGCCGTGGGGGCCTATGGCCAGCATACCGATATCGCCATCACCGACGATCCGCTTCCGACCTACGTCACGCGCGTGAATGCCTACCCCATGGACATCGGGCAGTTCATAGACAATGGCTGCGTGTCCATTGGCGTGGACCCGCTTACGATCAATATCTCTTCTGTGAGCGGCAATCCGGGCGAGGTGGTGTGCGTCGATCTTTCCGTTGCCGATTTCGTTTCTATCGTCGGCATGCAGTTCTCCGTGCAGTGGGACACCACCTTGCTGGCCTTCGAAAGCGTCAGTACGTTGAACCTGTCCGGTTTCACCAACGCCAACATTTCAGCGGACAGCCTCAACGGAAACATTGCCGTCTCATGGATCAGTCAGGATCTGGCCAATGGCAATACCTTGCCCGATGGCACCCAGATTATCCAGTTGTGCTTTACCGTACTGGGTGCCTGCGGCGATAATGCTCCGGTATGGGTGAGCGACACGCCTACCCCCATTGAAATCATCAATGCCATCAGTGCTTCCAACGGCCAGAATATCGGCATACTGAACGATCCGGGCTACGTGGCGGCCAACTGCGTCTTTCCCGATGGCATCACCATCAACATTCCCGATGCCACCGTTTGCCCGGGCGAGACGTTCTTCGTCGATCTCACCGTTGAGGATTTCGTCCAGATCACGGAGCTGGACTTTTCGCTGGTGTTCAATCCCAACGTGTTGCAACTGGTGGGATCGCCTACCGATCTGGCGCCTTTTCTGTTCGTCAACTCGGTCAACACATCCAATGCCAGTCAGGGGATCATCACCGTGGAGTGGCAACAGTTTGGTTTTGGCGCCAGTCTGCCAGACGGCGGCACGCTGTTCCGCCTGCGCTTTCAGGCCGTGGGCCCCGGCGGCAGCAGCAGCACCATCTCCATTGCCAACAGCCCCGTGGAAATCTTTGTCACCGAGTTTGGCAACAACGACAACATCGGCATCAACTCCAACAACGGTCTGGTGACCGTGCAGCAATGCGGCGGCGTGACGCTCGTGGCCGGCAACGATTCCGGCAACCCGGGCGACCAGATCTGTATCGATATCAACGCCCAGGATTTCGAAGACGTCACCGAGCTGGCCTTTACCATCAACTGGGAGCCCAACCTGCTCGAATACGTCCAGACCACCAACTACAACCTTGCCGGCCTCGACGCTTCCGACTTTGACGAGAGCAATGTCGGTTCGGGCAACCTGTGTCTCAACTGGGTGTCGGGCACGGGCCAGACGGCCTTCCCCGGCACGTCGCTGTTCCAGGTGTGCTTCAACGTCGTCGGCACGCCCGGGCAGTGTGCGCAGATCGGGTTCACCGACTTTCCCTGTCCGCTGCTGGCGACTACGGGTTCATCGGCCGGTACCGACGTGGGGCTCAGCGGTCAGGCCGGCGAGATCTGCATCACCAACCCCATCGGCTTTGCGCTCGACGTGGGCAGTGGGGGCGGTGCCGTCGGCGGCGAGGTCTGTGTGCCGGTGACCGTCACCAACTTTACGGGCATCACGGAGCTGGCCTTTACGCTGGAGTGGGATGAGACCGTGGCCGATTTCACGCAGGTGACCGACCTGGCCAGCCTGCCGGGCTTCGACATGAACAGCTTCACGCTTACGCAAACGGCCAACGGCCAGCTCGAGCTGGCGTGGGCCTCGCTCGACCAGACCAACGGCGACACCCTCGCCACGGGCGATACGCTGTTTGTCGTGTGCTTCAACCTCGTGGGCCAGTTTCCCGATTGCAGCGACGTGATGATCACCAGCACCTCCCAGCAGCTCGTCGTACGTGCCGCCCAGACCGGCGCCACCAACATCGGCGCCGTGGTCTCGAACGGCTCGGTCTGCATCAACCAGTTCCTCGTGCTGAGCGACACCCTGATCACGCCGGTGAGCTGCCCCGGCGCCGGCGATGGCGCCATCACCATTACGGCAGGCGGAGGCTCGGGCAACTACACTTACGTGTGGGACACCGACCCGGTGCAGACCGGCCCTACGGCTTCCGGGCTGTCGGTGGGCATCTATTGCGTGACCGTCACCGACAACACCTCGCTGCTCGAGGTGAATGCCTGTTTCGAGGTGCCGCTGAGCCCGGATGTGCCGGTAGCCTATGCCGGCGAAGATTTTTCGCTTGCCTGTGGCACGTTTCAGGGCACCCTCGACGGCACGGGTTCCTCTACCGGGCCCAACTACGCCTACCAATGGACGGCGCTGGGCTTCGGCCTGGTCGTGCCGCCCGGCACCAGTCTCCAGAACCCCTTCCTGGGCGCCGGCGCCTACGAGCTGGCCGTGACCGACCTGAGCACGGGCTGTGTGGTGCGCGATACGGTCGAAGTCTCGGCCGCGGTCACGCCGGGCCTGGCGGTCAGCGCCAATGGCATGGTCACCTGTGACAACGACACGCTTCCCGTCAATGTCACCATCTCGCCGTCGGGTTCCTACCAGATCCAGTGGACGACGGATGGCGGTCAGATCGTGCCCGGCACCGACACGACCACTACAGCACTGGTCACTGCCGGAGGGTGGTACTTCGTCGAAGTGACCAATCCGGCCAATGGCTGCAGCACTACCGACAGCATTCAGATAGCGGAGAACATCACCATGCCGGTGGCCGATGCCGGGCCCGATCAGTATCTCGACTGCCAGACGGATTTCGTGACGCTCGACGGCACCAACTCGACCCAAGCCGCCAACTACGTGTACCAGTGGTCGGCCCTCAACGGGGGCATCATCGAACCCGAGGGCCTGACGGCAAAAGCCTATTCCATCGACACCTTCCTGCTCACCGTGACCGATACCACCAACGGCTGTTTTTCGGTAGATGAGGTGGTCGTGGATGGGGATACCCTCAAACCCACGGCCAGCGCCGGCCCCGACACCCTGCTCACCTGCGCCGTCCCCAGCGTCGTGCTCGACGGCTCGGCATCTGCCCAGGGCGTCAACTTCACCTACCTGTGGTCGCCCGTGGACATGGGCGCAATTCAGCCGGGCACCGAAACGACGCTCAACCCCGTCATCCTGGCGCCGGGCACCTATCAGCTCGTCGTGACTGACATCACCAACGGCTGCTTTGGCACCGACGAGGTGGTGGTCGCCATCGATACGGTGGCGCCAGTGGCGGAAGCGGGCATCGGTGGTGAGCTCAACTGCACCGATCCATCGCTGACGCTCGACGGCTCGGGCTCCTCGCAAGACGGCAGCGGCCTGTACACCTACCAGTGGACGGGACCGGTGGGCGCACCCATCCAGAACGGCAACACCCTCATGCCTACCGTCAGCGTGCCCGGATGGTACTTCCTCACGGTCATCAACACCGACAACGGCTGTAGCGCCACCGACTCGGTGGAGGTGCTCGCAAACAGCGCCACCCCGCAGATCGCGGTGGACGTGTCGGGAGAGTTGACCTGTGTGGTCGATACCGTCCTGCTCGACGCTTCGGCCACGACGGGAGGGCAGCTCCAGTTTGCATGGTCGGGTCCTTGCATCGGGCAAAGTGACCAGAGCATAGCCCTTGCTACCTGCCCGGGCACCTATTCCGTGACGGTGACCGACCAGAGCAATGGCTGCGCCGACAGCGTGCAGGTGAACGTGACCGAAAACATTACCTCACCCTCGGTGGTGGCTTTTGCACCTGACGAAATCACGTGCAGCGTCACCTGCGTGCAGGTCAGTGCCGAAGCGACGCCTGCCGGCGCTACCTATAGCTATCAGTGGACCCCTCTCGATCCCAATGCTGAAATCATGAATGCCGATTCGTCGGTGGCCACCGTATGTACGCCGGGTGGCTACACCGTTGTGGCTACCGATGTGTCGAACGGCTGCACGGGCAGCGCGCTGGTGGGCGTGAGTGCCAACACGGCGCCCCCCGTCGCCGATGCCGGCACGGCCGACCCCATCACCTGCGCCGAACCCAGCTCGATCCTCGACGGCAGCGGCTCCTCGCAGGGTGCGCCGGGCGCCTATTCGTATCAGTGGCAGCCGCTCGATGGCGGGGTGATCCAGCCGGGCGATGAGACATCGCTGACACCCACGGTGCTGGCACCTGGAACCTATCAGTTGATCGTCACCAACAACCAGAATGGCTGCACCGCCACCGACGAAGTAACCGTAGCCGACGAAACATGGCCGCCCCTCGCCGAGGCCGGCCCCGATGCTTGGATCGGCTGCCTCGACGACGACGTGCTGCTCGACGGCTCGGCATCGGAAAGCGGCCCCGATATCAGTTATACCTGGCTCGATGCCGCCGGTATGCCGATCGGCAGTACCAGTGCCCAGGCTACCGTGGCCAACCCCGGATGGTATTTCCTCGTAGTGCGCGACGAGGCGCGTGGCTGCGAAGCCACTGACTCGGTCTTTGTCGAGGTGGTCGTGGATCTGCCGCCGGCCGTGGCCGAGGTGAGCGGTGACACCTGCGCCGGCGAGGCCATGCTGTTTGCCAACCTGCCCGACAACACGACGGGCGTGTGGACCACGCCCCAGGGTGGCCTTATCCTCGAACCGGACAACTTCCTCACCGCCGCCGCTGACCTGCCGCCGGGCCTCAACCAGTTCATCTGGACGCTCTCGGGCGGCAATTGCGAAAACTACAGCGCCGACACGGTCGAATTCCTCGCGCTGAACCTGCCGCCCACGGCCGTGCCCGACGGCATTATGCTGCCCGATGACACCGACAGCGTGGATTTCTCCGTTTTGCAAAACGACGTGCTCATCCAGGGAGCACCCGTGACGGTAAGCCTGATCGGCGAAGTGAAAGGCGGCAGTGTCAAGCCGGCACTGGCGCAGGGAGCATTCCGGTTCGTGGTGCAGCCCTTCTTTACCGGTGAAGCTACCTTCGACTATAAAGTGTGCTATACGGCCTGCCCCGACCTGTGCGACACAGCCACCGTGACCATCTTCGTAGATCGGGTCATCGAGATAGACGTGGACAACGTGCCCAATGGCATCACGCCCAATGGCGACGGCCTCAACGACGCCCTCATCTTCGATGTCTTGCTGGCCAATCCGGAAAAGTATCCCGACAACGAAATCGTCATCTTCAACCGCTGGGGCGACATCGTCTATCGCGCCAAGCCCTATAACAACAATTGGCGAGGCACGAATATGAGCGGCCAGCCTTTGCCCCAAGGCACCTACTACTATATCTTGCGCCTCGATCTCGATCAGGGTGAGATCATCCGCGGAGACATCACCATCGTTCGATAAAACTGCTGCTGACAAATTGTAGTCGGAGAGGGGGTGAAGCACGGAGCTTCGCCCCTTTCTCTTTGCGGCGGTGTCTCTGCTGAGCCTGCCGAAAAAAGTCGAAAAATTTTTCAGCTACGCAGAATGTCCGCCAAGCATACATGAGTTTCACAGAGTTGCAAAAGCTGCGCTCAAACTGCGTCCATCTGCGGCTGAAAGCTGCGGTTGCAATGAGTGAGGAACCGAAGAACCGAGGATTTGAGCGAGGTTGAGCCCCCTGCGCGGATGTTGATTCCGACAGGTCGGATCCTGTCCCGGATACGGGAACAGGTGCCCGGCTGCGCCGGCTTGTTGAGATTCCGACAGGGTCGGAACCTGTCCCGGATACGGGAACACGCGCCGCAGAGCCAGCGATGTTGAGGTGGGCTCATCATAATGAATGAGGAACCGAAGAACCGATGATTCGACAAAAAAGCTGATAGTCAACAAGAAAAACTTTAAACTCTCAACCCTCAACCCTCAACTCTCAACCCTGGTTGGTACCCGTCTGCTCATTTCCCGGATGCAAAATCATCCGTCAAGGCCGCTGCCCTCTTTTCTGTAGTAAATATATTGTTGCGTATTCGTCCTCTTGTTTCGGCATCTTCCTTGCCCTAAATTGCATGTCCAACCGATATTCTTGCTTGCTTTCCACCTCTCCCGGTTCAAGTGCACAAACACTTCCCTGTCGGCTGTTTGGCCGACGGGACGTCTGATGAGATATCCAGCAATGCCTGCTACTTCAAACAAATTACGAGTCCCATGAAAAGAACCATTACCCTGCTTGTCACGTGCGGGCTTGCCCTCACTTCTTCGCTCCTCTTCGGGCAATCCTGGCGTACCATTGATGGCAGCGGCAACAATCTGCAACATCCTGAGTGGGGCGCTGCAGGAGCGCCCATGCAGGTCGTGGCGCCTGTGGCTTTCAGCGATGGGGTAGGAGCTCCTGCCGGGCCCGACCGCCCCAATCCGCGCTTCATCAGCAACATGCTGTTTCCGCAAAACACCATGGCGATGGACCATCGGGGCCTCAGCGCCTATGCGTGGGGCTTCGGCCAGTTTGTCGATCACGACATCACGTTCAGTCCCGAGCGCCACGACGAAACGATCTTCATACCCGTGCCGACCGGCGATCCTTTCTTCGATCCGGATGCCACGGGCACGGCCGTTATCCCGATGAACCGCTCGGACTATATCGAGGGCACGGGCACCGGCCCCGGCAATCCGCGTCGTTTTTACAACGGCATCACTTCCTTCCTCGACGGCTCGGCCGTGTACGGCTCTGACAGTACGCGCGCGGCCTGGCTGCGCACCTTCAGTGGCGGCAAGTTGAAGACCTCGGCGGGCAACCTGCTGCCCTTCAACACCCTTACGGGCGAGTTCTTCGCACCGGTCGATCCCGATGCACCGGAGATGGCCATGCCTTTCCCGCAGGTGGAAAAGTATTTCGTGGCCGGCGACGTGCGCGCCAACGAAAATTCCTTCCTGCTGGCCTTTCACACCCTCTTCGTGCGCGAGCACAACCGCCTGTGCGACGAGCTGGCGGCCCAGCATCCCGACTGGACCGACGAGCAGCTCTACCAGCACGCGCGCAAGCTGGTGGGCGGCATCATCCAGGCCATCACGTACGAGGAGTGGCTGCCCGCGCTGGGCATCCATCTTGGGCCGTACTACAGCTACAAGCCCGAGCTGCGCCCCGACATCATGAACGAGTTCGCCACGGCGGCCTTCCGCTACGGCCATACCACCATCAACCACCAGTTGTTGCGCCTGCAACCCGACGGGCAGCCCTCGCCGCTGGGCCATCTGCCGCTGCGCGAATCGTTCTTCAACATCGAGGCATTCCTCGAAGTGGGCGGCCCGGAGCCCTACTTCCTCGGTCAGGTGACCCAGATGCAGCAGGATTTCGACTGCAAGGTCATTGACGAGCTGCGCAACTTCCTCTTCGGTCAGCCCGGTCAGGGCGGCTTCGACCTCGTGGCGCTCAACATCATGCGCGGGCGCGAGCGCGGCCTGCCCGACTACAACACGCTGCGCATGGCCTTCGGCCTCGATCCTGTGTCAAGCTTCGACGAGCTGAGCAGCGATCCGCTTATGAACATGAGCATGGAGATGGTGTATGGCGACGTGGACGACATCGACCCTTGGGTGGGCATGCTGGCCGAAGACCACATGCCCGATGCGCTCTTCGGCGAGACGGCCATGCTCATCGTCAGTGCCCAGTTTCAGGCCCTGCGCGACGGCGACCGCTTCTACTACGAAAACGACCCCGACCTGACGCCCGACGAGAAGGCCTGGATCAAAAACACGCGCCTGGCCGACGTGATCCGCCGCAACAGCACCACCGACATGAGCGCCCTGCCCGACGACGTGTTCTTCGCCCAGCCGCTGCTGCTCACCTCGGTAGCCGACCAGCAGGGGCAGCCGCTGGCCCGCCTCGACCTGTGGCCCAACCCCGCTGTCGAGCGCATCCATGTGGCTTTCGCCAAAACGGGCCCTGCCGACCTGAGCATCTTCGACATGCTGGGCCGCGAAGTACTGGCACAAAAAGTCGTCTTCGACGGGCAACCCCTTGCCCTCGACCTGCCCGCCTCGCTTCCCGCCGGCCAGTACGTGCTGGTGGTGGCACAAGAGGGCCGCATGGGCAGGGTGATGTTTGCGAAAGCGGGCTCGTAGGCCGGCCTCGCTTTCTGCCCTGTGTGTCCCATCCTCTTTTGCCTTTCGGCAAATGGAACCGCATCCCGCCCTCGGGATGCGGTTTCGTTTTTTGCGAAAGCGTAACTTGAAGGCGCCAAATGGCATACACCCGATTGTGCAACCAAACCCGCCGACATGAATACCCGACGCAGCTTTTTGCGCAAGCTCACGGCCCTGAGCGGTGCGCTCGCTTTTTCGCCTTACCTGGGCAGCGCCCGGGGGCAGCTCTTGCTCGAAGCCATCCGCGACAGTGCCGGCAGGGATGCCGCAAGCCTGGCACGCGACGAAGACTTCTGGCACCTGATCAAGCAGGCCTACTCGGTCTCGCCTGCCATTCTGAATCTGAACAATGGCGGCGTGTCGCCCCAGCCGCGCGTGGTGCAGGAAGCCCTCGAACACTACAACCGCCTGAGCAACGAAGCACCCTCGTACTACATGTGGCGCGTGCTCGACAAGGGGCGCGAGCCGCTGCGGGCCCGTCTGGCGGCGCTGGGCGGTTGCAGCCCCGAAGAGGTGGCCATCAATCGCAACTCGTCCGAAGCGCTCGAAACCATCATCTTCGGCCTGCGCCTCAAGGCCGGCGACGAGGTGGTGCTGGCCCGGCAGGACTATCCCAACATGATCAACGCCTGGAAGCAGCGCGCTCATCGCGACGGCATCGTGCTGCGCTGGGTCAACCTCGAGCTGCCGACCGAAGACGAACAGTACCTCGTGCAGGCCTATGTGGACCAGTTCAGCGAACGCACCCGCGTGGTGCATGTGACCCACATGATCAACTGGTGCGGCCAGGTGTTGCCGGTGCGCGCCATTGCGCGTGAGGCCCATCGGCGCGGCATCGAGGTGGTGGTTGATGGCGCCCATACGTTTGCCCACTTCCCCTTTTCGCTGCACGAGCTGGAGTGTGACTATTTTGGCGCAAGCCTGCACAAATGGCTGTGTGCGCCCTTTGGCAGCGGCCTGCTCTACGTGCGGCGCGACAAGATCAAAAACCTGTATCCGCTCCTGGCAGCGCCCGAGCCCGAGGCCGACGACATCCGCAAGTTCGAACATCTCGGTACCCGATCCTTTCCCATCGAGCAGGCCATCGGCCATGCCATCGACTTTCACGAGATGATCGGCAGCGCGCGCAAGGCCGCCCGCCTCGACTACCTCAAGCGCTACTGGATGGAGGCGGTGCAGGACCTGCCGCGCGTGCGCTTCGGCACGCCGCGGGCGCAGCCGTGGTCGTATGCGCTGGGCCTCTTCGCCATAGAGGGTATGGACCCGACCGAGGTGGCCAATCGCTTGTTCGACGAGTACAAGATTCACACCGTGGCCATCAATTGGGAAAACATCCACGGCGTGCGCGTCACGCCCAACGTCTATACGCTGACCAGCGACCTGGACCGCCTCATCGAGGCAATCCGGCAAATGGCGCGTTGAATGCTTGCGTGCAGCAAGAGGCACCCAAATTCCGGGAGAATACGCGTCACCTGTTACGGACTTTGAAAAATCACCTGACTATGCAAAAATGGTATGTACCCATCCTGATGAGTCTGCTGTTGGCCGGCATGCTGGCAGCCCAGAACGAGGAGGCGCTCGAACGCGCCAGGAAGTATCGTCCCGAGCGTTTGCCCACGCGCGAGTGGGTGGTGACCGAGCACCAGATCCGGTTGGCCGATGGGCGGACTTTGCACTATACGGCCACTACGGGCTATCTGTCCCTCTTCGACGAAGACGGCACCCACAAGGCCAACATGTTTTTCGTGTATTACAAGAAGCAGGGCGAAAACGACCCGAGCAGGAGGCCGATCACCTTTGCTTTCAACGGCGGGCCGGGTTCGTCGTCGGTATGGCTGCATCTGGGTGCGCTGGGTCCCAGAAGGGTGTTGATGGACGAGGAGGGCTTTCCGCTGCCGCCGCCGTACCGATTGGTGGATAACCCGCACACCTGGCTCGACTGGACCGACCTGGTCTTCATCGATCCGGTGACGACGGGCTATTCGCGGGCGGCCATCGGCGAGGATCCGAAACAGTTTCACGGCTACGAAGAAGACATCGAATCGGTGGGAGAGTTCATCCGATTGTGGACGACGGAATTCGAGCGCTGGGCTTCGCCCAAATTCCTCGCTGGCGAGAGCTATGGCACCACGCGCGCCTCGGGCCTGGCCGGCTATCTGCAGCGGCGCCACGGCATGTACCTCAATGGCATCGTGCTCATCTCGGCCATTACCAACTTCCAGACGGCCCGCTTCAATCGCGGCAATGACCTGCCCTACATCCTGTTTCTGCCCACCTATGCGGCCACCGCCTGGTATCACGAGCGATTGCCCGACGACCTGCAGGCTCGCCCACTGGAAGAGGTGCTCGAAGAGGTGCGCGCTTTCGCAAAAGGCGCCTATGCCACGGCCCTGATGGCCGGCGACGAGCTGCCCGCCGAGGAAGCCGAGCGGATCGCACGCCGGTTGGCCCGATATACCGGCCTGAGCGAGGAGTACGTGAAGGCATCGAACCTGCGCATCCAGATCTTCCGCTTCACCAAGGAGCTGCTGCGCGACCAGCGCCGCACGGTTGGTCGCCTCGACAGCCGCTTTACCGGCATGGACTACGATGCGGCCGGCGAGCGCTTCGAATACGATCCGAGCTATGCGGCCATCCACGGGCCGTACACCGCCCTGCTCAACGACTACCTGCGCCGCGAGCTCGGCTACAAGAACCGCCTGCCCTACGAAATCCTCACCGGCAGGGTGCGCCCGTGGAACTACGACAACGTCCAGAATCAGTACCTCAACGTGTCGGAAACCCTGCGACAGGCCATGACCCAAAACCCCGCGCTGAAAGTGCATATCGCCAACGGCTACTACGACCTGGCCACGCCCTTTTTTGCTACGGAGTACACCGTCAGCCACATGGGGCTCGAACCTGCCTTGCGGCAAAACATCAGCATGAGCTACTACCCCTCGGGGCACATGATGTACATCAAGGAATCGTGCCTGGAAGACCTGACGCGTCACGTGCGCGCTTTCTACACCGATTGCCTTGGCGGCAAATGACCCATGTGCTCAGGCCAAAAATGTACAGCGCCACACACTCGTGCGGCGCTGTGATATTTCAGGGGGCGCACTGAAAACCGTTGCGTTCACCACACTTTGGTCATGGGGCGCGTTTTGACGCGGCCGTCTTCGAGCTGCAGGTGGAAATAGTAATTGCCTGCAGGGTAGCGGCTGGCATCCCACTGCACGCGATGGGTGCCGGCGGGCAGCGTGCGGTCGAAGAGCACTTCCATGAGTTGGCCCATATTGTTGTAGATGCTGAGGCGCACGCGCTCGTGGCGGGAGGTGAACTCGATAGTGGTCGTTTGGCTGAAGGGGTTGGGCCAGGCGCGCGCTTCCACGGGCTCGGGCTGTGCTTCCTGCGTATCGGTGGTGGTGCAGGGGTTGAGGATGGGCACGTACTGGAAGTCGTCGAAGAGGAGTGCCTTGACCAGCGCTTCGTCCACCTCGAACCAGTCCATGAGGATGGATCCGTACACGTTGCGGAAGTCGTACTGCATGGCCACGCCTTCCGACACTTCCACCTGGTCGGGAATTTCGGGGTTGTCGCCGAGGAAGCCCGGATGGATGCAGGTGCCGAAGACGAGGAGCGGAGCGGCGTCGCCGTGGTCGGTGCCCACGCTGTCGTTGGAGCGGATGCGGCGCCCGAATTCGGAGAAAGTCATGCCCACGACGCGCTGGTCGAGGCCCTGATTTTTCAGGTCCTCGCGGAACAGCTTGATGGCGTCGGAGAGGTTTTTGAGCAACGCGGCGTGTGTGCCTTGGGTCGGGTCGGTGGCGTCCACCTGGTTGGCGTGCGTGTCGAAGCCGCCGATGTTGACCACATAGACCTTGGTGCGCAGGCCGCCCGAGATGAGGAGGGCCACGTTGCGCAACTGCTGCGCCAGCTGGTTATCGTCGGGATAAGCGACGGTGTTGGCGCCCAGGTTGGCGGCGTTGACCACGACGTCGCCATAGGCATTGGCCTGGGCAATGGACTGGCGCAGAAAAGCCAGCTCGTGGCCATAGGGCGTGTCGGGCACCTCGTCGTCGAAACCGGGAAACAGGCCACCTACGCTTGTGGGGTCGGCGATGGCCATGCTGAAGTTGGCCACGGTGCCCTGGCAGGTCACCGATGCCGTCGAGCCCATGGTGATGGCAAAGGGATCGGGGAAGTCGGCATTGGGATATCCTTCCGGAAAATCGGGATGGTCGCCTTCGAACCAGCGGCCCAGCCAGCCGGTGGTGACCACTTCGTCGGATGCCGATGCCGAAGTCCAGATGTCGGTCGAGCGGAAGTGCGAGCGGTTCTGGTTGGGGTAGCCGACGCTCTGCACCACGGTCAGGCCGGCATCGTCGTACACGTCCTTGAGGCCAATCATGGCCGGATGGAATGCGTGCAGGTCGTCGATGTCGAGCAGCTTCGTCTGGGGTATGATGAGGTTGGGGCGCGCATTGGCCAGTTGGTCGTAATAGTCGAGCGGGATGATGGTGTTGAGGCCGTCGTTGCCGCCGTTGAGCTGGATGAGCACCAGCACGCGGTCGGTGTCGGGGTTGATGAAGGAGAACAGGGAGCGGCGCGGCACCACGCGCAGGCCCATGCCGTTGAGCACGATGGGCAGCGATGCGGCCAGCGATGTCTGGAGGAATTTTCTTCTTTTCATGGCAAAGGAGGATTGTGGGATGTTTTTGCCGAAAGGCGAAAAAGTCAGCTCAGGTGAAACTCGGGCATGGCCAGCATGACCTGTAACAGACTGCGCAGCTTGGCATCGACGGGTGCGGCGAGGTCTTCGTTGGTCGGATCGGCCGCCCATTCGCTGTACTCGACCGTCCACTCGTAGTCGGGCAGGCCGGGGATGAGCACGTCTTTGAGCTGTGCTTTCTGGGCGTCGGTCAGCGGTTGGGGGAACAGGAGCGCGGCCAGCTCCTCGATCAGGGCGTTGGGATCGGAGGGGTTGTCCAGCGTTTGCACGAGGGCCAGCACGTCGATGCGCAGCCGCACGCCGCCACCCACGCCGATGCCGTTGGGTTGGATGATGGCGTCGGTAAACTCTTGCCTGGCCTGCAGGGTAGGGGAGGAGATCCACATGCGATAGTACACGGGCTCCTGATAGTAGGCGGGCCAGCCGGCCACGTTGGGCGGCGCGAAGGGCATCATTTGCAGGGGCTCGAGCATGCGGCGCGTGCGGAACAGGGCCCGGTAACGAGCCGACAGCTCCTGCGGGTATGCCACGGCAAAGGGGCGCAATACCGAGGCGATGAAGTCGATGGGGTTCTTGATCATGGGCCCCACGTTGCGCATGTCGAAGAAGTGGGCGCTCTTGAAGAATACTTCGAGCACGGGTTTGATCTCGTAGTCGCTGTCGATGAGCAATTGCGCCATGGGCTCAATGACCTCGGCCTCGGCTTGGGGCGTGATGTCGTAGTAGATGAACCAGCGGTACAGCTTTCGGCAGATGAAGCGGGCCACTTCGGTCTTGCTGAAGATGATGTCGATCAGGTCGCTGTACTCGTTTTCCCAGTTGTTGGAAATGACGATGTTGTCGAAGTGGTACGAAAGCTGCTTGTCGCCCGTGTCGTGGCGGCCGGGAAGGAACAGGGAGTGGACTTCCAGGTCGGGATTGGTGTTGAAGTAGCCGCGGTCGCGCCAGCCGGTGAGCACGCGGGCGATCTGGATGACGTCGTCTTCGGTGTAGTTGGTGTAGTCGCCCGGGCCGATCTGGGGGCCTTTGCCGATGGTGAACAGCTCGAGCAGCTCGCGGGCGTAGTTCTCGTTGGGAGCCGCGTTGGTGTTCTGGTTGCCGTTGAGGTAGCGCAACATGGCCGGGTCGATGGTGATCTGCTTGGTCAGCTCCCGAAAGTTGCCCAAGGCATGCGCGCGCAAGAGCGACATGTAGCGATAGAGGTACTGCGGGTCGCCCACGGCACCCACTTCCACCACGAAGTGGTTGTGCCAGAAGAGCGTCATCTTTTCCCGTGCCGAGGTGCCCTCGGTGAAATAGCGCTCCATCTGCCAGGCAAAGAGTGAGCGGCGCCGGTAGCCCGCGGCGGTGTTGGGGGGTACGGGATAGGGTTTGTCCACCCAGGTTTCGCCTATGGGCACGTACGGATCTTCAGCAAAATCGGGATTGAGTGGCGGGTCGGGCGCCGGCAGGTCGGCAAGCAACTGCGCGACGGTGGCCTCGAGGCCGGCCGCTACCGCATCCTTGATTTCCTGCAGTGTGGGCCCGAAGGTGGTGCGACGCAGCAGGTGGGCCGCCTGGGCATACTCGAAGGAGCCGGTGTACGGTTCCAGACCGGAATTGACGAGGGCCTGCGGCTTTTCGGCCCGGCGTGCCGGTGCCCGGCCGAGGAGCGTGCCAAGAGTCGTTCTGCGATCCATGGACGTGGCTTTTGGTCGTGAAAGAATGGGGGGCAGGTGTACCGATGGGGCATATCGGTTGTTGGATGCCTGTACAAGATGCAGGGTTTAAAAAACGCGCGCAATTTTTCCCCAAAAAAAAGAGGCCCCTGATGGCAGGGGCCTCCGGAATGAATGCAGTACCCAATATGGGCAAAATCCTTCCTCAGACCGCAGGCACTTCCTTGCGCTTCATGATGGGCACATCCTTGACGACCATCTGCACCGTTTTGCGGATGCGCTCTTCGAGCATGACCACTTTGCCGCGGCGCAGGTTGTCGAGCAGCTCCTTCTGGTAGTAGCGCACGGTGATGAGCTCGAGGCCGCGGTCAATTTTCACCTTGAACTGGTCTTCGATGCTGCGGGCGAAGCGATCCACCTTGTCGTCAATGTCGTTGACGCAGATGCTGAAGCTGATGGCCGTGTTCTGCATCATGTTCACCTGCAGGCGCATCTCGGCGATCTTCCGGAACAGGTAGCTCATGTGGTGCTCGGCCACGAAGCTGAAGTCGCGCGTGCTGATGTGCAGCAGCGCCTGGTTTTGTTCGAGCACCACGATGGGCGGGTAGTTGTCTTCGGCATCGTCGGAGATGACGGTGCCGGGCGCCTCGGGATCGAGGAACGACTTGACGTACAGCGGAATGCTCTTGTTCTGCAGCGGCTTGATGGTCTTGGGGTGGATGACCTTGGCGCCGTAGTACGTCATTTCGATGGCTTCGCGGTAGCTCACCTCGTCGAGCTTGATGACGTTGTCGAACACGCGCGGGTCGCCGGTGAGGATGCCTGGCACGTCTTTCCAGATGGTCATCGACTCGGCATCGAGGCAATGGGAGAGAATGGCGGCCGTGTAGTCCGAGCCTTCGCGGCCGAGTGTCGTGGTTTCGTTGTCTTTGGTGCTGGCGATGAAGCCCTGGGTGAGCACTACCTTGCCCTTTTCGAGCAGCGGCTTGACGACGCGGCGGGTATTGTCGGTGGTTTCTTCCCACTGCACCCAGCCCTCGCGGAAGATGTCGTCGGTGATGATCAGGTCGCGGGCGTCCACCCATTCCACGGGCAGGCCTTCCTCTTTGAGCAGGGCCGCCATGATGGTCGAAGAGGCCAGCTCGCCCACGCAGATGATCTGGTCGTACATGTAGTCGTAGTTGGGGTGCGGCTCGTCTTCGAGCACCCATTCGGCTTCCGCGAAACGGTCGTTGAGCAGGTCATACACCTCGTGGCTTTCGCCAAACAGCGCCCGCGCGATGTCGTAGTGCTGCTGCTTGATGCGGTCCAGAAGCGGAAAGGCACGGCCATCCTGTGCGGCATGGCTGGCCACCACCTCTTCCAGGGCATTGGTCGTCTTGCCCAGGGCCGATACCACCACTGCGAGGGGACCCTTGTCGGCATGGCTCGCGATGATGCGAGCCACGTGGCGCATGTGCCCGGCGTCTTTCAGCGAGGCGCCACCAAACTTGAATACGCGCAAGTGCTTCATCTGCACAGGTTGAAACAGCGAGTTCGAAAAAGTGCGCAAAGATATCCCGCCCGGGCGCATTGTCACGACCGACCCCCGGAGAAAAGCGTCATCTGTTCGCCATTTTTTTGCCGGCCCCGTTATACTCAGCGCAATCCGGTTAGGGAATTTGAGATGGAGTGAAGGAGCGACTGTCCCCTTCTGAAAAAAGGCTGAAAGAGCATTCAGTTACACAGAGAGTCACTGAGCACGCACTGATTTTCATAGAGTTGCAAAAATTGCGTCAAGCTGCGTCTTCTGCGGCCGAAGGCTGCGGTTGCAATGGCTGAGCAATCGAGAAACCGAGGAATCGAGGATTTGACAAAAAATTGATAGTCAACAAGAAAAACTCTAAACTCTAAACCCTAACAACCATTACCACAGGATTTCCCGAACCACTTTGATTTGAGTATGGCAGTCTCCTCACTCTTTCATATCCATCGTCTCCATATCCATCGTCAAAAATTCCCGAACAGGCAGACGCACTGCCGCGCGTCGCTACCGGCGTGCGTGCTGCCGTGCCGGGCGCACTGCCGTGCCGGGCGCACTGCCGTGCGCCCCTACCCCGTCTCCCGTACGTACGTGCACGCTCTCACTGCATGCGGCCTGCGGGCTTGCTGAGGCGCTCGTAGTACTGGCGTTCCGAGAGGTCGGCCCAGGCGGTGGCTTTTTGCCGGAAGGCGGTGTAGGAATCATAGACGCGTCGGGCAAATGGATCGCTGTCGGCCAGCTCTTCGACCACCTCTTGTGTATAGGCGCGCAGTTGGTCGAGCACTTCGTCGGGGAAGGGCCGGATCTCGAGGCGGCGCACCTGCCGGATCTTCTCGAGGTACTCGGCGTTGGCGGCTTCCATGGCAGCCAGCGTCCACTCGTTCATGCGGATGGCAGCCGTTTCGACGGTGGCTTGCAGGTCGGCAGGCAGCGCGTCGAATTTGTCTTTGGCCACGATGAGCTCGAGGGTGGTGCCGGGCTCGTGCCAGCCGGGCGTGTAGTAGTAGCGCGCAATCTGGTGGAAGCCCATCTTGTAGTCGTGGAACGGCCCGATCCATTCGGTAGCGTCGATGACGCCGCGCTCCAGCCCCGTGTACAGCTCACTGCCGGCCAGCAACACGGGCGAGCCACCGGCTTTTTCGAGCACCTTGCCGCCCAGGCCGGGGATGCGCATCTTGAGGCCCTTGAGGTCGTGCAGGTTGTTGATCTGTCGGTTGAACCAGCCGCCCATCTGCACGCCGGTGTTGCCGGCGGGGAAAGGCACCAGGTTGTACCGGGCATACAGCTCGCGCCAGAGCTTCAGGCCCTCGCCGGCCAGCAGCCAGCTGTTGAGTTGCTGGGCATTCATGCCAAAGGGCACCGAAGCAAAAAACTGTGCTGCGGGGATCTTCCCTGCCCAGTAGTAGGCTGCGCCGCTGCCCATCTCGGCCACGCCGTTGCGCACGGCGTCGAACGTCTCGAGTGGCGGCACCAGCTCGCCGCCCGCAAACACCTGGATCTCGAGCCGGCCGCCCGACATCTGATGCACCCACCGGGCGAACAGTTCGCATCCCTCCTGCAGGATGGGGAAGTTGGGCGGCCAGGTGGTGACCATCTTCCACTGGTAGCGCTGTCCGTTGATCACGGCCGGCCCGCCCGATTGCTGGGCCTCGCTGTGCCAGCCCAGCATCCGCAACACGCCCGGCAGTGCCAGCGTGCCGAAGGCCAGTCCTTTGAAAAAGGTCTTTCTCGAGATCTTCATGCTGCGTTCAGGTTTGTGTCTGCGTGCCTGCCAAAAATCGGAATTTTGCGAAAGCAAAAAGCCTCGCAGCGGATTCATGCCCGTGCGAGGCTTTGTTTTTTTCTGAAAAGGCGCATCAGCGCGCAATGACCACCTTGCCCGAGGCGCCCTTCTGCCCGTCGGTGAGCGTCCAGAGGTACATGCCGGCGGGCAGTGCGCTCAGGTCGAGCGATTCGGTGGTTTCGCCTTCCGGCAAATAGAGCCTGCGTTCGAGCAGGGTGCGCCCTGCCAGGTCGGTCAGGCTCAGGCGGTAAATGCCGGCCTGCGCCGCGTACACCTCCAGTTGCGTGGTGGCGATGGCCGGGTTGGGCGAGAGGGTCGCGCGCAACCGGTCGGGTTGCAGCTCAAAGGCGGCCGTCACGCATTCGGGCGAGCCTTCTTCCAGCACGGTGATGGTGTATCGGCCCGGGAAGAAGCCCTGCTCGGGATCGTCGGGCACGGTGACTTCAAGGCCATCGGGCGTGAGGAAAGAGAAGATCTTCACCTTCACCTGGATATCGTACTCGCCGGCAGGCGAATCGGTCGTGCCAAAGATCTTGAGACAGCCCGTTTCGTTGCGCGGGATCACGCAGGTAGGCGGATTGCAGGCATAGCTGAAGTTGTTGGGCAGGCCGAGGATGGCGCCCGTCGTTTCGATCTTGAAGCTGTCGAGCGGCACCATGACGGGGGGCAGCGGCGGCGGCGCCTGGATGCTGTCGGGCACGATGGCCGTGAAGGTGAACTCCCAGTACGTATTCCGGCAGGCGGGCAGGTTGATGCCGCCCATGGGGTTGAGGCTGTCGTGGTACGGGGCGGGATAGATGCCTGCGCTCGAGTCGGCGTACATCGGGTCGGGCTGACAGACGTCGGTCTGGGCCATCAGTCCGACACTTCCCAACAGGAAAAGGGCAAGTAGAAAAATCCTGTTCATGCTTTTGTTTTTTGAAAAAAATCAACAATGCAGATGGCGGGATGGCCCTGACAGTGGTGGGTGTGTTTTTGCTGCAGGCAAGATAAGGCAAAAGTCCGTTTGCGGAAAAGGGGGGCTCGGCCAAAAGGAATTGTGTCGCGAGGTTGGCACGGGGCCGGCCCGGGCGCTGTAGCATGAGGGGCAATCCGAATTTTTGGTGCATCATCGCACCGGCACCCGGACGATCCTGCCCGTATCACCGGGGAGCAGGAGTTTTTGACCATAGTCCATGGGCGACAGACGGTGGAGGTTTTCGATTGAGGATTGAGGCCCCTGAAAAACCCATAGTCTCGTGCAACAGCTTGTTCCCGGTAAACCGGGACAGGCTCCGAGCATCGGGGGCGTCATCCTGACAAGTCGGGAACCTGCCCCGACCAAAGTCGGGGTTGTTACGGACTTTTTCGGCAGGCTCACTCCATCACTCCTCACTCTTCACTCCTCACTCTGTCACTTCGTCACTCCCTCTCACATCCTTGGATGCCCGCCATTGAACCACTTTCGGCCGGCCGGCGTCTTCAAGTGCAGGCAAGTGCCGGATGTTGCGTATTTTTTCATCGCACAAAACGGAAAAGCCATGCGTACGATCGCTCTTGTCGTCATGTCGTGGGCGTTTGTCACGATCGTTTTCGGGCAGAAAGCCAGGGTGTTTGGCAATATTACCGATGCGCAGACGCACGATCCGCTGATTGCCGCAACGGTACTGGTGAATGGGACCGGCACGGTGAGCGACCTGGAAGGGTATTACGAGCTGGAGCTGGATCCGGGCACCTGGGAGATCACCTTCAGCTATGTGGGGTATCATTCCGAGATGCGCCAGGTGACGCTTGCGGCCGGGCAGGAGCTTCGGCTCGACCTGAGCCTGCGCGAGGAGGCCAACCTCCTGGCTACGGCCACCGTCACGGCGGGCAAGTATGAAAAGCCGCTGGGCGAAGTGACCGTCTCGCTCGAGGTGGTCAAACCCTCGCTCATCGAAAGCACCAACAGCACCTCGATCGACCAGGCATTGGTCAAGGTGCCGGGCGTCCACATCATCGGCGGCCAGGCCAATATCCGGGGTGGCTCTGGATTCTCGTATGGCGCGGGCAGCCGCGTACTGCTCATGGTCAACGACGTGCCTGCCTTGCAGGCCGATGCCGGCTTTACCAACTGGAACGACGTGCCGGTGGAAAACATCAGCCAGGTGGAGGTGGTGAAGGGGGCCGCATCGGCCCTGTACGGCTCTTCGGCCATGAACGGCATCGTCAATGTGCGTACGGCTTACGCCAAAAGCGGCCTGGAAACGAAGGCCTTCGTTTTTGGCGGTCTGTACGACGCACCCAGAGACAAGGCCAAAAAGTGGTGGGGCAAGGATACCATACCCCACAAGGTGGGGGCCGGCTTCGCACATCGGCAGCGCTTCGACAAGCTCGACCTGATCCTCGGCGGTTATTTCTACGACGAGCGCAGCTACAACGAAGCCACCTACAACCGCTACGGGCGGCTCAACTTCAGCACGCAATACCGCTTCACCGATCGCCTCACCGCGGGCGTCTATGCCAACATCAACAAAGGGCGCAGCGGCAGCTTCTTCTTCTGGCGCGACGGCGATGAGGGCACCTATCGGGCCAACCCCAACACCCTTACCGAAACGCCCGACAAGCTGCGCTACATGATCGATCCCTACATCACCTATTTTGACGCCAACGGCAACAAATACCGCTACATCGGGCGGTGGTTTCACTCGCAGAACGAGGTGACCAACAATCAGTCGAACAGCTCCGACTTCCTGTACAACGAGTTTCAATACCAGCACCGCCAGGATGCCGCGGGCGCCGTATTGACTGCGGGGCTGGTGCATTCGGCCACCTTCGTCTCGGCCGAGTTGTACGGCGACACCACCTTCACGGGCACCAACCTGGCGGCCTATGCGCAGTACGACCGCAAGTTTTTCGACCGGCTCAATCTGTCGGCCGGGGTGCGCTACGAGCGCTACACGCTCGAGAACCCGCCTTTCGAGTACCTGGGCCAGACCATCGAGGCGAGCAAGGCTACCGAAGCCAGACCCGTTTTCCGCTTCGGCGCCAACTACCAGGCAGCGCCCTATACCTATCTGCGCGCCTCGTGGGGACAGGGCTACCGCTTCCCGACGGTGGCCGAGAAGTTTATCACCACTACCTTCGGCGGCATCCCCATCATTCCGAACCTGCAACTGACCAGTGAGACGGGCTGGAGTGCCGAGCTGGGCGTCAAGCAGGGGCTGAAGGTGGCCGAATGGCGTGGCTTCGTCGATGTGGCCGGTTTCTGGACCGAATACTACGACATGATCGAGTTTGGCTTTGCCCAGCACTTCCTCGCCTTCCAGGCCCAGAACATCGGCGACACGCGCATCCGCGGCATCGATTTCAATATTGCGGGCCAGGGCACCATCGGCGGGCTGGAGGCTTCGCTGCTGGCAGGCTATACCTGGATCGATCCGCGCTTTCTCAACTGGTCGGAGGTGATCGATCAGGGCAGCAGCGCCGACTACAACGTACTCAAATACCGCTTCCGCCATTCGGCGAAAATCGACCTGCAGCTACAGAAAGGGCCGTTCAGCCTGGGCGCCTGGGCTTTCTACAACAGCTTCATGGAGGCCATTGACGCATTGTTCGAGGCCGATTTCGTGGTGAAAGGACTCAAGAAATGGCGCCAGGAGCACGATCGGGGACACGTGGTGGCGGGCGCTCGCGCCGCCTGGCAACTCGACGAGGGGCTGAAGGTGAGCTTTCTGGTGGACAACCTCTTCAACGTCGAGTACATGCTGCGGCCCGCCCTGCTCGAGCCCACGCGCACTTTCACCCTGCGGGTGGATTACGTTTTCCGGAAGGAAGAATGAAAGTGAAGGATGTGAAAGGATGAAGAACCGGGGATTCGATTCAAGAGCCTGCTGAAAAAGTCGAAAAATCATTCAGTT
>WFYJ01000103.1 GCA_015490175.1 Saprospiraceae bacterium | reverse complement strand
CTTTAAACTATAAACTCTAAACTATAAACTCTAAACCCTCAACGCTACACCCTCAACCATTGCAACAGGATTTTCCGAACCACTTTGATTCGAGTATCCATCGCTTTGACCGGTTTCACCACCGATATTTTCCCCAAACCACTTTGATGCGCGTACCTCTGTTGGCGAGCCTACCCTTTCTGCTGCTGATTGATCAGGGGCAGCAGGACGAGCGCGAGCAGGCCAAAGAGGATATTGCAGCCGATGTTGATACTGAAAAACAGGATGTTGGCAAACGAAAAGGCGTCGTCGCCCGAGACGTGGTAGAGGGCCAGGGCGGCAATCACCATGGCGTGATAGGTGCCCATGCCGCCGGGCGAAGGCACCACGATGCCCAGACTGCCGAAGACGAACACGAGCAGGGCGGCCACGGCAGGCAGATGGCTCGTGGGCTCGAAGGCGAAGAAGGCCAGCCACGTCATCAGGAAGTACATCAGCCAGATGTTGAGGCTGTGCACCAGCAGCCAGAAAGGGCGCCGCACCTGGCGGACGGATCGAAGCCCCTGCGCGAAGCCGCGCGCCATGGCGACCACCTTTTGCGCCAGTGGCCACTGCATCAGTTGCGCGCGCCGTTGCCACGACACCCCGCCCACCAGGGCCAATCCTGCCATGCCGCCCCACAACCAGGTGCTGCGCAGCAGGTCGGCCTCGGGCAATACGGCCTTGTCGCGCAGGAATGCCGCAATCGTGTCAAACTCGAGGGCCAGCGCCAGCCCGATGACCGCAAAGAGCGACAGGAAGTCCATGGCGCGGTCGACGACGATGGTGCCCATCACCTTTTCGACGGGGATGCGCTCGTAGCGGGCCAGCGTGCCGCCCCGCACTACCTCGCCAATGCGCGGAAAGCCCAGATTGGCGAAGTAGCCGAGCATGATGCTCAAAAAACCGTTGAGCGGCCGGATGCGGTAGCCCATCGGCTCGAGCAGCATCTGCCAGCGCACCTGGCGGCTGACGTTGCTCACCAGGAAAGCCAGCAGCACCAGGCCAATCCAGCCGTAGTGGACACTGGCGAAGTCGGCTGCAATCTTGGCCAGCAGGCTGCATTCGTCGGCGGGAACGCCGTCGAGCGCACACTGCGCCTCGTAGGCGCGCGCCTGGTGGCGGTACACCAGCCACAGAATGACCGAGCCGATAGCCAGAAACAGCAGGGGCTGCAACAGCTTGCGCCACACGAGGCGGTGCGCGTTCTTCGGGGCAGACTGCTGATCCATGGGTGGGTTGCGCTTACTTGGGGAGTTTGTTGCCTTCTTCGGGGAAGACCACAATGGGCTTGTAGTTTTTGGCCTCTTCGACGTCCATCCAGGCGTAGGAGATGATGATGACCACGTCGCCGGGCTGCACCTTGCGTGCAGCGGCGCCGTTGAGGCCAATGACTCCCGAACCGCGCTCGCCCTTGATGACGTAGGTCTCGAGGCGCTCGCCGTTGTTGTTGTTCACGATCTGTACGCGCTCGCCTTCGAGGATGTTGGCGGCTTCCATCAATTCCTCGTCGATGGTGATGCTCCCCATGTAGTTGAGGTTGGCTTCGGTCACCACCGCACGATGAATCTTGGACTTGAACATCTGTACCATCATAGCGGGCGCAAAGTTACGGTTTACAAAGGATTTGGCGGTCGCCGGTACCGGTACACCGGCACCGTATCCCCGGTTCAAAGTGCTTCGGGAAAATCCAGTGGCCCGTACTCGATTCGATTCGGGAATTTTTGACGATAGTCAATGGTTAATGGTCAATGGACGTCTTCGTCTTGAGAATCGAGGAACCGGGAACCTGAATACAAGTCATTGATTATCAATAAAAACAGAGAAACAAGATGTCAGATGTAAAACGCTCAACCCTCAACGCTACACCCTCAACCATTGTAACAGCATTTCCTCAACCACTTTGAAATGAGTATGACATGGGGTCAAATCGGTGGAATCGGTGAAATCGGTGGAATCGGTCAAATCGGTCAAATCGGTGAAATCGGTCAAATCGGTCAAATCGGTGGAATCGGTTGAATCGGTGAAATCGGTTTACCCTCACTCCCTCGCACCCTCACTCCATCACTCCATCACTCCATCACTCCATCACACCATCACACCGTCACTCCCTCACGCTCTCGCTCCCTCACGCTCTCGCTCCCTCACTCCGTCGCTCCATCTCAAGAAACCGGATCGCGCTGGATATAACGACCCGAAGGCCTACGGGGTTGAATCGGCCGCTGTCCGCTTTACGACGCCACGGGCTCGGTTTCCGTCACCAGGCGGATGAAGATTTCGTTGAGTGTGGGCAGGATTTCCTCGAAGCGCGTGATGCGCACGCCCGCGTCGAGCAGCAGGCGCAACACTTCATTGGCGATGGCGTCGTCGGCCACCTGCACGGTAATGCCCTGGGCGTCCTGCCCCACCACCTGGAATCGGGGGTTGGCCGCGTCGGCGGCGGCGAGGGCGTCGGGCAAGGCGCCCTCGTACTCGATGCGGTAGCGGTGTTGCTTGAAGCGCTGCTTGAGCTCGGCCACGCGCCCGGTGAGGATGTTGCGCCCCTTGTTGATGAGCGTGATCTGCTCGCAGATCTCCTCGACCTGCTCCATGCGGTGCGTCGAGAAGATGATGGTGGTGCCTTCGGCATTCAGCCGCCGGATTTCGTCCTTGATCAGGTTGGTATTGACCGGGTCGAGACCGCTGAACGGCTCGTCGAGGATGAGCAGCTTGGGCTCGTGCACCACCGTGGCGATGAACTGCACTTTCTGTTGCATGCCCTTCGAGAGCTCCTCCACCTTTTTGCCCCACCAGTCGGCGCAGTCGAAGCGGTCGAGCCACCACTCGATTTTCCGGCGGGCTTCATTTGCCGAAAGGCCCTTGAGGCGCGCCAGGTAGAGCAGTTGCTCGCCTACCCGCATCTTCTTGTACAGGCCGCGCTCCTCGGGCATGTAGCCGATCTGCTCGGGATGCGTGTGGTTGAGCGGCTCGCCGTCGAGCCATACCTCGCCGCTGTCGGCTGCCGTGATGGTGGTGATGATGCGGATGAGCGACGTCTTGCCGGCACCGTTGGGGCCCAGCAGGCCGTAGATGGCGCCGCGCGGCACCTCGAAGCTGACGTGATCGACAGCCACGGTGCCGTCGTAGGTCTTGACTACTTCCTGAAGGCGGAGCATGGGTTGGGACATGGCTTGGAGTATTGGATTCTGGCTCGTGCGCACGCGCAGGCCCTCTCTTCCCTTGCGCGTGCGCCTTGCGTGCACGGATGATCTGCCTTTCGGCAAATACTGCCTCCGGCGCAAGGGGCGCGTTCGGCACAAAGGAAAGCTCCGGGCCGGCCGGACCGCTGTTTTTTCGACGAACGGCCCGGCTTCGGGGGCGCATTATTTTATTTCGGTGCGGCCCGCACGGTGGTACGCTGCTGGATCCAACAGCCCACGAAGTAGGTGTCGCCCTCGTGCAGGAGGCGCTGGTGGATGTCCTCGCGGCTGGGCATGTACTGGCTGTAGCGCGCGATGAGCTTGTTGGCTTCGTCGGCTACGCCGGGGTCGATGCGCTTGGCCTTCTGCCACTCGTCAATGGCGACCCAGGTCACCACCTGGCTGTCCCAGCCGCGCCCCGGACCACACAGCGGCCCGCTCGAAGCATAGAGCCGCCCGATGAGCAGGTAGGGCTCGCCCCAGTCGGGCTTCACGCTGGCCGCCTTGCGCGCATACTGGCGGGCCTTGGGGAAGTTTTTCAGGTGGGCGTAATACACCTTGGCGATGAGCAGGTAGTAACGCGCCTTCTTGTCCACATCGGTCTCCTCCTCGGCGGCCTTTTCGAAGCCTTCGATGGCACACTCGTAGTCGGCGTTCTTGAGACATTCGAAGGCCACCTCGGCCAGACCGGCCTCGCGGCACTTTTCGTTGCCCACCTGGATGAGCTGCTGGAAGTCGGGATCATCCTCGGAGCAGCCGCCCCACTTGAGGTAGCTGTACACGTTGCGCAGCACGTCGCAGTCGTCGGGATTTTCGAGGTAGAGCGACAGGTACTTTTTCTTGTAGTGCGCGCAATCGTAAAAGCCCTTGATGGTCTCGAAATATTCGAGGCGGGCGGGCACGTATTCGCGCACCACCTCCCAGGCCTTGCATACCTCGCCTTCACAGTGGGCCGGTCCGTATTCGAGGATCTGCTCCAGCAGCGTGACGTAGCGGCGCGCCTCCTCATCGCTGATCTTGCCCGCCTTGTGCATCTCGACGAGCAGCGCCGTGAAGGGGTTGAGCACGAAATACTGTGCCTTGATGCTGTCCATATCGATGGACTGCCTGAACATCTGGAAGATCGCCTCGCGGCCGGCTCGCCAGGGATACTTGTAGTACAGGTCAAAAGCCTTGCGGCCCACGATGTAGCCTCCTTCGGGATAGCACTTGTCCACCTGGTCGTAGAGCATGAAGATGGTGTCGATGAGGGCCTCACGCTTGAGCGAGTCGGTCTCCTTCGAGAGGAAGTACTCGTAGAACCAGATGCCGTCGGCGAAGACCGAGTTGCGGCGGCCGTCGGCGGCAGGCGCCACCTCGTACACCTTGCGCCAGTAGTCGAAGGCCTGATCGTACTCCTGCGTCTTCATGAAGTCGTGATAGAGTACGTAGTATTCGATGGCCCGGTCGGGGTTGGGCGCGTCGTCGAAGGTGGGGCACGGACTCAGCTTCTCTTGCGGGGGTTGAGGCTGAGCAGTTTGCGTCGTGTCCTGTGCCACGGGCGTTTCCGTGGTCTGCTGCGTCGTTTTGGGCGTACAGCCCCACCAGGCGCCGGCCACGGCCAGCGCGAGGGTCGTCAGTGTCCACCACAACCACTTGTTCATACGGCCTGCTGTTTGCGTTTTGCGAAAAGCAAATTCCTGACTGAGTAAAAGAAAGAGGAAAGAAAAAGCCCGCACAAAGATAGCACGCCGCTTCCTTCCGAATGCGGGATGGGCACAATCGGTACTGGCAACGGCGACAGCCCGTACTCCGGCGCTGTCGGAGCCGTCGCCGGAGTCGGGCTTGTTTCGGACTTTTTGCGGCAGGCTCCTCCTCCTATTGATCGGAGGTGCCGAAGATGCGGCGCACGACCTGGTCGCGGCGGCTGCGACTGACGGGAATGCGGTGATCGCCGAGGAGGAGCAGATTGCCGTCCATGGCTTCGACCTGGTCGATGGCGACGATCCAGGACTTGTGCGTGCGCACGAAGCGATCGGCAGGCAGCATGCGCTCGAGCTGGTGCATGCGCTCGAGCACGACGAAGCGGCCCTGGCGCGTCACGAGGCGCACGTACTCGCGCAGTCCTTCGACGAAGAGGATGTCGTCGAGTCGAAAGCGACGCAACTGACCGTCGCATTTGAGCACGAGATGCGCGGCGGGCGACGCGGTCTCATTTGCCGAAAGGCGCGCCGGCAAAGAGCGCATGGGCTCAAGGCGGTCGCGCACCCGGTCGAGGGCCAGCAGCAGCCGCTCGAAGGAGTAGGGCTTCATCAGATAATCGACGGCCTCGAGCTCGAAGGCCTCGACCGCATAGTCGGCATAGGCCGTGGTGAAAATGACGAGGGGCGGGTGGCGCAGGGCCTTGAGCAGGGCGTTGCCCTTGAGGTGGGGCATCTGGATGTCGAGAAAGAGCAGCTCGATGGCCTGGCTTTTCAGCAGCTCGATGGCTTCGAGGGGCGACTGGGTGGCTCCGACCACTTCGACATCCGACACCTTGTCGAGAAAAGCGCGCAGCAGTTGCAGAGCCGGGTATTCGTCATCGACGAGCAGGGCGCGTATGGGTGTCGGCGGCGGCATGCATCGGGCGGGTTGGTACTTCGAGCACGACCTCAAAAGTACGACCCTCGTCGCGGGTTGTCAAGCGAAAGGCTTTGCCGTAGCGCAGCTCGAGGCGCGCCCGGATGTTGGCCAGCCCCACGCCGCCCCTCGGCTCCCTGGCGGCGGGATGGGCGTTGTGGGTGTTGCGCGTGCGAAAACGGAGGCGCCCCTCGGCATCAACCTGCAGGTGCAACTCGATAAAGGCCTCGGGGTGGTGTACGAAGTCGGTATGCTTGAAGCAGTTTTCCACCAGCGGCAACAGCAGCATGGGCTCTACACTGCGCCCCTCCACCGCGCCCTCGCACCTCAGGCGCACCGCCACGGGTGCGGCAAAGCGCATCTGGTACAGCTCGATGTAGCGCTCGATGTGGCGCAGCTCGCGCACCAGCGGCACCATCTCTTTTTGCGTCTCGTAAATGACGTAGCGCAACAACTGCGACAGGTTGAGCACGGCGCCGGCCGTAGCGGACGAGCCCGTGACGGCCATCGAGTAGATGTTGTGCAATGTGTTGAACAGAAAGTGCGGGTTGATCTGGGCGCGCAACAACTGCAGGCGCGCCTCCTGATGGCGGTTCAGGGCCTGCATGGCGGCATGTTCGCGCCGCACGCGATTGAACAACACCTGATACAACGCACTGACCAGCACTACGCCGATATTGGTGATGATGGCGCCAAAGGCAGGACTGAGCACCCGGTTCAGCCCCGTCTCCACCAGCGGGTCGGGAAACTGCGCATTGATCCAGATGCGCACAGGCACCATGAGGAGGATGAGCACCACGGCACTCAGCACGTAGGTCACGTACCAGCCCCGCTCCAGAATGCGATTGACCAGCACCAGCGCATTGAAGTAGCAAAGGAAAGCCAGCGGCGCCAGGTTGGCCGCCGTGCGCCAGAATGCCGTCTGCCACGGCATGTACTGACTGAAAAACAGCGTGCCGACCAGCATCACAAACAGCCAGAAGGCCATCTGGAAGCTGCGGTTGAGCGAGCGGCTGATGGGGCGAAGCGGTTCGTATTTCATATGCCAAAACTACCATTCCCTCCCGCCTTTCGGCAAATGCTTCCAACCACTGGCGCCCACCGCTCAACCAACAGCATCCGCTTTCCCGAAAAACCACACGTTGACACGCACGCGCCAATGGTTGAAAAAAATGGCAGGGCCCCGCAGCCTGCCTCCTTCTTTGTGGCCGACAGCGACATTTTTTCACATCCTCAAAACAAAGATCACCATGAAAAAGACCTTTTCACTGCTCGCACTGGCCGGCATCGTCTGGCTGTTCACCGCCTGCCAACCCGCTACCGACGACCAGCCCCAGCCCGAAAGCAACGTCAGCGAGGAAGAAGCGGCCGAACTGGTCGAAACGGCCGTCAGCGAAACGAGCCAGGGCATGACCACCGAAGCCGAAAACGCCGCCATGATGGCCGCCGGCACCATGGACAGCAACGGGCAGGCGCTCATGGATTGCGGCGAAACGCGCGATACCACTCTCAGCTACAACCGCAACCTGCCCAACGGCCACGTCAGCTATACCAACGACATCCAGTGGACGCTCGAATGCAACCAGCTCAACGTGCCCACCTCCGTACAATACGTCGGCGACGCCACGGCCGACTTCGAGACCTACCGCTCCCTGGGCAACTTCAGCGCCCTGACGGCTTTCGACCTCAGCGGCATCGCACCGGCCCAGGCCGAATACATCCTCAACGGCCTGTACACCTTCGACGGCACCGTCGAGGGCAAGGGCATCGGCATCGGCTCCGACCAGTTGCAGGGCACCTACACCCTCACGCTCGAAATCACAGTGGAAAACCTGACCTTCGACAAGGACGCCTTCGAGATCACGGGCGGCACCGCCACCTTCACCCTCACCGTCTCGGTCGATGACCAGATGCCCGTGACCTTCGAGGGCACCATCGAGTTTCTCGGCAATGGCGACGCCACCGTGATCATCAACGGCCAGCAGTACGACATTGACCTGTGAGCCCGTGCCTGCTGAGGTCAGCGTGGAGCCCGTCGCCATAAGGCAGTAGCGCCTCGCGCAACGGCACCCACGCAACTTGCCTTGTCAACCCCTTCACAGGCTTTCGCCAAAAAACCGATCGGCCGCGCGGCGCCCTGTTGCGCGGCCCCCTTTCACCGCAAAACAAAAGACAAATGCTCCCCCTCGAATGGTTTTCCTCGCCCACTGGGGCGATGGCTGTGGCCGCAGCGATTTTTCTGATTGTGGCCAGCCGCTATCTGCTGATGGCGGGCACGGCCTGGGTGGTGTGTTACGTGTGGCAGCGGCCGCTGCGCCGCTTGCGCAAGATTCAGAAGCGGTGGCCCGCTCCGGCCCAGGTGCGCTCCGAAATCGCGCACTCGCTGACCACCTCGGCCATCTTTGCCGCCATCATTGCGGGCATCCTGTGGTTCGACCGCCACGTGCACCCGCTGCTGTATCACGACGTGGCCCGATACGGGCGGGCCTGGTTCTGGCTTTCCATTCCCGCCATGATGGTCGTGCACGACACCTGGTTCTACTGGATACACCGGCTGATGCACCACCCGCGCCTGTTCCCCTACGTCCATGCCGTGCACCACGCCTCGCGCACGCCTACGCCTTGGGCCGCCTTTTCGTTCCACCCGCTGGAAGCGCTGCTCGAATTCGGCATCGTGCCCATCGCGCTGGTCGTGCTGCCGCTGCATCCGACTGCGCTGCTGCTCTTTGCCACCTGGTCCATGCTGTGGAACGTGGCCGGCCACCTCGGCTTCGAGTTTTTCCCCAGAGGGTTTGCGCGCAGCGCGGCAGGCAGATGGCTCAACACGCCCACCCACCACGATCTGCACCATCGCTATGGCCGCTACAACTTCAGTCTCTACTTCAATTTCTGGGATCGCATCATGGGCACCAACCACCCCCGCTACGCCGAGATATTCGATGAGGTGGCGCCGCCCGCAAGAAAAGGTGCGCCCGCACCCGAGGACGCGCAGCAGTGAGCCGGCTGCGCCCTTTGGCAGAGGTTTTTGCTTTCGCAAAATACAGGATCGCACGCCTGCAAGCAAAGGCGGCAAGCCCCGCCAAGGGCACTCAAGGCGGAGGCGTCGCGGCGCTGGCGCCTCCAGCGCCGCCGCTCAGTCGGCCTCGACGAGGGTGCCGACGGCTTCGCCCATGACGATGCGGTAGAGGTTGTCGGGGTCGTTGATGTCGAAGACGATGATGGGCAGGTTGTTCTCGCGGCAGATGGTGAAGGCCGTCATGTCCATCACGCCCAGGCCCAGCGAGATGACCCTGGTGAAGGTGAGGCGCTCGTAGCGCACCGCCGTGGGGTCTTTTTCGGGATCGGCCGAGTAGATGCCATCGACGCGAGTGCCCTTGAGGATGACCTCGGCATTGATCTCGCTGGCGCGCAGGGCCGCCGCCGAGTCGGTGGTGAAATAGGGGCTGCCCGTGCCGGCCGAAAAGATGACCACGCGCCCTTTCTCGAGGTGGCGGATGGCGCGCCGGCGGATGTAGGGCTCGGCGATCTGCTTCATTTCAATGGCCGAGATGAGCCGCGTATAGACGCCGATGGATTCGAGAGTGCTCTGCAGCGCCATGCCGTTGATGACGGTGGCGAGCATGCCCATGTAGTCGCCCTGCACGCGCTCGATGCCGGCATCCTGGGCCTGCAGCCCGCGGAAGATATTGCCGCCGCCGATGACGATGGCCACCTCGACGCCCAGCTCGACGAGGCGCTTGATCTGGCGGGCATAGTGTTGGAGCATCTGCGGGTCGATGCCGTATTGCTTCTCACCCATCAGCGACTCGCCGCTCAGCTTCAGCAGTACGCGCTTGTATTTTGGTTTTGCCTCCATTCCCAATGCGAAAATCTGTTTCTGTCGGTTTACGAAAAGGGGGTGTCCGGGGTTCGCGGCGGGCGGTATTTGCCGAAAGGCATATCAGAAAAAAGGCGAACCATCTTTCGATGATTCGCCTTGCGTTTGTGGCTTTTTAACCCAATTCGATGTGTTTGAATCCGGTCACGGTCAATTCCGGATCGAGGCTCTTGAGGTAGTCGCGTACCGTCATCGAGCCGTCTTTGACGAACTGCTGGTTGAGCAGCGTATTTTCCTTGAAGAACTTGTTGAGTTTGCCCATGGCGATCTTTTCGACGATCTGCTCGGGCTTGCCCTGCTGACGGGCCTGCTCCTTGCCGATCTCGATTTCTTTCTCGATGACGGCCGGATCGACATCGTCCTTGTCCACAGCGATGGGGCGCATGGCAGCCACCTGCATGGCCACGTCGCGGCCGGCCTCGTAGTACTTGTCGTCGGCCTTGTTGAGGCCTACGAGTACGCCGGCGCGATAGCCCATGTGGATGTAGGGGCACACCATGGGCGCCTCGAGGCGCTCGTAGCTCAGCTCGAGCTTTTCGCCGATGATGCCGATCTGCTCGGTCACCTTCTCACCTATGGTGATGCCGTCGAAGGGCTGGTTGCGCAGCTCTTCGAGAGTGGCGGGGAATTTTTCGAGGGCGATATCGGCAAACTTCCTGGCCAGGTCGATGAAGTCCTGGTTCTTGGCCACGAAGTCGGTCTCACAGCTCAGCTTGACGATGATGCCGCGCGTCTTGTCGTCCGACACCTGGGCGATGACGACGCCTTCCTTGGCTTCGCGGTCGGCGCGCTTGCTCGACAGCTTCTGGCCTTTCTTGCGCAGGATCTCGATGGCCTTGTCGAAATCGCCTTCGGCCTCGGCCAGGGCTTTCTTGCAGTCCATCATGCCTGCGCCGGTCATTTCGCGCAGTTTCTTTACATCTGCAGCAGTAATTGCACTCATCTTCAATGCGGGATTTAAAAGGTTTTCACAAAATGGCACCCCTCAACGGGGCGTGTGCGGGGCCGAAGCCCCCACGAAGACACCTTGCCGGCGCGAAAAGTTCAGCCGGCGGCTTCGCCCTGTTCGGCAGCCTCGGCTCTGGCGCTTTTGCGGGCTTCCAGTCCCTCGCGGATGGCCTCGGTGACGTACTTCGTGATCACCTCTACCGACTTGGACGAGTCGTCGTTGGCCGGAATGGGGAAATCGACGAGCGTGGGATCCGAGTTGGTGTCCACCATGGCGAAGGTGCGAATACCGAGGCGGTTGGCTTCGGCTACGGCGAGGTGTTCGTGGTGGATGTCCACGATGTAGAGGGCTGCCGGCAGGCGATGCATGTCGGCCACGCCGCCCAGCACTTTCTCCATCTTGTTCTTCTCGCGCGTGAGCGTCAGGCGCTCCTTCTTGGTCATGCTGGTGGCGCGCTCGTCGTTGAGCAGCTGCTCGATGCTCTGCATTTTCTTGACCGAACGACGAATGGTGGCGAAGTTGGTGAGCATGCCGCCCAGCCAGCGCTCGGTCACGTAAGGCATGTTGACCGAGCGGGCCGCGTTGGCCACGATGTCGCGGGCCTGCTTCTTGGTCGCCACATACAGGATCTTGCGCCCCGACTTGGCCAGCGAGAACAGGGCGCGCTGTGCCTTTTCGAGCTGGCGGATGGTGGCATTCAGATCGATGATGTGGATGCCCTTGCGCTGCGCAAAGATGTAAGGCGCCATCCTGGGGTTCCACTTGCTCTTCAGGTGGCCAAAGTGTACGCCGGCCTCGAGCAGTTCTTTATAGGAAGGTAATTGCATTGCAACAACAAATTTTTTGATTCGAAAATCGGTACGCAAAGCGCCGCAAAGGCATCAACGCTTCGAGAACTGGAAGCTCTTGCGTGCCTTGGGCTTGCCGTACTTCTTGCGTTCCACTTCGCGGGCATCGCGCGTCAGCAGCTTGTGCTCCTTGAGCACACGGCGATAGTCTTCGTTGAGCTGCACGAGCGCCCGGGCGATGGCCAGGCGGATGGCCTCGGCCTGCCCCTTGAAGCCGCCGCCATTGACGCGGATCTTCAGGTCGTAGAGCTTCGGGTCGAGCTCGACGACCTTGAAGGGGTCGAGCAGCCCGGCCTGGATGTGGATCTGAGGGAAGTAGTCGGTGTAGTCGCGACCATTGACGAAGATGCGCCCCTTGCCTTTGCGCATGTACAGGCGCGCTACCGATGCTTTCCTTCTACCTATGGTGTGAATCATTTCCATAAATGAGCAGATTTATCAGGCTGCACGAAGCGCTACGCCTCGCGCCGACTGGTATCAGAAATTGAAAGGTTCGGGTTTCTGAGCGGCATGCGGGTGCTCCGGACCGGCATACACGAACAGCTTCTTGAACATCTGGCGCCCCAGACGATTCTTGGGCAGCATGCCACGCACGGCGTGCTCGATGATGCGCTCGGGGAAGCGCGCACGCAGCTCGCGGGCCGTGGTCACCTTCTGGCCACCGGGGTAGTGCGAGTGACGGATGTATTCTTTTTTGTTCCACTTCTGGCCCGTGAAACGCACCTTGTCGGCGTTGATCACAATGACGTAGTCGCCATTGTCCACGTGTGGCGTATAGGAAGGCTTGTGCTTGCCGCGCAGCACGTGTGCGATGCGCGAGCAGAGACGCCCGACGACTTCGCCTTCCGCGTCGATGATGTACCACTTGCGGTCCACATCTTCTTTGCGGAGCGATTTGGTTTTGTAACTCAGTGTATCCACCTCTTCAACGGGTTTTGATTGAATAATTCTGGTCGTGCCATGAAAAGCGGCTGCAAAGGTAATTCGCCCTTGCCGTTTTCCAAACCTTCCGGCTGAAAAAATTTGTTAACGCCACCCGTTAAAAGCCTGAAAAACAGTCCGAATTTCGCACAACTTTGAAAATGACCGGGACGAAGGGCTCGCTTCGCTCGCGAGGAGTGAGGAGAAAAGAGTGATGGAGGGACGGAGAGACGGAGAGATGGAGTGAGGAATGATTGAGGTTGAGATCACAGTAGTGACGCACGGCAGTGCGTCTGACGGTAGTGTCCCCGATTAACTGATTTCAGACTGCGTTTTCTGCGGCCGAAGGCTGCGGTTTCAATGGCTGAGGAATCGAGGAACCGAAGAACCGAGGATTTGACAAAAAACT
>WFYJ01000102.1 GCA_015490175.1 Saprospiraceae bacterium | reverse complement strand
GGGCGACGGACTCGCTGCGCACGGGCCTGTCGGCGGGCGGCTACGGGGTGACGGTGACGGATGCGCTGGGCTGTGCGGGCAGCCTCACGGCGGTGCTGACGGAGCCGGACAGCCTGGAAGTGCGAATTGCGGGCGACACGTTGCTGTGCGGGGGCGCGCAGAGCCTGCTGACGGCGCAGGCTGTGGGCGGCACGGCGGGCTACGTGTATGCCTGGAGCACGGGCTACGTGGGTCAGCAGTTGCCGGTGACGGGTTCGGGCACCTACGCGGTGACGGTGAGCGATGCGCACGGCTGCGAGGCGACGGCCTCGGTGACGGTGGAGGCGGCCTTGCCGCCCACGGTGACGTGGGAGGTGGACAGCGCGACGAGCGCACAGAGTGCGGACGGGCACATCGAGGTGCTGGTGACGGGGGCATGGGCGCCCTACGAGATCATGTGGAGCACGGGTGCGACGGGCCCGGTACTGGACAGCGTGGCTGCGGGCACGTACGCCCTGACGGTGACGGACGGCGCGGGCTGCAGCTACAGCTACGAGATCGAGGTGCCGTGGGTGATGGTGACGAGCGCGTGGGAGGCATCGGGTAGCGATGTGGCGGTGTGGGTGGTGCCGAATCCGTCGGGCGTGGAGGGAGCGTGGCTGGAAGTGCGTGGCGTGAGGGGCGGCTACGCGGTGCGGGTGTACGACGAGCAGGGTAGGCGGCTGTGGCAGAGGGAGGCGACGGGCGATCGGGTGCATCTGCCGCAGATGCCTCAGGGTACTTACCGTGTGGAAGTGGGCCAGGGCGCAAGGCGTGGCGTGGCGTCGTGGGTGGTGGTTGAGTGAGCGTGGAGTGAGCGAGTGACAGCGTGATTGAGGTTGAGACGCACGGATGTAGGGACGCACGGCAGTGCGTCCGAGGGTAGAGACGCACGGCAGTGCGTCTGACGGCAGTGCGTCAGCCGGTCCGGGAAATTTTGACGATGGATATTGAGGAGAGAGGAGCGAAGGAGCGAGCGGGGTAGTGCGGGTAAGTTGCACCGAACTCCTCGATTACTGCGCACCAACTGCGTCCATTTGCGGGTGCAGGTTGCGGTTTCGCTGGTTGTGCTGTTGCGCGAGGAGTGCGTGCCTTTTTCTGCGAGAATTTGGAGAAAGTCAGTTATTTTGGGACATGACATCGGTTTCATTGCTCAAACAAACGATTGCCCCATGATCCTGCACATTCACCCGGATAATCCTTCTGCCCGGAAGATTGAGATGGCGGCTCAAATCTTGCGCGAGGGCGGCGTCATCATCATGCCTACCGATTCGGTGTACGCTTTTGCTGCCGACATGATGAACAAGCAGGCCATGGACCGTCTGTGCCGGTTGCGTCGGCTCGATCCGGAGCGGGCCATGCTCTCGATTGTGTGCAGGGATTTGAGCCAGGCTTCGGCCTACACCACCCAGATCGACAACGAGACCTTCCGGATGATGCGCAGGGTGTTGCCCGGGCCATACACTTTCATTCTTCGTTCCAATAATGAGGTGCCGCGCATTTTTCGCAATCGCAAGAAGACCATTGGCATCCGGATCCCGAATAATCCTATCGCGCGGGCCTTGGTGGAGGCATTGGGTAATCCGCTTGCCGTGGCTTCCCTGAAGACCGATGACGACATCGTGGAGTACGTCACCGATCCGGTCGAGATAGCTGCCCAGTGGGAAAAGCAGGTGGATGCCATCATCGCTGGCGGTATGGGCTCGCTCGAACCTACGACCATTGTGGACTGCACCGGCGCCGAGCCGGAGATCATCCGGGAAGGAGCCGGCACCGAGCTCTGAGGGGCACGCATTCGCCTCCCTTGTTCTTCTGCTGACAAAAACGGCTGCATCGCGGGACTGCCGGCAGGGTATATTTGCGCGTCGCTTCTGCGCTGCGTGCGCAGGTGCGGGTTTTATTTGCCGAAAGGCGAAAATCAAACTGGAACTGGATGTCAATGAAGAGACTGCTGCCGGTGCTTTTGTTGTTTGCCGCTTTGGCAGGGACGGCCCGGGGCCAGCAAGGAGGGACAGTGCGCGGCAACGTGTACGATAAACAGACGGGCGAGCCCATCATTTTCGGCACCGTGTTCCTCGAAGGGACCGAATACGGCACCAACACCGATGAGAACGGCTTTTTCAGCATGGGCAACATCCCGCCCGGCAAATACCGCCTCGTGGCTACCTATATCGGTTACGACAGCGTGGCGGTCGATATCGATGTGCGTGCCGGCCGCATCGTGCAGCAGCAATTGTACATGGTGGAAAGCTCGGTCAATCTCTCTGTGGTTGATGTGTCGGCGCGCAAGGAAAAGGCGCGCAGCGAGGTAGCCGTCTCGGCTGTCAGTATTTCGCCCCGACAGATCGAAGCCCTGCCCAGTATCGGTGGCCAGACGGATCTGGCCCAGTATCTGCCCGTGTTGCCGGGCATCATCACCACGGGCGACCAGGGCGGACAGATCTACATCCGGGGTGGCTCGCCCATACAGAACCGAATCCTGCTCGACGGCATGACCATTTTCAATCCCTTTCACAGTATCGGTCTGTTTTCGGTGTTCGAGACCGAAACGATTCGCACCATAGACGTGCTCACGGGCGGCTTCGGAGCCGAACACGGCGGGCGCATCTCCGCCGTGGTGGACATCAAGACGCGGGAAGGCAACAAGACGAAATTCAGCGGGCAGGTGGCCGCCAATCCCTTCCAGTCGAAGGCCCTGTTCGAGGGTCCGATCCGTCGCTTCGATGCCGACAAGGGAGGCGGCAGCTCTTCTTTCCTGCTTACCGCAAAAAGAGGATACATAGACCAGACTTCGCCCGTACTGTACCCGTGGATCACCTCCACGGCTACCGACAGTGTGGGCTTGCCCTACAGCTACACCGACGTGTACGGCAAGGTGTCGTTCCTTGCCGGCAACGGCACACAGCTTAACCTGTTCGGTTTCAACTTCACCGATGCGGTCAACTTCGAAGGCGTGGCCGCCCTCGACTGGACTACCACGGGCTTCGGGTCCAACTTCAAGCTGGTGCCGCCCAACTCCAACATCGTCATTGATGGGGTGGTGGCTTTTTCGGACTACCGGATCGGGCTGAAAGAGGCGGATGAGGCGCCCCGAAGCAGTGCCATTACCAACTACTCGGTTCAGCTCAACTTCAACTACTTCGGGCGCAACAGCGAGCTGCGCTATGGATTCGACTTTTCGGGCCTGGAGACGGATTTCGTTTTCAAAAACCTGCTCGGGGTGACCATCCGGCAAAACGACTTCACCACCGAGCTGGCGGGCTACGTGACGCTCAAGCAGATCGTGGGGCGGTGGGTGTTGCAGCCGGGCCTGCGCGCGCAGTTTTACGTGTCGCAGCCGGCCACCTCCCTCGAGCCGCGGCTTGGCGCCAAATTCAATGCCACCGAGCGCCTGCGCTTCAAGTTTGCCGGCGGCCTGTACTCGCAAAACATCCTGAGCAGCGTCAACGAGCGAGACGTCATCAACCTCTTCGTGGGCTTCCTGTCCGGACCCGAGCAGACGATCTACCGGCCGGGCACCACCGAACCCACGCCGCATCGCCTGCAGAAAGCACAACACGCCATTGCCGGCTTCGAGGCCGACCTGGCCGATCGCTGGGAGCTCAATGTGGAAGGATATTTCAAGAATTTCAGCCAGCTCATCCAGGTCAACCGCAACAAGCGCAGCGAGCGCGACCCCGACTTCACTACCGAAACGGGCGAGGCCTGGGGCGTGGACGTGTCGCTGCGGTATGCCGATGCGCATTGGTACGTCTGGACGACCTATTCGCTGGGACACGTCAGGCGCGACGATGGCGAGCAGGTGTACCCGACCATCTTCGATCGCCGGCACAACGTCAATCTCCTGGTCACCCGCACCTTCGGCGAAGAAGGGCTGTGGGAAGCAGCGCTGCGCTGGAACCTGGGCACGGGCTTCCCCTTCACCCTGACGCAGGGTTTTTATGAAAATTTCAACTTTGAAGACGGCATCACCACCGACGTGCTGACCGGCAACGGATCGCTGGGCGTCATTTTCGACACGCGCCGCAATGCCGGCCGGCTGCCTGACTATCACCGCCTCGACCTGTCGCTCAAGCGCATTTTCCATTTTGGCGAAAGCCGGAAGCTCGAAGTGACGGCCAGCGTCACCAATGCCTACAACCGCGAGAACATCTTTTTCTTCGATCGGATCCGTTACAAGCGCGTCAACCAGTTGCCGATATTGCCCAGCCTGGGGCTGAGCTGGCAATTCTGAGGATGGCGCACCGGGCGCCTTCAGGTGGAGGTGGTGGTCTTTTGGCTGCAGCCAAAAGACCGTTCATTCCCGCCGGTTGCGTACTTTTGGGGCGCTTTTCGCAAAACGATCAAATCCAATCAAAACTCAAGTCCATGAATCTCCACGAATATCAAGGGAAGGAAGTCCTGAAGCGGTACGGCGTGCCCGTGCAGGAAGGTATCGTAGCCACCACGGTGGAAGAAGCCATCGAGGCCTGGCACAAGATCCGCGAGCAGACGGGTACCGAATTCGTAGTAGTGAAGGCGCAGATTCATGCGGGCGGCCGCGGCAAGGGCGGCGGCGTCAAGCTGGCAAAAAACCTCGATGAACTGAAAGAAGCCGCTTCCAGCATCCTGGGCATGCACCTGCGTACGCCGCAGACACCCGGTGGCCTCGAAGGCCCGGGCAAACTGGTGCGCAAGATTCTGATCGCAGAAGATGCCTACCGCCCCGACTTCAAGGCCTGCAAGGAATACTACATCTCCATCCTGACCGACCGCGAGCAGCAGCGCAACGTGTTCATTTACTCGACGGAAGGCGGTATGGAGATCGAAAAGGTGGCCGAAGAGACGCCCCACCTCGTGCACAAGGAATACATCGATCCGGCCCTGGGCATGCAGCCCTTCCAGGCCCGCAAGATCGCTTTCAATCTGGGGCTGAGCGGCCAGGCTTTCAAGCACATGGTCAAGTTCGCAACCAACCTTTACAAGGCGTTCCTCGGTGCCGACGCCTCGCTGGTCGAGATCAACCCCTGCCTCAAGACGGCCGATGACCGCATCATCGCGGTGGACTGCAAGATGGTGCTCGACGACAACGCCCTCTACCGCCATCCCGATCTGGAAGCCATGCGCGACCTCGACGAAGAGGATCCCATGGAGGTCGAGGCCAAAAAGTACGGCCTCAACTACGTGAAGCTCGACGGCAACGTGGGGTGCATGGTCAACGGCGCCGGCCTGGCCATGGCCACCATGGACATCATCAAGCTGTCGGGGGGCGAGCCCGCCAACTTCCTCGACGTAGGCGGCACGGCCGATGCCGAGCGCGTGGCGCACGCCTTCGAGATCATCCTCAAGGACCCCAACGTGAAGGCCATCCTCGTGAACATCTTCGGCGGCATCGTGCGCTGCGATCGCGTGGCCAACGGCATCGTGGAAGCGTACAAGAAGCTGGGCGACAAGATCAACGTGCCCATCATCGTGCGCCTGCAGGGCACCAATGCCGACCTGGCCAAAGAGATCATCGACAACTCGGGCCTGAAAGTGTATTCGGCCATCGAGCTGCAGGAAGCTGCCGACCTCGTGGCCAAGGTGCTCAAAGAGCAGCAGGTGGCCTGAGCCACCTGAGGCTGCACACGCACAATCGTTGAAAACATCGGGTGCCCCGGCCTGTACAGGGTCGGGGCCCTCCATTTTCCCGAACCAAAAAGAAACCGGAAATGAAGAAAGTAGCCGTCATCGGTGCGGGTACCATGGGCAATGGCATCGCCCATGTGTTTGCCATGAAAGGCCACGAAGTGGCGCTGGTCGATGTATCGGAAGAGGCACTGCAGCGCGCCCTGGCTACCATCGGGCGCAACCTCGACCGCATGATCAAGAAAGAAATCATCACGGCCGAGGACAAGGAGGCCACCCTGGCCCGCATCCGCACCTGGACCGAGCTGGAGCCTGCCGTCAAAGAGGCCGAGCTGGTGGTGGAAGCGGCCACTGAACGCGAAGACCTCAAGCTGCGCATCTTCGAACAGCTCGACGAGATGACCCCCCCCGATGCCATCCTTGCGTCCAATACCAGTTCCATTTCCATCACGCGCATTGCCGCGGCTACCCATCGCCCCGACAGGGTCATCGGCATGCACTTCATGAACCCCGTGCCGGTGATGAAGCTGGTGGAAGTGATCCGCGGCTACCTGACCAGCGACGAGACGGCAGCCACCATCATGGAGCTGTCGCGCTAGCTGGGCAAAACGCCCGTCGAGGTCAACGACTATCCGGGTTTTGTAGCCAACCGCATCCTGATGCCCATGATCAATGAGGCCATTTACACTTTGTATGAAGGCGTGGCAGGCGTAGAAGAAATCGACACCGTGATGAAGCTGGGCATGGCACACCCGATGGGCCCGCTCCACCTGGCCGACTTCATCGGTCTGGACGTGTGCCTGGCCATCCTGCGCGTGTTGCACGAGGGCTTCGGCAATCCCAAGTATGCGCCCTGCCCCTTGCTCGTGAATATGGTCACGGCTGGAAAGCTGGGCGTAAAAACGGGCGAAGGCTTCTACAAGTACCTGCCCGACAGCAAAGAGAAAGTGGTTTCGCCGCTGTTCGCGAAATGATGCCCACAGGCCGACGGCAGTTTGGTTGCTGCCGTGTATATTCAACGCAATTCGGTTGGGGAATTACTGCACCGGCGAATGAAATTGCGTGCAGAAGTATTTTGCATGGCGGCGGTCACGCGACAGGCAGTGACACAGTTGAGCGGGGCCGTGGCCCCAGGTTGAGACCGCCGGTCGTGCGCTTGGCCGAACGACCGGCGCCTGTTGAGACAAGCCCCGCCCCTCGGGGCGGCGCTTGATGTTTGTTTTGTTTTTGCTTGAAAAGTCCGGGAACAGCATGTCATGCAACCCCAATCGCCGGAGGTGTATTGACGATAGTCTATGAACGATAGACGATGGATTTTTTTGATTGAGCAACCGAGGAATCGAGGATTTGAGCAAAGAGGCTTGCTGAAAAAGTCGAAAAATTTTCAGTTACACAGATCGCCGCTGAGAATATGCTTATTTTCAAAGAGTTGTAAACCATCAACCCTACACCCTCAACGACAGGTAAAAACTGCGCGCAAACTGCGTTTTCTGCGTCCGAAGGCTGCGGTTTCAATGGCTGAGGAATCGAGGAACCGAAGAACCGAGGATTTGACAAAAAACTGATAATCAACAAGAAAAACTTTAAGCTTTAAACTCTGAACCCTCAACCCTACACCCTCAACCAATTCAACGGGCACATCACTCGTCCCAATCCATCCAGTCGTCCCACGAAAAGAACTGCTCCTTGAATTCTTCAATGACCCGTCGTTCTTTCTTCGTGGGGCGCCCCGCACCTTTTTCCCGCCGCTCGGCAGCTGCCTTGCCGATGAACCAGTCCTTGTACTTGTTGCGTTCCGATTCGGGCGTGAGGTCCTCGTAACAGGTGGAGGCGATGGCATAGCCCACGCGCTTTTCGATGAGCTTCAACACCTTGAAGGTGAAGTGGAATCCGTCCTTTTGCACTCCCACCGTGTCGCCTGCCGCCACACTGGCCGACGGTTTCACTACGGTGCCGTTGATGCGCACACGACCGCTCTTGCACGCATTGGTGGCGATGGTTCGGGTCTTGAAAATCCGCACGCTCCACAACCACTTGTCTATCCGTACTTTGTCAGGCATTGATTTTCATTTGAGGGAGCTTTCGCAAAAAGGCGATTGCAACGCCCGGCTTTGGGTTTATTTTTGCCGCACAAAACTACGACCATGAAGGATTTCTTTCGCCCGCTTGCCCTCTTGATGATTGTCCTTGCGCTGGGATGTGCCCGTGAAGACCAGTTCAAGCCGCTCGACCTGATGGAATACGGCGTGCCGCTCACCATCCTGGCTCCCGACAGTGCCGTGGTGAAGAAGCGCGACATGATCGTGCAGGAAGACATTACCATCAAAGGGCCCGATGGCTTCGATGTACAGCTTTACGTGTCCAATGCCAGCACGACCAACCCCCGCACACTCAAGGACTCACTGCTTGCCGAAGTAAAACGCCAGCCGTACTTTGCGAAAGTGATTCGTGACGAGGATCAGGGCTTCATCTTCGAAAATCAGATCGACAGCACGGCCACCTTCTACGATTTTCGATATGTGGAGATCAGAGGGGGCAAGGAGTACCAGTTCCAGGGCGGGCTGCTGGGCAACTTCACCCTGGACCAGGCCGAGCGCATGTACGAAGCGGTGAAAGGGCCGAGCAAAAAGTGAGGGGTATTGTCTCCGATTAACTGATTTCAAACTGCGTTTTCTGAGGCCGAAGGCTGCGGTTTTTGACTGAGGAAGCGAGGAACCGAGGAATCGAGGATTTGAGTGAGGTTGAGACCGCTGCGCGGATGTTGATTCCGACAGGTCGGATCCTGTCCCGGATACGGGAACAGGTGCCCGGCTGCGCCGGCTTGTTGAGACGCTGGCTCTGCCAGCGATGTTGAGATGGCCTCATCATGATGAATGAGGAATCGAGGATTTGACAAAAATCTGAAAATCAACAAGAAAAACTTTAAACTCTAAACCCTGAACTCTAAACTCGAGTCCCCTGAAAAAACCCAAAATCTCGCGCAATGCCGCAAAAGCCTGTCCCGACCAAAGTCGGGGACGCAATGATTCGCAATGTATTTTTTATTCTAAATCAGCATGTTATCTATAGCGTGCACGCGTTATCCCGACAAGTCGGGAACCTGCCCCGACCAAAGTCGGGGTTGTTACGGACTTTTTTCAGTGCGCTCAAACTCTAAACCCTCAACTATTGGAAACAGATTTTCCGATTTTCTTTGAAGCGTGTAAAAATGGAAAAGGCCCCATCCTCGGGGCCTTTTGCGTTTTGGGGTTAACAGGATCTCGGTTACACTTGCTCTTTTTTGAGCTGGAGCTGGTACAGTACCAGCAGCAAGAGCAGGATTCCAAAAATCAGCATAGGTCAAGGGATTTACCTCCCGCTTTTCCGGGAGTGGTGAACAATCGTTTTGGATATGTGAATGCTGCAGGAATTCCGGACTTGTTTTCCAATATTACGAGTAAACTCATGTGGGAGTCAAGTTTTCCCGATGTTATTGTGACGTTAAAACTAAAAAGGAAGAGGCGGAACCCATAATAGGTCCCGCCTCTTTTTATTGATTTATAATCTGTTACAGATTTGAAGCACCCGGATTTGCATCATTGTAACGCTTGGTCACTTCGTGCCAGTTGACCACGTTCCAGAAGTTGGCGATGTACTCGGGACGGCGGTTTTGATAGTGGAGGTAGTAGGCATGCTCCCACACGTCCAGCCCGAGGATGGGGGTGCCTTCGTAGTCATTGACATCCATCAGGGGGTTGTCCTGGTTGGGCGTGTTGCAGATGAAGAGCTTGTCGTTCTTGTCCACGCACAGCCAGGTCCAGCCGCTGCCGAAGAGCGTAGCGGCCGCATCCGAAAATTCCTTCTTGAAGTTTTCGAACGAGCCGAAGTCGCGCTCGATGGCCTTGCGGATGTTCATCTGGGCCGAGGGCTCGCCACCACCATCCGGCGACATGATCGTCCAGAAGAGGCAGTGGTTGTAATATCCGCCGCCGTTGTTGCGCACGGCTGCGGGATACTTGCTCACATTGGCCAGGATCTCCTCGATGGATTTGCCTTCGAGCTCGGTGCCTTCAATGGCGGCGTTGAGCTTTGCGGTATAGCCGCCGTGGTGCTTGGTGTGGTGGATCTCCATGGTGCGCGCGTCGATGTAAGGCTCCAGCGCGTCGTAGGCATAGGGGAGTTCCGGAAGTTTGAATGCCATAGTCCTTTGGATTTTGCGTTTTGAAAATAGAGGTCAGGTGCCTCAGGGGCACGTCAGTCAAACGTCGCCAAAGATAAAAAGTTGATGCGGCTTGTTGCCACGGAGAGAGCAGAAGGAAGGCCGTGTTACGGAAAGGATTGGCGATTCAGCCCGTTGCAGACGATTTCATTTGCGTCTTCTTTCGTTGGAGCAAAAAGCTGGCCCACTTTCCGAGTTTTTCTTCCAGCACGCCCGGGCGCACGGGTTTGGCGATGAAATCTTCCATGCCTGCTTCCTTGCATCGTGCCTGGTCTTCGGGCAGTGCATTGGCCGTAAGGGCAATGATAATGGGCTGTGGCTGGATCGCCTCGTCGCTTCGAATTTTGCGCGTGGCCGTCAGACCGTCCATCTCGGGCATTTGCAGGTCCATGAAAATGAGGTCAAAAGTTTTTTCTTTCAGGGCGCTGAGTACCTCCAGCCCGTTGGTAGCGGATTGCGGGTCGAGGCCCATTTTGCGCAGCAGAGTCAATACCAGTTGGAGGTTGATGGGGTTGTCTTCGGCCACGAGCACTGACAGGTCCTTCAGTTCTTGTCTGGCGAGCTGCTGTCCGGTTGCCGCAAGCCGGCTTTGCCTGGTGTGGAGTTTTTCTTCGAGGAATGTTTTGAGCCTGATCGGAGTCAGTGGATTGACGAAATGGTGGGGGATGAGCCTGTTGCGGCGGGTGCCATAACTCCATTGAATCATCAAATGGCCGGCTTGCGACCATTTTCTTATTTCGGGCTCGTGGGTCAGCGACCAGGATTCGCCGATGAAGAGGACCGCCTCGCCGGGCGTGTCGGGTGCCGAGGAAAGGATTTCCATCCCCAGGTAGCGCAATTCCGTCTCCAGGCTTTCGATGAATTCCGGGTTTTTTGAGAAAATGGCGGCTTTGCGTATGCAGAACTCGACCTCGTCGGGCTGTTTCTCCCGTTTGAACGGGAAGGGCAAGACCACTGAAAAGGTGCTGCCCAGGCCAGGGCTTGATTCCACGCTGATTGTTCCTCCCATGGCCTGAACGATGCGATGCGTAATTGCGAGGCCCAGTCCGGTACCTTCGAATTTCCGGTTCAGGCCGCAATCGCCTTGCGTAAAGGAATCGAAGATCTGCTTTTGAATGTGAGGCGCAATGCCGATGCCGGTGTCCGAAACGCAAATCTGGAATTTCCCTTTGCCAAAACCCGTTTCCTGCCTCATCTTTACTTCGACCTTGATCTCTCCCTTTTCGGTGTATTTGACGGCATTGCTCAACAGGTTGCCCAGGATCTGTTTGAGTCTGTTGGGGTCGCCGAGCAGTATGCGGGGCGTGCCGGGCAGGATGCGCACGTGGACGAAGAGGTCTTTTGCGCGTATCTTGTCGGCATACACCATTACGGCATCCTCCAGGGCCTTGTCGAGCCGGAATTCCACCTGCTCCAATTCGAATTTCCTGCGTGTGAGCAGGGTAAAATCCAGCAAATCATCCAGAAGGACCATCAGGTTTTCACTCGAATTCCTGATGGCCTGCACGTACCGCTTTTGTTCCAGGTTCAATTCTGTTTTTTCGAGCAGGCCTGTCATGCCGATGACCCCATTCATGGGCGTGCGCAGCTCGTGGCTGATGGCGGTGAGAAAATTGGACTTGGCTTCTGCACTTTCCATGGCTTTCCTGCCGAGGTCCCGCATGTATTCGCCCACCCGCTGACTGAGGAGCAGGGATTGGGTAAGGATGAAACTGACCAGGAACGCATGATCGAGCAGGACGGGATAGCTCAGAAAACGCAGGTATTCGAACAATTGCAGCAGGAATAAAGCCATGAGAATGCTCAGGCTCAGGAGCGCCAGTCTGGATCCCGTTTCGCCTTTCAGAAAAGCATGCACAATCACCCAGCAGCCGTAGAAAGCGAGCGGAGATATGGCCAGCACATAAGGCTTGTTCAGGGAGGTGAACACGTAGGGCGGAGCGACCAGCACTATCAACAGGTAAATGGCACTGAGCAGCTGGAAGAAGCGGATAATCTTGCGGTTGGTCTGGTTGGGGAAGAGTGCGTGCACCAATTGGGCAAAGAACACGATGGTGAGTATGAGTGAGGCAAACTCGATCCGGACGACGAGCTGCCAGTCCAGATTGCTGAAAAAGGCAGCATAGGGATATTCATCGCTGAAAAGAATACGCATGCTCTGTGCCAGGCAAAACAGACCGAAATACAACAGCGCCCGGTCTTTCTTGATGAATACAAAGATTCCGGTGTAGAACATGGCGGCAATCAGGAGGGCCAGGGCAATGCCCAGCGGGCCGGCCAGATGGCTGACCGCAAGCTGATCTATGGATTGCTTGCTGCCAATGTACACCGGCTCGAAAATGCCCCCGTCTGCATAGTCGTAATTGGACACGTGAATGAGCAGGGGCATGAGCGAGTCCGAAGCAACAAAGTGGCCCTTGCGGGGCAAAAATGCCGGCCGATAATCGCTTTTCGAAGAGGCGGGCTTGCCCGATTCCGTGAGCTTCCGATTGCCGATATAGGACACGCAGGCCGTATGGCATTTGGGGATGTACAGCCCGATTTCCCGGTTGCGCAGCGAATCCGGAATGCGCAGGTAAGTGAAAAAGGTACCGAATCCGAAAGGCGGATAGGCAGCGGGAAGTTCGTTCCAGAGGCAGGGTGCCGGCAGGTGGTCGTAGTCGTTGGACCGAAGAAAGCTGTCGAGCTCTTCCGCACTCAGAAATTTTCCCCGGACAAATCCCCACTCACCCTCGAATCCCGAGCGGCTGCTCTGGATCGCTTCCGACACGGAGAGAACCGGCCGCCCCTCTTCCGCTGCGACGCCCGTCCACACAGACATCAAAAAAAATATCAGAAACAACCTCCTTTGCCATGGGCCGCCCCGTGAATGATTCCATTTCGTCCCCATACTGCCGAGGTTTGTTTGGAGTAGTCTTGTGCAATGTGCCAATGAGCGCGGCGCAGGTGGGTACGCTTTGACCAGCTAACGTGACAAGGGAAAACCGCGATACATGTATAATTTCCATGATGTGAGAGGCGCGGGCCTGCGACAACCGGGCTTGCCGCTGATGGCCCGAACGGGCTGTTGCGGTGTCGGGGCGGGTTGGGCGACTTGCAAGATTCCCTAAATTCGCCCAAAATTCAGTCCATGAAAACGGAGACCTCGCCCTTGCTGTGGCAGCCCGACGACGCACTGATCCGATCCTGTCATCTGACGCAATTTGCCGAATGGCTGAAGGAAAAAGAGAAAATTGATTTTTCAGATTACCACTCTTTCTGGGAATGGTCGGTAGCTGATGTGGCGCGTTTCTGGCAACGCGCGGCGGAATACTTCGAGGTACAGTTTCATCGGCCTTATGAGGAAGTGTTGCAGGGAGAGCAAATGCCTTTCTACAAGTGGTTTACGGGCAGCACCCTCAACTATGCCGAGCACATTTTCCGCATGCGCGACGACAGCCGACCGGCCATCATTTTCAAGTCGGAAAGACATCCCCTTGCGGAAATCAGTTGGGGCGAGTTGGCCGGCCAGGTGGCCAGCATGCGGCTGTGGCTGCAGGAGCAGGGCGTACAGAAGGGCGATAGAGTAGTGGCCTATCTGCCCAACATTCCTGAGGCCACGATCGCCTTCCTGGCCACCTGCTCCCTCGGCGCTATCTGGTCGAGTTGCAGTCCCGACTTTGGGCTCAACTCGGTGGTAGATCGCTTTGCGCAAATCGAACCCAGGGTGCTCTTCGCCTGCGATGGCTATACCTACAATGGCAAGCCTTTCGACAAAAGAGAAGTGGTGTCGGCATTGCTGGAGCGATTGCCTACAGTGAAACGGGCCGTTCTGGTGCCGTTCCTCGATGCCGATGCGACGACCGCCGGCCTGCGCGATACGGTTTTGTGGCACGACACGTTCCGCGCCGATGCGCCTGAAGTGACGTTTGAGCCCGTGCCCTTTGAGCACCCCATCTGGGTATTGTACTCTTCAGGCACGACGGGCATTCCCAAGGCCATCACGCACTGTCATGGAGGCAATCTGCTCGAGCACCTCAAGTACCTGCACTTCCACAACGACGTGCACCCGGGCGAACGGTTTTTCTGGTATTCGACCACGGGCTGGATGATGTGGAACTTCGTGCAGGCCAGTATGCTGGCCGGTGCCACCATCGTGCTGTACGAAGGCAGCCCGGCATACCCCGACCTCAACGCGCTGTGGCGCTTTGCCGAAGAGGCCGGCATTACCCATTTTGGCACCTCGGCCCCCTTCCTCGTGGCCTGCATGAAGCAAGGCATCAGGCCGGGCGCCGATTTCGACCTGAGCGGCATGCGCAGCATCGGCTCGACGGGAGCGCCCCTGCCGCCCGAGGCCTTCGACTACGTGTACGATCACATCAAAAAGGACGTCTGGCTGGCATCCATGGCCGGCGGCACCGACGTGTGCACTGCCTGGGTGGGTGGCAATCCCTGGCTGCCCGTATTTGAAGGTGAGATCCAATGCCGCTGCCTCGGTGCCGACCTGCACGCTTTCGACGAGGAGGGGCGCCCCGTCATCGATCAGGTGGGCGAGCTCGTCGTCACCAGCCCCATGCCCTCCATGCCCGTGTTTTTCTGGAACGATCCCGAATACAAGCGCTACCTGTCGAGCTATTTCGAGATGTATCCGGGCGTGTGGCGCCACGGCGACTGGATCAAGGTGACCAGCCGCGGCACGGTGATCATCTACGGCCGGTCCGATGCCACGCTTAACCGCCACGGCGTGCGCATCGGTACGGCAGAGATCTACCGCGCCGTGGACAAACTGCCCGAAATCGCTGACAGCCTCATCGTCAACCTCGAGCGCGAAGGAGGCAACGACTACATGCCTCTGTTCGTCGTCATGGCGCCCGGCAACCGGCTCACCGACGAGCTGAAGCAGAAAATCAAGGCCACCCTGCGCCGGGAATGCTCGCCCCGGCACGTGCCCGATGACATCATCGAGGTGCCGGCCATTCCGTACACCATCAGCGGCAAGAAAATGGAAACGCCCGTCAAGAAAATCCTCATGGGCTTTCCGATCGAAAAGGCCGCCAAACGCGACTCGACCAAAAACCCCGAGGCGCTCGACTTCTTCGTGGAGTTTGCCAAACGCTTGTGAGATATGGCATTATACTCGAGTCAAAGTGGTTTGGGAAAACCCGATGGGGATGGTTGCGCATGTTCACGGTGGAATCGGTCAAATCGGTGGAATCGGTCAAATCGGTTAAGCGTCACTCCATCTCTCCTCACTCACTCACTCACTCATTCACTCCATCCCGGAAACAATCCGCCACCGTCCGTTGACCATCGTCAAATAGCCCCAAACCAAATTGCATTGAGTATATCACATCATTTTGCCGAGTAGGGGCTGCTCAACATCACTGCCCGGCAGTGTCTCAACATGGTCGGCGAAGCCGGCATTTCAACACTGCGCGCAGCGCGGTCTCAACCTTCCATTGCTTCCTCGAGCGTCATGCGGCGGCTGACGGCGATGCGGCCTTTTTCGTTGGGCGCCACGGTGATCACTTCCGTTTTCGGGTCGTGTTCGAGGAAAAGGAGCCATTGGTTTTCACTGGCCTGCTGGAGAAAAGGCGCTTTCTCTGCCAGCGTATCGAGCGGGCGCACGTCGTAGGCCATGACCCAGGGCAGGCTGACGTGGAACGAGCTGGGCAACAGGTCGGCACAGAAGACGAGCCGGCGGCCGTCGGGCAGGTCGAGGTGTAGCAGACACATGTCTTCGGTATGGCCGAAGCAGTGCTGTACGCTCAGCCCCGGCAGCCAGGGAACGATCTCGTTCATGCCGCCTTCCGGCAAATAGTGCAGCACGCCGGCCTCGGCCAGCGGCGCGAAATTTTCCTTGAGAAAGGAAGCAGCCTCACGGGCATTGGGAGTGTACGCCCAGTCGTAATGGCGACGCGTGGTCCAGTAGCGCGCATTGGGGAAGGTCGGCACGATACGGCCCTGGTCGTCGTAGCGGGCGGCGCCGCCACAGTGGTCGAAGTGCAGGTGTGTCAGGAATACGTCGGTGATGTTGTCAGGGGCAAGACCTGCCTTTTCCAGTTCGCCGATCAATGTGGTGTCGCCATGCGGTTCGAAGTGGCTGCGAAACTTTTCGTCCTGCTTGTCGCCAATGCCGGTATCTACCAGAATGTTGCGATCATCGGTCTGGATCAGCAGGCAGCGCAGGGCCCAGGTGCACATGTTGTTTTCGTCGGCCGGCTGGTAGCGGCTCCACAGTCGCTTGGGTACCACGCCGAACATGGCGCCTCCGTCCAGTTTGAAGTATCCGGCAAGGATCGTGCGCAATTTCATGTGATTTCCGTTTTGGTTGGCGACAGCCGCGAAGGTAGGGGCTTTGCCCTTTCCGTGAAAACGCGACCTTCACACCTCACTCCTCAATAGCCATCGTCAAAAATTCCCGGACAGGCAAACGCACCGCCGTGCGTCCCTACACTGCCGTGCGTCCCTACCCTCGGACGCACCGCCGTGCGTCTCTACATCCGTGCGTCTCAACCTCTATCACTCCATCACTCCTTCCCGGCCATGGCGATCAGTTCGTCCACCACTCGGGGCACGCCTTCGGTGGCTCTGGCTTCCACTACGGTCACGTGGGGCATCATCTGCAGCTCGTAGTTGATGCGGGGCTTGGGGTCAATGTACCAGATCCGTGCATCGCGAGGCGCATAGGCCACCAGGCCGGCCGCCGGATAGACCTGCATCGAGGTGCCGATGATCAATACGTAATCGGCCCGGGCCATTTCCTCGGCAGCACGGTACATCTCGGGTACGTCTTCGCCGAACCAGACGATATGCGGCCGCAGTTGGCTCCCTTTTTCGCAGGTGTCGCCGAGGTGCAGGTCGCCTTCCCAGTGGTACACGAGGCCCGGATCGGCCGTGCTGCGCACCTTTTTCAGTTCGCCGTGCAGGTGGATGATGCGGCTCGATCCGGCGCGTTCGTGCAGGTCGTCCACGTTCTGGGTGATGATCACCGTCTCGTAGTGCGGCTCGAGGCGCACCAGCGCCCGGTGAGCGGCGTTGGGTTCCACTTCCCTGAGCTGGCGGCGGCGCTGGTTGTAAAAATCGAGTACCAGCTCCGGGTTTTTGGCCCAGCCTTCAGGCGAGGCCACTTCCATCACGTCGTGGCCTTCCCACAGGCCGCCCGCATCGCGAAAGGTCGAAATGCCGCTTTCGGCACTGATGCCGGCGCCGGTCAGTACGACGACTCTGGGTTGGTCATCCATGAGATTTGTTTTTTAAGGGTGAACACGAGGCGATATTCCACGTTCATCGTCCAGCTTTTGCTTGCGCAATTCGAGAAATGCCGCTCCCAGTGCCTCTGCGATGTCGCCGGCGGTAAGGGCTTCCGGTCCGGTGCGGGCGCAGGCCAGGTCGCCGGCCAGGCCGTGCAGGAATACGCCCAGGCAGGCCGCCTGCATGGGTGGATAACCCTGGGCCAGCAGGCCTGTGACGAGACCGGTGAGCACGTCGCCGCTGCCGCCCGTGGCCATGCCCGGATTGCCGGTGGTGTTGAACCACACCCGCCCTTCCGGCGTGGCGATGGCCGTGTGGGCGCCTTTCAGGGCGATGAATACCTTTCGCTTGTGTGCGGCTTCCTGCAGGCGTGCCAGGCGTTCGAAGTCGTTTCGGCTTTCGCCAAAAAGCCGCCTGAACTCGCCGGGGTGGGGCGTCAGCACGCTGTTTGGCGGCAGCCGATCGAGCAACTCGGGCGCCTCGGCCATCAGGTTGAGGGCATCGGCATCGAGGACGAGGGGTGCCTTGCTGCGGGTGAAGAGCCGGCCGAGCAAGGCGCGGGTGGGGCGGTGCCGCCCCAGGCCGGGACCCACCCCGACGGCGGTGTAGCGGTCCAGATCTTGGGGCAGGGTGACGAGGTATTCCTCATTGGGATCGGTGAGGGTCATGGCTTCGGGTGCCGCCACCTGCATGATTTCGTAGCCGCAGGCCGGCACTCGTGCCGTCACCAGGCCGGCACCGCTGCGCAGGGCGGCACGCGTGGCGAGGATAGCGGCACCCATCATGCCTTTGCTGCCGGCCAGCACGAGGGCATGGCCGTAGGTGCCCTTGTGGTCGAACTTGCGTCGCGGGCGCAACCATGCCGCCACTTCATTTGCCGAAAGGCAAAACCAGGGCGTATCCATCTCGGCCAGCTTGCGGGCATCCAGGCCGATGCTGCGCACCTCCCATTCGCCTGTGGCTTCTGCGTTTTCCGGCATGAAGAAAGCCAGTTTGGGCACTTCGAACGAGAGCGTGCGGTGCGCACGGAAGGTTGGACCGTCGGTGTGCCGGTCGGCAAACAGGCCCGACGGGATGTCTATGGCCACGCGCAGGACTTGCTGGTCGTTGAGATGGTGCAGCAGCCCGGCCCAATAGCCCTGTACGGGCCGGCTCAGGCCGGAGCCGAAGATGGCGTCCACGAGAATAGCGCCCGACGGCAGGGCGGACAGGGGCGCGCCGGCCTCGAGCTCGTGGATGGGTACCTCCGGCATGCGCCGCAACCGCGCCAGATTGGCGTCGAAATCGGGCGAGGTGCGCGAACCGATGCGGCACAGCCACACGGCCACTTCGTAAAAATCCTGGCTGAGCAGGCGGGCTACGGCCAGCCCGTCGCCGCCGTTGTTGCCCGGCCCGCAGAAGATGCAGACCTTGCGGTTGCGATCGGGGTAGCGCTCCACAAACCAGTCCTTGAAGGTGCGGGCGGCGCGCTCCATCAGGTCGAGCGAGGCGATGGGTTCGTGCTCAATGGTCCAAGCGTCGAGGGCGCGTATCTGTTCGACATTCAGTATTTTCACTGGCTATGGCGGTTTGGTTGGAAAAGCGTCGGTGCCCGACAAAATTAGCACGCCGCTGCGGATGCAGAACCCTTACCTTGGCAGCGATGAAGCACTGGTCACAGGTTGCGTTGGTTGTGCTGCTGTGGGTGGCATTTGCCGAAAGGCTGAGCGGACAGGGTCCGGGCTGCGGGTTGCAGGCTGTGGCCTTCCACTTGCGACAGCCCGACTGTCTCGATCCGCTGGGCGAAGTGTTCATAGACTCGGTCCGGGGCGGTGTGCCGCCCTATGCCTTTGCGCTGGATGGCGGCCCGTTGGTGCAGGCCTTTCAGTTTGGGGAGCTCGCCCCGGGCGCCCACCTGTTGCGCGTGGAAGATGCCGCAGGCTGTGTGTACGACACTGCCTTTGTGCTCGAGGAAGTGGTGCAGCCCGTGCTTTCGCTCATCGGCCCCCTGCGGGTCGAGCTGGGCGACTCGGTGGTGCTCACTCCGCTGGTGCAGCCTTCTGATCTGGCTTTCGCCAAAATCCGGTGGCAACCCGACCGCTGGCTCAGTTGCGCGGATTGCCTGACGCCTGTGTTGAAACCACAAGCAGAAGGGCAATTCTACTATCACCTGTTTCTGGAAACGGAACAGTATTGCACGGCCGAAGCCAACGTCCTGGTGCGCGTCTTTTTCAACGCGCCAATCTATGTGCCCAACGTCTTCTCACCCAACGGCGATGGCGAAAACGACGTGCTCGTGCCCATGGCCCGATCGGACAAAGTGCTGCGCATCGTCGAATTCGCCATCTACAATCGCTGGGGTGAGTTGATGCATCTGGCCCGCGACTTTGCGCCGGGCGACGAGAAAGGCGGCTGGGACGGCTTGGCAGGCCGGCAAAAGGCCCCGCCTGCCGTGTACTTCTGGCGCGTGCGCGCCCTGCTGGCCAACGGAAAAGAAGTTACCTTGCGCGGCGATGTCTTGCTCATTCGCTGAGCACACCCCCAAACCGGTTGAGGTACATGCACACGCCATTTCAGAAACTGTTTTTTGTGCTGATCTTTGCCCAGAGTGCGATGGTTGTGACGGCCCAGTCTTTTTTCCTCAACGGCTCGGCCATCCAGATCACCGACACCTGCTGGCAGCTCACTCCCGATTTGCTCGAGCAGACGGGCAGCATCTGGAATGCCGAAAAGGTAAGCCTGAACGAATCGTTCGAGGTGCTCATGAGCATGTATTTCGGCTGCAAGGATGCCGATGGCGCCGACGGCATCGTGTTCGGCCTGCAGCCGCTCAATACCTCGATCGGCGTGGCGGGCGAAGGCATCGGCTTCCAGGGTGTGGCCCCTTCGCTGGGCATCGAGTTCGACACCTACCAGAACAACAATCTCAACGATCCGGCCTACGACCACATCGCCATCGTGCGCAATGGCGACATGAACCACGCCTCGGCCAACACTCTCGCAGGCCCCGTGCAGGCGCGCCCCGCCAATCCCAACATCGAGGACTGTCAGTGGCACACGCTGCGCGTGACCTGGGATGCGGCAAAAAAGCAACTGGATATCTGGTTCGACTGCGAGCTGCGGCTGAGCTGGAACGGCGACCTCGTGAACGACATCTTTGGCGGCGATCCCGAAGTGTTCTGGGGCTTTACTTCGGCAACGGGCGGCCTGTCCAACCTGCACCAGGTCTGTTTCAGCTACACAACCTTCCTCGATGGCTTCGAAGATGTGGTCATCTGTCCGGGTGGGCAGTTCCAGATGCAGCTCAGCGGCGGGCAGCGCTACCACTGGGAGCCGGCCTACGGCTTGTCCAACCCCGACATTGCCAACCCTGTCGCCTCGCCCGACACCACGACTACCTATTTCGTCGAGGTGCTCGACGACTGCAACATCCCGTTCTACGACACCATCACCATTTTTGTGGATGGCGACACGGTCTTTTTCGACCTGGGGCCGGACACCACGGCCTGCGAAAACAGCGGCTACCTGCTCGATGCCACCTCTTTTGGTACCGACACCGTCACCTATCAGTGGAATACCGGCGAGACGACTCCCACGCTGGCCCCTTCGACCTCGGGCATCTACAGCGTGACGGTGACCATTGACCAGTATTGCGTGGCCGACGACCGGGTGCACGTAGAGGTGGTGCCCGTACCCCGATTGCCGGTATGGCAACCGCGCCTCGCCTGCCTGGGCGATACCGTCGTGCTCGACGGCACCTCGCCCGGCAATCCCGAATACCGCTGGCAGGACGGCCCGACCGGCCCCGTGCGCGCAATCACCGAGCCGGGCGTCTATGTGCTCAGTGCCGCCAACAGGTGCGGCAGCGATCATGCTGTAGCCGAAATAGGTTTTGAAGACTGCCGACAGGTCTATTTCCCGAATGCCTTCTCGCCCAACGACGACGGCTTCAACGATGCCTTCTATCCGCAGGACAACGGCGACGTGGTGGAGGTGCGCAGCCTGCGCATCTTCGACCGCTGGGGCGAGCTGGTGTTCGAAGCGGCTCCCATGCCCGCCAATGATCCGGCGCGCGGCTGGCATGGCCAATGGCGCGGCCGGCCGGCGCCGCCGGGTACCTATGTGTGGATGGCCGAGGTGCGCTTTCGCGATGGCTATGAAACCACAATATCTGGCACGGTGACCCTGTTTCGTTAGGCTTTTTGCCTTTCGGCAAATGAAACCCGCCCGTGATTTCGACATACGGGTACATTTTTTGAATCTTTCGGGCGTTTTGAAATGGCAAACCCGTGCTGCCCTCGGGCACGGTACGGGGATGGGCCCCACACATTGACCAACGCAAGACCAATCATAGCGGAATGGAATTTTTGTATCCCGGCTTTCTTTGGGCGCTTCTGGCTGTCGCCATTCCCGTCATCATTCATCTGTTTCACTTCCGGCGGTTCAAGCGGGTGTACTTTACCAATGTGCGCTTCCTGCGCGAGGTGAAAGAGGAGACTTCGGCACGACAGCGCCTGCGCAATCTGCTCGTGTTGGCCATGCGCATCCTGGCGGTGGCCGCCCTCGTGCTGGCTTTTGCCCAGCCCGTCATTCCGCTCGGCAAGAAGCTGCTCAAAGGGCAAAAAGCGGTGAGTATTTTCATTGACAACTCGTTCAGTATGAGTGCCATGAGCTCCGAGGTGCCCCTCGTCGAGCTGGCGCGCCGCAAAGCCCGGGAGATCATTTCCGCCTACGCACCCGATGACCGGTTCCAAATTCTGACCCAGGACTTCGAGGGCAGGCACCAGCGTCTGGTGAGCCGGGAAGAGGCCCTTTCTCTCCTCGACGAGATCGAGTTGACGCCCGTGGTACACACGCTCGACCAGGTGTTACTGCGGCAGCAGCAGGTGCTCGAACGCGCTCCCGTGCCCAATCGCATCGCCTGGGTACTGTCCGATTTCCAGGCTTCCATCGTGCCCGACGAGCTGCAGCCGCCCGACACGGCGGTACGCTTCGAATTCGTACCCCTTCAGGCCGTGCAGGAGCAGAACGTGGCCATTGACAGCGCCTGGTTCGAGTCGCCCGTGCAGATGCTCGACCAGACCAACCTGCTGTTCGTGCGCCTGCACAACTACGGCAACGAAGCCGCCGAGAACGTGCGCCTCTCGCTGCGTTATCAGGGCGAGCAAAAGCCGGTGGGCACCATCGCCATACCGGCGCGCGGCACGGTGACCGATACCATTCCCCTCACCATCCGCGAGACGGGCTGGCACGATGCCGTGCTCGAAATCACCGATTTCCCGGTCCAGTTCGACGATCAATACTTCGTTACCTTCTACGTCGAAGAGCAGGTGGACGTTCTCGTCGTTACCGACGGAGCACCCAATCCCTATCTGACTGCGGCCCTCGAAGGGCTGCCCTATTTCAAAACGGATGTGCGCCCCGCCGGAAACCTCGACTACAGTCGCTTTCCCGACTACGAGCTGATCATCGTGCAGGAAGTCCGGCAGATCAGCTCGGGCCTGGCTTTTGCCCTGAGCGAATACGTAAAAAATGGGGGCAACCTGCTGATGTTCCCGTCGCCCACGGCCGAGCTGAGCTCGTGGAATGCCTTTTTGAAGCAGGTGCGCGGCGGTCGCCTGAAGGCCTGGGAGGAAGGACAATGGTCGTGCAGCTACATCAATACCGACGAGTTCGTCTTCCGCGACGTGTACGAAAACCGGTCGGCACCGCTCAAGCTGCCCTCGGTGAATGGCCGCTTCACCCTACAGCGCGGGCCCAATGAAGAAAGCCTGTTGCGCTTTCGCGACGGAGCGCCTTGCCTGGTCAAATACACCTTCGAGGCCGGGCGTACGTACCTGTATGCAGCGCCGCTCGATGAACGATACGGCAATCTCGTAAGGCAGGCCGAAGTCTTCGTGCCCCTCCTCTACAAGGCGGCCATCTCGTCGGGGGCGCAGGAACGCCTCGCCTGGACCATCGGGCGAGACCAGTACGTGGAATTTCCCAATACGATCAAAGACGACGACCTGGCCTGGAAGATACGCGGGCAGGGCGTCGAGTTCATTCCCGAGCAGCGCATCGTGGGGGCCCGGCTCATCATCGGGGTGCGCGACTACCTGAAAAAGGCCGGCATCTACGAACTCGTGGACGAAGAAGGAAGTCTCATCGCCAAGCTTGCCTTCAACTACGACCGCACGGAGTCGGACCTCACCCTGACGAAGACCGAAGCGCTCAAATCGCGCTTCGGCAACTGGGCCGCCATCGTGGAAGCATGGGCGCGCGCCGACTTCAGCGCCATTGCCGGCGCCGAGGCCCGGGGCATTCGCCTCTGGAAGTGGTTCGTTTTGCTCGCCTTGCTGGCCTTGCTGGTCGAACAGTTGCTGCTGCGTTTCTGGAAAGTGTGACCAGGTGAAGGAGTGACAGCACAAGGGAGCGATGGAGTGCGTGCAGGTTACCCCGGGTTGACCGATTACAGCGGTTGGGCCATACCTTGACCACAGCCTGACCGCAAAGTATACCCAACGCAATCCCGTTCGGGAATTTGAGATGGAGTGAAGGAGCGACTGAGCGAAGGAGTGACCGAGCGCACGAAATTGGCACAAATGGTGCCGACCCTCTCAACGCTACACGCTCAACCCTCAACTCCTTTCCACTGTACACAATCACTTTTATTTTCAAACGTCAAAAACCATTATGATGCAATTGAGACGAATCGCCTTGTGGCTCGGCTGTCTGGCTGGCCTGTGGCTTGTGCAGACACCTGAAGGGCTCGCCCAGAAAAAGATCCGGGCCGGTACCATCACCTACGAAATCGTTCCCGACGAGAATGTGCCGGGGATGGAAATGTTTCAGGATTCGGAAGTGCGCCTCACTTTTCAGGGCAATCAAGTGCGCATGGACATGCGCATGCTCGGCGGCATGATACAGATGATCACGCTGTCGCAGGCCGACAAGCCCGAAGACGTGCGCCTTTTCTTCAACATGATGGGGCAAAAGTTCGAAGTGACGCCGGAATCGGAGGACGAGGAGGCATCCGACATTTCCATTTTGCCGCAGGCCGAAGGAGAGGTGCAGTGGACGAAGGAAAAGAAAAAGGTAGCCGGATACAAGTGCCGAAAAGCCGTGATCAAGACGCCGGATGGCGGCCTGCTCGAATACTGGGTGGCCCGAAAGGTGCGTCCGCCCGTCAATCCGATGGCGGCCAACCTGCCCGAAATGAAAGGCAAGGGCATGCCGCTCGAGTTTACGGCCGACCAGCAGGGCGTCCGCATCACTTTCCGGGCCGTCTCGGTTTCCGGCGAGGTAGATCCCGATGCCTTCAAGGCGCCGGAAGGCTACAAAAAAGTGACGGAGGAAGAGTTGAAGGAGTTGCTCGGACAGTGAGTCCTGCGCAAATCCGGACGCAGGGTCCGCATCGCGCGAAGCCTGCCCGAGTCAAGGGCAGGCTTCGCGTTGTGGGCATGCGGCCTTTTACCGGAACTTGCGTTTCTTCTTCTTGAGCTTGCGCAACTTGCGGGGCGTGCCAGCGACCTTTTTCATGCCATTGCCGTGCTGCCGGGGTGCTTGTGCCATGGGGGCACTCTTGGTCATTTTGTGCATCATCTTGCGCATCTGGTCGAACTGGCGCACGAACAGATTGACTTCTTCGAGCGAATGGCCCGAACCGCGGGCGATGCGCTTCTTGCGGCTGGTGTTGAGCAATTCGGGCTTGCTGCGCTCTTCGGGCGTCATCGAGTTGATGATGGCCTCCACGCGGTCGAAGGCCGAGTTGTCGATCTCGATGTCCTTGAGCATCTTGCCCATACCCGGCACCATGCTGAGCAGGTTCTTCAGGTCGCCCATTTTGCGCAATTGCCGGATCTGGACCTGGAAGTCGTTGAAGTCGAATTTGTTTTTTCGGATCTTCTTTTCCAGCCGCCTGGCTTCTTCCTCGTCGAACTGCTCCTGGGCTTTCTCGACCAGCGAGACGATGTCGCCCATGCCGAGGATGCGCTGTGCCATACGGTCGGGATGGAACACGTCGAGCGTGTCCATCTTTTCGCCCATGCTGACGAACTTGATGGGCTTGCCTACGGTGTACTTGACCGACAGGGCCGCACCGCCGCGTGTGTCGCCATCGAGCTTGGTGAGCACCACGCCGTCGTAGTCGATCACGTCATTGAAGGCCTTGGCCGTATTCACTGCGTCCTGGCCGGTCATGGAGTCAACGACGAAAAGCGTTTCCTGTGGCTGCAAGGCCTCCTTGAGGCGGGAGATTTCGTCCATCATCTCCTCGTCGATGGCGAGGCGACCCGCCGTATCGACGATGACCACGTCGTAGCCGTGCTGCATGGCGTGGTCAATAGCGTGCAGGGCGATTTCTACGGGATTCTTGTTGCCCTCTTCCTTGTACACCGGCACGCCGATCTGCTCGCCCAGCACGGAGATCTGGTCAATGGCGGCGGGGCGGTACACGTCGCAGGCCACGAGCAGCGGCTTTTTCTTCTTCTTGTTCTTGAGGAACCAGGCCAGCTTGCCGGAGAAGGTGGTCTTGCCCGAACCCTGCAGACCGGCTACCAGCACGACGCTGGGGTTGCCGCTCAGGTTGATGCCCACGCTCTGGCCGCCCATCAGCTCCGTCAGCTCGTCCTGGACGATCTTGACCATGAGCTGGCCGGGCGAAACCGATTTGAGCACGTTCTGGGTGCCCAGGGCCTTTTCCTTGACCTTGTCGGTAAATTCCTTGGCGATCTTGTAGTTGACGTCGGCAGCCACCAACGCGCGCCGAATTTCCTTTACCGATTCGGCAATATTGAGCTCGGTGAGCTTGTGTTCGCCCTTCAACGCCTTGAAGGCATTGTCGAGCCTGTCAGTCAAACTTTCAAACATGGGCTGTTGCTTTTTGGCTGTTGGGCCCCTTCGGGAAAAGCGGTGCAAATATACGCAAATGTACCCCAAGGAAGATTTGCTTTATACTCAAATCAAAATGGTTCGGGAAATCCTGTGGCAATGGTTGAGGGTGTAGTGTTCAGGGTTTAGTGTTTAAAGTTTTTCTTATTGACTACCAGCTTTTTGTCAAATCATCGGTTCCTCGATTTCTGAGGCCCCTGAAAAAAAACCGGTGGTGTCCTTAAATAGATGATCGCGCATCCCGAAAATGGCCCGGCTGCAGAAAGGTGTTGCGTGTAGGGTTTAGAGTTTAAAGTTTAAGGTTTAAAGTTTTTCTTGTTGACTATCAGTTTTTTGTCAAATACTCGGTTCTTCGGTTCCTCGGTTCCTCGGTTCCTCACTCATTGAAACCGCAGCCTTCGGCCGCAGAAAACGCAGCTTGACGCAGTTTTTACAACCCTGTGAAAATCAGTGCGTACTCAGTGGTTCTCTGTGTAACTGAATGTTTTTCGACTTTTTCGGCAGGCACTTGAATCGAATCCTCGGTTCCTCGGTTCTTCGGTTCCTCAGCCAAAAACCGCAGCTTTCAGACGCAGAAGACGCAGCGCTGACGCAGTTTTTGAACAGGTTTATAGTTTAAAGTTTAAAGTATTTCTATTTGATTATCAGTTTTTTGAAAAATCATTGGTTCTTCGGTTTCTCGATTTTCATCCATTGAAACCGCAGTTGTCGCGCAGTTTGCACAATCGGTCACTTCCTCTCTTCTCACTCACTCACTCACTCACTCAGTCGCTCCATCTCTCCATTTCAAAATGACCATCATCAAAAATCCCCGGACCGAATTGCGTTGAGTATAAAAGGCGCGCCCACCAACAAGAGGCGGCGCGCCCGTTGCCCCGAGAAAGGGAATCACCCTACTGTTTCACCACTTTCCATACCAGGGGCGCCGATGGCCACCCTTCGAGTCGCAGGATGTAGGTGCCCGCCGGCCATCGTGCGGTGTCGATTACGTATCGGCCCGCCGTGGTTTCGGCTATGGGTACGTTCATTTCGCGTCCGCTGATGTGCCAGCAACGCACCCGCGGGCTCTGGAGTGTCGCACCCGTTTCCCACCATTCGAGTACCAGTTGATCCGAGAACGGATTGGGCATCAGCATCACGACGGGTTCGCTGCCGGGTTCCGAGCTTGCGGTCACGGCTTCCAGGCAGAGCGTCGTATCGGCCTGGCAGCCATGGTCATCGGTTGCGACGAGCGTGTAACAACCGGCCTTCGAAGTTTGCAGATCCTCACTCATGCCCGCGATGGTGCCGCTGGTATCCTGCCAGACAAAGGTGTAGGCGCCCGTACCGCCTTCTACCGACACGTCAATCCAGCCAGCACTGGTGGGCGTGGGCGAAATGATTTCGACCACCTGGATGGACAGGGGAGCCGGCTCGGCCAACCGGACCGTATCGACAGACCAGCAGCCGGTAACTTCGTCCGTAATGGTCACGGCATACGCCCCCGCGCAAAGGCCTGCAGCCTCGTTGGTGTTGCTGATTCCGCCTGCCCATTCGAATGTGGGCACGGCATTGGGCGTCAGTACGTCAATGGTGGCCATACCGTCGCAGCTTCCCACGCAGGACGGATCCATAATTGCGTGTTGGGTCTGGATCGGCGTACATTCCTCGATCTGGAAAAACTGGGAGATGAAACACTGATTCGCGTCGAAGACGTAGCACTGGTATGCGCCTTTCGGCAAATGGGAAACCGATTGAGTGGTGTCGCCGGTCGACCAGAAGAAGGTGTAGGGCGGGGTGCCGCCGGTGGTTTCGACCCAAGCGGTGCCGGTCGCCTGTCCCGGCATGGTGGGAGTGGTGTGCAGTATGGCAATGAGCGGTTCGGGCTGGCCGATCTCGAAAGACCACGCAGAGGTGCAGCCAAAGGCGTCGGTCAGCGTCACGGCGTAGGTGCCGGCGCACAGTCCCTCGTTGACGAGGCCGGTAGCGCCGTTGGACCACTCTGCCGACCAGGGCCCATCGTTGGAGGGCGGCAGCTCCAGCGTGATGGCGCCGTTGCACTGGCTGAAGCAGTTGACGGAATCAATGCTGGTCTCGAGCGCGGGAATCGTGCAGATGTGTACCGGTATGCTGTCAGCTGCCACGATGCTGCAACCCGCTTGGTCGGTGATGGTCAATTCGTACCAGCCCGCCGGCATGTTCGAAATGGCCGCAGTGGTATCCCCTGTGCTCCACAGGTACTGGAAGGGTGGTGTGCCGCCCGAAGCAGTGGCAACGATGCTGCCGTTGGCCGTTCCTTCGGTGGCGGCGGTGGCTTCGAGCGTAACTTCAAGTGGAGCGGGTTCTCCAAGTTCAAAATTCAGCGTGCTGCTACAGCCTGCGGCATCGGTCAGCGTAACGGAATACACGCCGGCGCACAGACCCTCGAGGTACAGCGCGGTGTCGCCGGTATTCCACTGCACGGCAAGCGGCGGGAACTGGGTGTTTGCCTCCAGCGAGATGGCGCCGTCGCAACTGCCCGCGCAGGCGGGCATGGTAGTCGTTCCGCTTGCCGCAAAAGTCGAACAGGCAAAGGGCTGCACGGTCACGGAATCGGTCAGGGCACAGCCGTTGGCATCGGTGAGGGTAAGGGTGTAGGTTCCGGGTGCGAGTCCGGCGATGGCCTGCGTGGTGTCGCCGGTGGACCAGAGGAAGGCGTAGGGCTGGGTGCCTCCGCTGGCATTTGCGGAAGCGGAGCCGTCGTTGCAGTTGTAACAGGATTCGTCGGTGGCGGTGAGGTTCAGCGCGAGGGCGAGCGGCTGGCTGATGGTGAAG
>WFYJ01000101.1 GCA_015490175.1 Saprospiraceae bacterium | reverse complement strand
GTGCCGTTTGCCCACTGGATAATGGCTCTTGTAATGACGCTCAAAATGTGCTCGTTGCACTCTTACGAGCTCGCTTGGGGGCGCCGAACTTTTTGTGCATGGCTCTATATAAGGTGTTTTATCCGCTCATTTAGAGCTATTTAAGCTGTGTTGCGGCAACACTTTTCGGCCTGTTTTTGGGTCCAAAAAGTTAGTACGACTTTTCTGGACGCTCAGTTAGTATGACTTAACTGGACTCTACAGGGTTTAAAGTTTAAAGTTTTTCTTGTTGACTATCATCATTTTATCAAATCATCGGTTCTTCGGTTCCTCGATCGCTCAGCCAGAAACCGCAGCAAAAAAGTCCCCCTTCCCCGAGGGGAAGAGAGACCTGAGAGAATCAAACATCACGTTTTTCTTCGGTATTGCGAATCTTCAGCGTTTCGGTAGGTAAGGCGTTCACTTGCAGCGCGTGCGTGCTTCGGCTTTTTGCGTGGCTGCGTGAATGATTTTTCCATAAAGCCAGAGGGTGGGCAGTACGGCGAAGAAGAGGAAAAGCATCGTGTCGGTCATGGCTGTTTGTTTTTTGTGTGTTTGCAAAAGCTTTGAGAAAAGGGGGGTGTGGGGGGTACACCTTGTCTTCAGATCATCGGGTCAGAGTCGGGAGAACAGCGATTCGGAAGCTTTGCGCTGGTTCGAGTAACTCTGGATGTGCCCGCTGCCGTAGGCATCGTTGGTATCGCCGAAGCGGCAATCCGCTACGGAAGAGCCGGCGAAGCCGCTGGAGTCCATGTGATAGATCGCGCCGCCACGGACGTAGGCGCTGTTGTGGGTGAACGTGCAGTAGCGCAGGGCGGGCTCGGCATGGCCGTTGAAGCCGTTGGCGAAGATGGCGCCGCCATAGTTGCCGAGGTTGTGCTCGAAGGTGCAGTGCCACAGTTGCGGTCGGCTCTGGCCGCCCACGCGCGCGTCAATGTGCATGGCGCCACCGTCCAGATCGGCGCGGTTGTCGCGGAAAATGCAACCTACGAAGACGGGATTGGCCCTGCGGCCGTGTGAACTGGCCACGTACACGGCGCCACCGTCCTTGCCGTAGTTGTTTTCCAGGGTGCAGTTGACGATCTGCACTTGCATGGTGCCGGCATCGGACGCCTCGAGGTAAAGGCCGCCACCGCCCCGCTGGCGGCTGCCCGGCGCGCCACTCCCGTTGGCGTAGCCCCCGCGGATGACGAAGCCGTCGAGGCGGGTGGCATCGCTCCAGCCGGCGACGTGTACTACGTTGTAGGTGTTGTCTTCAGGGGAAGGGGTGCCGATCTCGCCGCTGAGCACGGTGATGTTGCGATAGACGTCGCGTTCGGCGAGCGTCGTTTCGTGACCGGCAAAGCCGCCATATACGGCTACGCCGTTGCGCAGGAGGAATGCGTCGTGGCGGTTGTTGCCGGGCGTGTAGGTGCCTTTGGCCACCCAGATCTCTGCGCCGGGCTTGGCGGTGGCCATGACGCGGGCCAGGTCGCCGGCTGCCCGGGCCCAGCTCGAGCCGTCGCCGTGGCCGTCGACCCTTACGTAGATGCGTTGTGCGAAGGTGGTGGTGGTGAGCAGGAGGCATACCATTGCCCCCAGGACGCGGAGTGCAGTAGTCCTGTACATGGCATGTAAGTTTTGGTTGGCCCGGGGGGATGGCCTGTAGGTAAGGTTGCAAGATTTGTCAGAGGCGGTCTTACAGATCAGCAAGCGATGCGACGCCGTCGCATGCACTTACTGAGACCTGTAAAAAACCTGGGGGGCAAGCTGGTCTTCTCTTGTCGAAATGCTTCCTCGACTGTTGCCGAAGGATCGCATCCGTTTTGCTTGTCTGGCAGGGGGGAATCACTGCGTAAGAGGGGGAGTTTGCCGTGATTGTGTCACAAACATAAGGCAGGAAAATGCTTTCCGCAAGAGGTGAGGAAAAACAACGGAAAGCATAAAAAATTGCAGCATAGTGAAATACGCTGCAGGTCAGGTGGTATGGAAATTGATTACAGGAAAGATGTGATAGGTTAATTAATTGAAATACAGCTTTTTAATGCATTTGTGTGAAAAAAAATCGAGACAAAATTTGCCGTTTTTCAATTCGCAATTATCGTGCCAATCATTGTCACGAGTGCAGTGTTTTGAAGAGTGGTGAAAAATGACGGGTGATTGTGACGGCAATCGGATTTCCTTGTTGAGGTGCAATGGCCTTTGGTAAAAGGTGTATGTGTGCATTCATGTGACGTGTTGCTGGGGTGCTTGCCACACATCCGTTACTTGCAAATGAGCGATTGAAGGGAAAAAGCAAAGCGGGTAGTCGGTGTACCTTTGCATCCCACAGAGAGAAGACATGAAAGACATCATCATCAGGAATGCCCGCATCGTCAATCGGGGCCGGATCGTCGAGGGCGATGTGTGGGTGCGGCAGGGGCGCATCCATCGGGTCGGCCGGGTGGGTGGCGCTGCGGGTGCGGAAGAGATCGAGGCGCAGGGCAAAGTGCTCATGCCCGGCATCATTGACGACCAGGTGCACTTTCGCGAGCCCGGACTGACGCACAAGGCCACGATCGGCACGGAGGCGCGCGCGGCCGTAGCCGGCGGCGTCACCTCGTTCATGGAAATGCCCAACACCAGGCCCCCTGCCGTCACGCAGGAGCGGCTCGAAGAGAAATATGCCGTTGCTGCGCGCACTTCGCTGGCCAACTACTCCTTCTACATGGGTGCCACCAACGACAACCTCGAGGAGGTGCTGCGCACCGATTCGAAAAAGGTCTGTGGCATCAAGGTGTTCATGGGGTCGAGCACGGGCAACATGCTGGTGGACGACGCGGGCACCCTCGAAGCACTCTTTGCCCGCTGTCCGATGCTCATCGCTACCCATTGCGAAGACGAGGCCACCATCCGGCGCAATCTCGAAGCGGCCGTGGCGCGCCATGGACAGGAAGTACCCGTGCAGCTGCATCCCGAAATCAGAAGTGTCGAGGGCTGTTACCTGTCGTCGTCGATGGCGGTGGCGCTGGCGCGCAAACACGGCACGCGTCTGCACATCCTGCACATCAGCACGCGCGACGAGCTCGAGTTGTTCACCCACGAGGTGCCGCTTGCGCAAAAGCGCATCACGGCCGAAGTGTGTGTCCATCACCTGTATTTCGATGCGCGCGACTACGACCGCCTGGGCAACCGCATCAAGTGCAATCCCGCCATCAAGGGGCCCGAGCACCGCGAAGCGCTGTTGCCGGCCCTGCTCGACGATCGCCTCGACGTGGTGGCCACCGATCATGCGCCCCACACCGCCGAGGAGAAAGCACAGCCATATCTGCAGGCGCCATCGGGCTTGCCTCTGGTGCAACACTCATTGCAGGTGATGCTCGAATTTTACCACAGAGGGCTGATCAGCCTTGAAAAGATCGTGGAGAAGATGTGCCATGCCCCGGCGGTCTGTTTCCGCCTTCGCGAGCGGGGCTTCATTGACGAGGGCTATTGGGCCGATCTGGTACTGGTGGATCTCGACCGCGAGGTAAAGGTGGAGCCCGACAACATCTGGTACAAATGTGGCTGGTCGCCCTTCGAGGGGCATACTTTTCGCGGAGCCGTAGATATGACACTGGTCAACGGCCACATCGCCTGGCGCGATGGCCGGTTTGACGAAAGTCGCAAAGGCATGCGGCTGGAGTTCGAGGGGTGGGAGTGAATCGCAGGTGACCGCCGTTTTTTTTTTGAACAGGAGGAAATGATACGCGGAATGGAAGCGACTCTGCAGCAATACTATCCACACATAGAGGTGATCTCTGACCGGTTCGAGATGCCTCAGCTCAACAAGCACCGTCGCATTTCGGTACTTCTGCCGCACGACTATTACCGCACCGACAGGCGTTATCCCGTCCTCTATCTGCAGGACGGCCAGAACCTCATCGACCCGAATGCCCCTTTTGGCAACTGGGAAGTGGACAAGTCGCTGGCGCGGCTGGCGGCGGAGGGCAAGGGCGACCTCATCGTGGTGGGCATAGACCACGGGGGCAGCGACCGGATCAAGGAGTACACGCCTTTTCACGATTCACCCATGGGCCCCGGCGACGGCAAGAAGTACGTCCGATTCGTGACCGATACGCTCAAGCCCTGGATCGACAGGCATTACCGCACCTTGTCCGATCGCATGCACACCGGCATCGGCGGCAGCAGCATGGGTGCGCTTATCAGCATCTATGCCGGCCTGATGTATCCGGAAGTGTACAGCAAGTTGCTGTTGTTCTCACCATCGTTGTGGGTGTCGCCCCAGATCCGGTTTGCGCCGCTCCATTTCGTCGAGCCGTTGCCCAGCCGCATCTATTTGTACGGGGGTGGGCGCGAGGGCGCCAACATGGTGCCCAATATCAAGCGCTTCAAGGCTGCCCTCGAGCACAAGGTGGGCAACGCGCGCCTCATCGAATTTCACGTGTCCATCGATCCCGAAGGCCACCACAACGAATACCACTGGGGCCGTGAGTTCCCCAAGGCCGTGGATTGGCTGTTTTTTCAGGGGTGAGGGGATTGCAGGTTGGGACTTTGGCTACACGGAGCTGTTGATATGCTGTGAGACGGGTAAGCTGAGATCGTCGCAAAACGCTGTCGGTTCCGGCGAATGAGCACGTGGACACGTTGCGGCGCTGCGCGAAGCAAAAACCACTTTTTCAGTGCGCTCAGAATTGAGGCCCCTGAAAAAAGTCCGTAACAACCCCGACTTTGGTCGGGATGACGCGTGACGCGTAACATCATAAATAACAAGTTGATTTAAAATGAAAAACACATTGCGAATCGTTGCGTCCCCGATGTTCGGGACAAGCTTTTGCGTCGTTGCGTGAGATTTGGGGTTTTTTCAGTAGGCTCAGAATTCATTTCCTCACCAAAAATAAGGGCATGGCACGCACCATTCTCATCAAAGGGCAGCACGGACGGCATCGGTCGGTTGGCGGCGCAGCATTTGGCGAAAGCCGGTGATGAGGTGTGGGAGCATGGTCGCAAGGCCGACGCTCATCCAGACGACGGAAGAGGTGCTACAAGCTTGCTGAGGACGCTTTTTGCGCAAGCAAAATCCTCATTTTCAGTCCTGCATGTCGAGGAAAAAGGTGAGGTGCCGTACCTTTGCGCCTCGATTTTCGAGAACCCGGAAAAACACTTGCTCATGAGGCGCGAGATCCACGGTTGGCACAGTCCTTCGCTCGGGAAGCACATGGAGATTGCCGTGTATGGCCACTATGGCTTTGCGCTGTTGATGTTGCCCACGGCTGCTGCCGACTATCTGGAGTACGAGCGCTTTTTACTCATCGATGCCATTGCGCCCTGGATCGAGGCAGGCAAGTGCAAGGTATTCTCGATCAACAGCATCAACGCCGAGGCCTGGCTCAATGACCGCATGCATCCCCGGCACAAGTCCATCCGCCACAATCAGTTCAACGCGTACGTTTATCAGGAGGTGGTGCCCTTCATCAAGAACATGACCAGCCCCGAGACGCCTGTGTACACCTGTGGTGCCTCGCTGGGAGCGCTCCACTCGGCCAATCTCTTCTTCAAGCGCCCCGACCTGATCAATGGCTTCATTGGCATGAGTGGCGACTACAATCTCGAGACCTATACGAAAGGCTATTTCGACCAGGACGTCTATTTCAATTCGCCCATGGCCTATCTGCCCAACCTCGAAGACCCACATTTGCTGGGACTGATGCGGCAGAGTGGCCACATTCACATCTTCACCGGTTCGGGTGCCTACGAAAACCCGGATGCCTCGCGCCGCCTCTCGGCCGTATTGCACGCCAAGGGTATCCCGCACGATCTCGAAATCTGGGGGCCTGACATGCCGCACGACTGGCCTACCTGGCGCGCCATGCTGCCCTATATCCTCGAAACGAGGTTCTGAAGCCTGCTTTCCATGGATGAGGGACCGAGGGTTTGAGCAAGCTCCTGATAGTCAAGCAAAAAAAACGCTCAACGCTGCACGCTCAACCCTCAACGCTTCACCTTTTTCCAGCCGGTTCATTTTCGGGATGTGGAATCATCTATTCAAAGACGCCAACCTTTTCATCAGGTCGGATTTTTCCACGGTCTCGTGTGGAAAAATGAGGTTTTCCACTCCGATGCGTTCGGGTGTGCATTTTTTATCATCGGTAATCGCTTGTTTTAAAGCGGGTTGTAGTTTTGTGTTTGCGGTGTTTATGTAACTTTTGTGCATAACGGCCGTATGAATGCAAAAAAGCATGATGGAGAGGGTGGCCGCAGCAGGTGCGAGATCTTTTCACGGAAAGTATTGCAAGTCGTAGCACCATTCCTCATATTTGCAAAAAATTAAATTGTTGCCTCGCGCGGCAATTTTCCCCGAACGGACGGATGCAAAAACAATCTGCCATTTGAGCGCAAAGCCGCAAGGCTGCGCGCCCAATGGAAGGGTGTCATTTTTTCATTGAAACAGACATATCCGAGAAACAAATCTACCCCCGCATTATGGAACACTTGGTACTGTTTGGCGTGGCAGCCATGATTTTTGCCTCGCTGCTTTCGTTGATCAATGCGCGACCGCGACAGGAGGGTGATCCCTGGGCGATGTACAATCCCTTGCTCGATCCTGAGTTTGCCGTGGGCGCTTCCGGTCGTTCTCGTTCGACAGAGACCGCCGGAGAAACGGATGAGACCGCTCAGGAGGAAGAGGCTGCCGAAAACGAAACCGAATCCTGAGCGAAGGACAATCTGGCACAGTTTTTACTTTTTTGAATGTGTGTGACTTTGTTCGACAAAGTGATGCACTGTTCAAAAAAACTGTGCCCCCCATGAACATCCGACTTGTCTTGCTTGCCGTGTGGGCAATGTGCTTTTTGGGAACCGTGGTTCCTGCCCGGGCCCACACTCATGGCCCGCTTTCCGACGCTACAGAAATGCAGCCCGATCCTCCGCGCAAGAACTACCGTTTTCATCGTCGGTTGCCGGCGGCCTACCACGGTTACGTCATCGAGATCGCGGCATCCAATTACCCCTTGCCGCGCGATTACGAGGTGTTCGGGCAGTTCGGGAGGGTGTATTACGACAAGGTGCGACGCGGCGGCTATTCCTACGTCATCATTCCCGAGCTGCGCACGCGCAAAGAAATCGAGCGGTTCTTCGAGACGGTGATCAAGCCGAGGGTGCCCGAAGCACGCCTCATCCGCTACAAGCACGGCATGCGGAAGATTTAGCCGACGACCGCATCAAGACTTGCCATTTCTTTTCATTGAGACCCAATGTGCTTGCCTGCTCTATTGCAGAGCAGGTTTTTTTGCCGCTCAATGCGCCATGGCGATGGTAGCTACCGACACGCGCAGGCCGGGCACCTGCAGGAGGGTGGTGGCACAGCTCTCGAGCGTGGCGCCGGTGGTGAGCACGTCGTCCACAATCAGGACGTGCCGGTTGTGCAGGCGCTCGGGCCGATGCAGCCCAAAGGCGCCGGCCACGTTGCGCAAGCGCTCGGTTTGCGACTTGCGCGTCTGGGTTTCCGTGTAGCGGTGCCGCTGCAGTGCGTCGGGCATCAGCGGCACGCGCATCGTTTTGGCGAGGCCTTGACCAAAGACGGCTGCCTGGTTGTAGCCGCGCAGCTTTTCCTTGCGCGGGTGCAGGGGTACGGGCACGATGATTTCCACGCCCTGAAAGTGTGGGCTCTGCGCCAACAGGCTCCCATAGCGGCGGCCCAGCTCATAGCCCACCACGCGCCGGCCCTTGTATTTGAGGTGGTGGATGAGCTGCTGCGCGATGCCGTCTTTGCGGAACAGCAACATGGCCGCTCCACTTTCGAGGGGGAAGCGCCCCCACAGTCGCTCAGTGACGGGATTGTCGGCGTAGAGGTGATGGTCGGTCAGGGGCAGGCGTGCCTCACAGCTCAGGCAGAGCCACTGCCCGCGTGGGGGACGATGCCGGCGGCAGCCGGGGCAGATATCGGGCAATGCCACGTCGAGCAGGCGCCGCAGCCAGGTGAACGCAGACATGGCGTGCAGGTTTCAGGTGAAGGTGTCTGGCATGGCTCGAAGTTAGCTGTTTGTCTGCCTTTCGGCAAATGCAGCCCGCACCCCGCCTCCCAGGTCGCAAGGCAGGATTGCTGCCGGTCAGTGGTACACCCGAATGCACAGTCTCTGATCAAATCGGCCAAATCGGGCGTTGACGCAGTTTTGCCCGGTCGGTCACTCCCTCACTCTGCTCTCTATCTCTCCATCTCAAAAAACGGCTCACATGCGCAGGATGACGAAATCGACGCGGCGGTTGCGGCGGCGTCCTTCTTCGGTATTGTTGGGTGCGATGGGTTCGGCCTCGCCCATGCCTTTGTAGCGCAGGCGGCGAGGATCCACGCCGCGCGACATGAGATACAGCACCACGGCCTTGGCGCGCTTGCGCGAGAGGTACTTGTTGTACTGTTCCGGGCCGATGCTGTCGGTATGCCCTCGTATTTCTATTTCCATGTGGGGATAGCGCTCCAGCAGCCGCACCAGTTTTTCCAGTTCGATCCAGGCGAGCGGTACCAGCTCGTATTCGTCGAAGTCGAAGTAGATGTCCTTCAGGGTGACGACCATGCCCACCTTCGGCTCCAGGCGCGACAGGTCGTCTTCGGGTACGGGCCTGTCGATGATGGGCGGCACCTTGCGCAGCGACAGGGCGTCGAAGTAGTAATAGGCATAGCCGAAGGCGTTGGCTGCGGGAGCGCGCGTGCGGGTTTCTTCGTCGGTGAAAAAGTTGCCCAGGATGAGGAAGCGCCCGTCGTCGCGCGCCGTGAACCGGCCGCTGAGGCGGGTCCAGGAGCCCACGGGCGGGTCTATGATCGAGTCGGTGACCCAGTCGGGTTGCTGGTGGATGAGTACCAGCTCGCCCGTCTCGAAGGGCACTTTCGCAAACCACACGCCTATGCGGTCGATGCGCAGGCCGCGAGGCAGCACCGCCACCATCATCTCCACGGCATACGTCTGTCCGGGCACGAGCGGCTCATTGAGCGGCACCTGCACGTATTCGCGGCAGTGGGGTTTGCCGTGGGCGCAGCCGTACAGCGTCAGGCCGATGAAGTAGTCGCCTTCGGCGGGGTGGATGCGGCCGAAGCCTTTCTCGGCCCAGTTGTCGGGCACCACCACGCCCGGGCCGTACACGTCGGGCGAGGCGCCGGTGGGCGAGGTCCAGTACTTCATCACGCGCGAGAAGCGCCTGCCGTTGATGAACCAGCCGATGGGCGGGTTGGCCAGCACTTCAAAGCCGGCATTGGGGATGAGATTGGCGAAGGTGTCCACCACGACGGGCTGGGCAGCGCCCGGGCGCGCACACAGCCACAGGCATAGCACAGGCAGCACGATACGCAATGGCTTCATGGGGATTTATTTGAGGTCGGGCTGCAACACGTAGGGCATCAGTCCTTCGGCGTACTGCCGGTCGTTGGCCAGGCGCGGCGTTTTGTTCTGGCCGCCCAGCTTGCCGCGGGCCTTCATGAATTTTCGGAAGGCGTCGCGGGCCAGCGGCCGCACCACCAGCGGCCGCAGGATGCGGCCTTCGATCAGGTCGCGGTAATAGATGTTCTGGCGCACCATTTCCTCGTCGAGGCATTTGGCGAAAGCCTCGAGGTCGGCCGGCGGCGTGGCAAACTCGACGAACCACTCGTGGCAGGGCAGCCCTCCTTCGGGCGGGTGCACCTGTGGCGCCACCGTGAAATCGACGATGCTGGCGCCGGTGGCTGCGCAGGCCCGGCGCATGGCCTCTTCCACCTCCTTGCCGATGACGTGCTCGCCGAAGGCCGAGATGAAGTGCTTGATGCGGCCCGTGACGCGGATACGGGGCGGGTCGAGCGAGACGAACTCGACCGTGTCGCCGATGTTGTAGGCCCACAGGCCGGCGTTGCTGGTGAGCAGCAGCGCGTAATTGACACCCAACTCCACCTCGGCCAGGCTCAGGCGCGTGGGATGCTCGTTGAAGATCTCTTCGGCCGGTACGAACTCGAAGAAAATGCCCGAAGCGACGTTGAGCAGCAGCCCGGGCTCGGTCTGGCTGTCCTGAAAAGCGATGAACCCTTCGGAGGCCGGATAGGTCTCCACACTGTCGATGCGGCCGCCCACCAGCTCTTCGAGCTTGGCGCGATAGGGTTCGAAGTTGACGCCGCCATACACGAAGACCGAGTAGTTGGGGAACACCTCCAACACGGTGCGTTTGCCCGAGCGCTCGAGCAGCCGCTCGTAGTACATCTGCACCCAGGGCGGGATGCCGCTGATGAGCCGCATGTCGGCGTGGAGCGTCTCATCTACGATGGCGTCGAGTTTGGTTTCCCAGTCTTCGATGCAGTTGGTGCGATAGCTCGGCAACTGGTTGGTGCGCAACCAGGCAGGCACCAGGTGGTTGGCAATGCCGCTGAGGCGGCCCGTGGGAATGCCGCCCACCTCTTCCAGCTCGGGGCTGCCCGACAGGAAGATCATCTTGCCGTCGAGCCAGGCGCCTTTGCCTGTGCGGGCGTAGTAGTTGAACAGGGCATTGCGGGCCGTGCCGAAGTGGTTGGGCAGGCTGTCGCGCGTGATGGGGATGTACTTCACGCCCGAGGTGGTGCCCGACGTTTTGGCGAAATAGCGGGGGCGGCCCGGCCACAGCACGTCGCGTTCTCCGGCGATAATGCGGTCGATCCAGGGGCGCAGTGCCTCATAGTCGCGCACGGGCACGCTTTCGCGAAAAGCGGCGTAGTCCATTTTTGCCGAAAGGCCGTGCGCCTGGCCGAAGGCCGTTTTTTCGGCTTTCGCCAAAAGCGCGGGAAGCAGTCGCTGCTGGATGGGTACGGCTGTTTTCGCCCACCGATCAATCTGGCGGGCGATGTGTCGGGCAAAGGGGCGGATGAGTGTGGCGCGGATTCCCATGTCGAGATTGATTGCAGGCCTTGCGGCAAAGGTAGCACGCGGGCGGTAGTGTTTTGCGAAAGCAGTCGGCTCTGACGTCAACAATTGGCCAGTGCGGCTGTTTTCTCTGCGCCGAGGAAACGCGGCCCTTGGGTATCCCTCGATTCCTTCTACCTTTGGGCCTCACTTTCCAAAACGTTTCAGAAATGAAAAAGACCATTTTTTCGCTCATTGCCTGTGCCGCATTTTTTGCCAGCCAGGCCCAAAATCAGGACACACAAATGGATTCGCTCAGTTACAGTGTTGGCGTGCTGGTCGCGCAAAACCTCAAATCGCAAGGGCTCAGCAAGCTCGACCCCGCCTCCCTGGCCAAAGCCATCGAAGACGTAGTCAATGGCAACGACCTGGCCATCACCCCCGATGAGGCGCAGCAGGTGTACCTGCGTCACATGGAAAGCCAGAAGCTGGCCCTTAAAGAGGAAAATCTGGCCTGGCTCGAAAAGAACAAGGAACGCCCCGAGGTGAAGACCACGCCCAGCGGCCTGCAGTACGAAGTGATCAAGATGGGCGACGGCCCCAAGCCCGGCCCCACCGACAAGGTGACCGTGCACTATACCGGCACCCTCATCGACGGCACCGTCTTCGACAGCTCGGTGCAGCGCGGTGAGCCCATCACCTTCCCCGTCAACGGCGTCATTGCCGGCTGGCAGGAAGCCCTGCAGATGATGCCCGTAGGCTCGAAGTGGAAGCTCTACATCCCCTACAATCTGGCCTATGGCGAACGCGGCGCCGGCTCGCAGATCGGCCCCTTCGCCACCCTCATCTTCGAGGTCGAGCTGTTGGGCATCGAGAAGTAAGGAGTGTTGGATGCAATGTTTTTTCGCGTACAAGAGCCGGGCCGCACCGTCGTGGGGTCCGGCTCTTGCGCGTCAGGTCCGCACATTCCGACTTTCGTCAAAAAAAACAACGCCTCATGCGCATCGATATCATCTCTGTCGTGCCCGAACTGTTGCACAGCCCGTTGCAGCATTCCATCATGAAGCGGGCTCAGGAAAAGGGGCTGCTCGAGGTGCACATCCACGACCTGAGGGAATTCGGCATCGGCAATTACCGCCAGGTGGACGACTACCAGTTTGGTGGCGGGGCCGGTATGGTGCTCATGCCCGAGCCCCTGGCCAATTGTCTCGATGCACTCATGGCCGAGCGCACCTACGACGAGATCATCTACCTCACGCCCGACGGGGAGACCTTCAACCAGAAAATCGCCAACCAGCTTTCGTTGAAGGAAAACCTCATCCTCATCGCGGGCCATTACAAGGGCATCGACGAGCGCATCCGCGAACACTACGTCACGCGCGAGCTCTCAATCGGCGACTACGTCTTGTCCGGGGGCGAGCTGCCCGCCCTCGTGGTGGTAGATGCCGTGGGGCGGTTGCTGCCGGGTGTGCTCAACGACGAGACCTCGGCCCTGTTCGACTCGTTTCAGGACGACCTGCTGGCGCCCCCCGTCTATACGCGTCCGGCCGACTTCCGCGGCTGGAAGGTGCCCGACGTGCTGCTGTCCGGCAATTTCCGGAAGATCGAAGAATGGCGCTACGAGCAGGCCCTCAAGCGCACACGCGAACGCCGACCCGACCTGTTGCCGCCGGAAGAAGAGTGAGGCGCGCAGGATCCGACTCGCGCTCAAAAGTGGTTCGGGAAGTTGTCTGGCGGAAATGGGGTAACCGGTGGAATCGGTATATACTCGAATCAAAGTGGTTGGGGAAATCCTATTGCATTAGTTGAGGGTATAGTGTTGAGGGTTGAACGTTGTGCATTTTTTATTGACTATCAGTTTTTTGTGAAATCCTCGGTTCTTCGGTTTCTCGATTCTTCATCCATTGAAACCGCAGCTTTCAGACGCAGAAAACGCAGTCGTCGCGCAGTTTGCGCCATCGGTCACTCCCTCGCTCCATCACTCTTCACTCCTCTCTCCTCTCTCTTCACTCCTTCACTCCATCTCTCCATCTCAAAATGACTATCGTCAGAAAATTCCCAAACCGGAGTGCGTTGAGTATAATCGGTGGAATCGAGGGTAGCCAGATCGCGTTGCGGTCTCAACCCCCTCTCAAATCCTCGGTTCCTCGCTTCCTCAACCAGAGATCAGCCCGCAAAGCGTTTCCAACCGAAGTGGATGACGGCCAGCAGGCCGGCAAAGATGAGCATGGCGTAGCCGAAGGGCATGTAGGAAAAGACGATTATGCGCGTCTTGTCGAGGATCCAGAAAAAGATGAGCAGGGCCGCGATCATCATGACCAGCCCCGAGAGGCGGTCGAAGCCCGGCACGTAGTCCAGATCCACATTTCGCTTGATGATGAAGAGCGTGGCCACCATGGAAAGTACGGGCAGGATCTGGGTATAGACGTCCATCTGGAAGATGCTGCGCCGCTCGAACAGGAATACCCACAGGCTCAGCGTCAGCGAGAAGATGCCGGGTACGGCACTCAGATAAATGAGCACGGAATAGACGTAGCGCCAGGGGTCGAGATGCCCCTTGTCGCGACTGAGGTCGGCCGTAGCCCAGGCCAGCAGGGGCAGCGATCCGAAGTAGCCCACCAGCCACAGCGGGTGTTGGGCGAGGAGGCGAAAAAATTCTTCCAGCGTCATGGGGGCAAAAGGTTATATACTCAAATCAAAGTGGTTTGGGAAATCCTGTTTGCAATGGTTGAGGGTGTAGTGTTGAGGGTTTAGAGTTTAGAGTTTAAAGTTTTTATTGTTGATTATCAATCATTTGTTCAAATCCTCGATTCTTCGGTTCTTCGGTTCCTCACTCATTGAAACCGCAGCTTTCAGCCGCAGAAGACGCAGTTGTCGCGCAGTTTGCGCAATCGCTCACTCACACTCTCTACTTCTCTCCTAACTCCTTCACTCGCTCACTCCTTCACTCCATCGCTCTGGTCACTCCGTCGCTCCATCTCTCAATCTCAAAATGACCATC
>WFYJ01000100.1 GCA_015490175.1 Saprospiraceae bacterium | reverse complement strand
GTCGGGATGACGCGTAACACCATAAATAACAAGCTGAATTAAAACAAAAAACACATTGCGAATCGTTGCGTCTTCCGGCTCGCCGGAAACAAGCTTTAGCGTCGTTGCGCAAGACTATGGGTTTTTTCAGTGGCCTCAAACTTCAGTTCTTCAAATCAGCCCGGAAAATCGTCTATGGTCTGTTGACCATCGTCCGGACAAAAACCACAGCTTTCAGCCGCAGACAGATACAGCTTGAACACAGTTCTTACAACTCTGTGAAAATCAGTGTGTGCTCAGTGGCTCTCTGTGTAACTGAATGATTTTGCGACTTTTTCAGCAGGCTCAGGAACCGAAGATTTCAGGATTTGACCAAACGCTGATCGTCAAGATAAAAAACCCTCAACCCCAACCCTCACACCAGTTGCGTAAACTCGATGACATGCCCGTCGGGGTCGGCCAGGAAGATTTGCCAGGCGCCATCGGGTCGGGTCTTGGGTCCGCGAAAGTGGAGTCCTTTTGCGCGCAAAAAGGCAGCCACCGCTTCAATGTCGGACACTTCGATGGCGAAGTGATTGCCCCGGCTGGCGCTGTGCACCGGCGCGGTACGGCCACCGATGAGGTGCAGCTCGAAGCCAGGCCCCAGCGCGAACCACGCCCCCGGAAAGTCGAAATCGGGACGCGGCAGCTCGTCCAGCTCGAGCACATCGCGATAGAAGGCGCGGCTGCGCGCCACGTCGGCCACGTGCAGCGCCACGTGGTGGAGGCGTTTGAGGTGCTTCATTGCTGCGGTTCTTTCAGCAGGCCGTCCATGAGCAGGGTGAGCAGGTCGCGCTCCAGCTGTTGCGGCGTAATGTCGCGCTTGGCCGGATGCGAATAATGGAGCCAGCGCACGGCATTGAGGATGGTGTAGAGGATGGTGTGCGGGTTGAGCGGTTTGAACTCGCCCGCCTCGATGCCGCGTTCGATGATCTGGCGGAAGCGCCGCTCGTAGTCGCGCCGCATGGCCTTGAAGGCCGACAGCCAGGGCTCGCTGATGTGGCGCCATTCGTCGTTGAAGACGGTCAGCGAGGTGATGTCGTGCAGGGCCACCTCTATGTGCAAGCGGATGAGCGCCCGTACCTGCTCGGCAGCCGACGCCTGCTGCATGGCCTCCACGCGACCAATGCCTTCGAGGAAGCGCTCGGCATTGTCGAAGCAAATCTTGCGCAGAATCTCTTCCTTGCCGCCGATATGGCTGTACAGGCTCGAGGGCTTCAGTCCCAGCGCGCGGGCCAGATCGCGCACCGAAGTGGCGCGGTATCCCTTTTCCTGAAAGAGGCGGGCCGCCACCTGGTAGATCTCTTCCTTGCGAGGCGTCATGATTTCGGGTTGCTGTGGTCTCATGGACGATGGTCTATGGACGATGGACGATGGTCTATGGTCAAACAAAGCAATGAGCAGAGGCGGCAACGCACTCAATCGTCGAAACTGATGCGCACGCGTGGCGTCAGTGGATGGGCCTGACAGGTGAGCACGTAGCCGGCTTCCACCTGGTCGGGCTCGAGACCGTAGTTGACGTCCATCTCCACTTCGCCTTCGAGCACCCTGGCTTTGCAAGTGCAACACACGCCGCCCTTGCAGGCAAACGGCAGGTCGGCGCCGGCCTTCAAGGCCGCATCGAGGATGGTCTCACTTTTTTGCGAAAGCGGAAAATCGAACGTCTGACCGTCGAGCGTGGCGGTGATGACCGCCGAGGCAGCCAGTTTGCTCGCGTCCACCCGCTGTGGGCGCTTTTCCTGGCCCGGAACGGTAAACAGCTCCTGATGCACCTGGCCGGCCGGCACCTCGAGTGCCTCGACGAGGGCCTGCCGCAAAGCGGCAGCCATGTCGCCAGGGCCGCAGAGGAAAAAGCCGTCGGTCGTTTCGGGCTGGAACAGCCTGCCGGCAAAAGCCATCAGCTTTTCCGGGCTCAGCCGCCCGTAGAACAGGTCGGCGCCGGGATGCTCGCGGCTGAGCACGTGGTACAGCACAAACCGCGTGAGGTGCCTGTTTTTCAGCGCCTCCAGCTCTTCGAGAAAAATGATCGAATCGGTGGTTCGGTTGCCGTAAAAGAGCGTGAACGCAGCCCGGTCGTCGGTCTCCAACACCGTTTTGATCATGCTCATTACGGGGGTGATGCCGCTGCCCGCAGCAAAGGCCACGAATGTCTTTCCGCGATAGTCTTCCGGCAATACGAAGTTGCCCATGGGCGGCATCAGGTCGAGCATCATGCCCGCTTCGAGCCGTTCGTTGGCCCAGGTGGAAAACCGGCCGCCTTCCACTTTCTTGATGGCAATGCGCCATTCGCCTTCATGCGGCGCACTGCAGAGCGAATACGTGCGGCGCAGCTCTTCGCCATCCACTTCGTGTCGCAACGTCAGATGCTGGCCCGGGCGCCAGGCAAAGGTCTCGACAAGCTCCTTCGGAACGTCAAAGCACACACTGACACAATCGGCAGTCTCTCGGCGCACTTCCGCCACGCGCAAGGGGTAAAATCTGGCCATATTCGGTCGAGGTTGGCAGGTTAAGGGTACGAACATTTGTTCGCAAAGATAGACAAACCGACGAAGCTGGCGTACCCTGATGCTGCCGATGGCGATCCGATGAAATGCGATAGCGGGGACACCCGCGTGGCGCCCCCGCTTCTTTTCCGCTTCAGGGAAGCGATCAGTCCACTACGATGCGTTTGTGCCAGCGGTAGTGGGCGCTGGTGGCATGCAAGAGATAGATGCCTTTCGGCAAATCGTACACAGGCAGTTCGACCCCACCCTGCCGATTCGGCCACGAGCGACACAGGCGGCCGCTGGCGTCGAACAATTGCAGGTCGGTGGACTCGGGCAGCCCCTGAACGAACACGCGATCGGTGACGGGGTTGGGCCATACCTTCAGTGCCGGCGGCTCGACGGCCGTGGTGGCGGTCACGGTGCCGATCTGCTGGTAGATCTGGAAGAAGAGCGCGGCGTTGTAGATGGCGGGACTCACGCACTCGCCGTGGTCGCTCGTCGGGCTGACGTCGTAGGCAAACAGGTCTTCGGCTCCCAGTGCATTCATCACCGAGTCAGCCACGATGCTGTTGAGGTACGGCACCTGGTCGTCGGCGGTGCAGTAGTACAGGCGGGTGGGTGCCTGGGCAGGCCAGGTGTGCGTATCGTTGTCGGCCAGCGCCAGGTTGAAGGGATGGTCGGGGTTGGTCTGTATGGCTGCCACGAGCGTGTCTTGCAGCATATGCCGCGGAATGGTGGCGCCTTCGCTGGCAATGAGTTGGGCATTGAGGGCCGCCGACAGCTGGATGAGGTTGATCTGGCCGTCGTAGTACAACTCGATCCAGGGCACGTATTCGGGTTTGAACACCTGCTCGAGGCTATCGTAGAGCTGGTACACTTCGTTGTAGCCCATGACCGTGTTGGGGATGTAGCCCGAAAACAGGTACTCCGCCTCACTCAGGATGCGGTCGCGCATCACACCCGAGATACTGTAGGGCCCCGACAGGTGGGCCGCTGCCGTGACGGTAAACTCGTCGGCATGCTCGAGCTCGATGGCGCGGTGCAGGGCCATGCTGGCGTGGCCGCCCTGCGAGTAGCCCGTGAGGAAAAGCTGGTCGTTGATGTGTACGTCGTCCTGCTGTGCGATCCAGGCTTTCACGGCGCGCAGCATGTCGAGGGCCGCCCAGGCTTCCGAAGCGGCATGCACGTAGGGATGGAAGCCGCGCGAGGCGCCCAGGCCCAGGTAGTCGGCCGCCGAAGTGACGTAGCCCAGGCCCCCCCACAGCAGCGGCAGGATGTCGCCCGTCACGTTGCTGGGCACCTCGTCTTTCGACACCGCGGTGCCGTGCTGATAACACAGAACGGGATACACCTTGCCCGGATCGTCGGGCACGACGAGCAGGCCCGAGGCCGTGTCGGGCAGGCCGTGTACGTCTACCGTCGTGTACAGCACCTTGTACATGTCGATGCCGTACTCGATGAGCGGGGTGCCGAACCGGGCTTTCAGTTCGGCCTCACTCTGGTGCCCCAGGTGTGTGACCGACACGATGTCCTGCGCCGGGAGCGTACCGGCCAAAAGGAACAGCACCAGCCCCGAGAGGGAGAGGAAGTAGTTGTGTTTCATCATGGTTGTATTTGCAGGTGAAGCAAAGGAAGACGATCCGAAGGTAGCAATTCGGGCCTGTCCGGAACGCCGATTGCTACGCAGAGTATCTGCCTTTTTGCGAAAGCATCAGCAGGTTTCAACATAAGCGCAGGGCAGAGCCGCCCATGGCGCGCTCATTTGAGCGTAAACTCCGTTTCGCCGGCAAGGTATCCTTTGTTGTACACCTGCACGGTGTAGATGCCGGGCGAAAGTGCCGCCGTCGGCTCGTAGATGAGGCATAGCTCGGCCTCGTCGTTCTGGTATTGGTAGTCGAGCGCCTGCGTGAAGCGCACTTCTTCGTTGGTGTCGCCACGCCGGATAGTGCCGGCCCCTTCGTCGTCGGCGCCGAGCGTCTCGCCCACGGGCGAAACGATGCGCACGTAAAAGCGCTCGGGGCCGGGCTGCACGAGTGAGGCATCGACGGCTGTGGTGACGAAACACACTTTCAGCATATCGATGTCCTTGGCGCGCTTGCGCGCTACGGGTTTGCCCGAACGGCGCACCTTCAGGGGTGTCACTTCCAGTTGCTTGACCATGACGACGGAAGCGCGCGTCACCTGTCGCAGCAACTGTCGCTTTTCCTCCTCGAAGCGCCGCTTTTCGGCTTCGAGCTGCTCGCGGATGGCCAGGATCTCGGCCGCCTTCGATCGCTCCTGATCGACCGTCTGCCGCAGTTCGGCTGCCGTCTTTTCGAGCTGCTCGTTTTTGCGGGCCAGCTCTCGGTTGATGCGTTCCAGCTCGGCAATGCGCTGTTTGTGCGCTTCCACCTGCTGTTGCATGCGCTGCATCTCTTCGCGCGCCTGGATCAGGTCGCGCTTGTTGCCGATGAGCTCTTCAATCTTCTGCTTTTGCTGCAGCAGTTCCTTTTTTTGCTGTTCGATGAGGGTGTTGAGCTCTTCATTGGTGCCGCGCAGCCCTTCGAGTTCGGCCAGCGCCTCGAAGTATTGCTTTTCGAGCTCGGACTTCAGCCGCGTCACCTCGTCCAGCTCGGTGCGTTGCGTCTTGATGGTCTTGTCTTGTTTGAATTTGGTATAGAGCAAAAACACGTTGAGCACCAGCAGGATGAGGATGGCCACGACGGCCGCGACGAGCAACTGCTGATTGGGTTTCATTCGTGATGCCATGCAAGATTCATTTGCCTGTGCCTGTAAATCGCCGGTTGTGACGCTGGATATTACGACTGCGGGTGTCGAATGTTGCGCAGGGCTCCTGTAGCTGCCGCAAAATATGCATTATTGCAGGCCCCGGGCAAACGGAACGCGCCGTCTGCACCGTGCCGGGCAACATCTTGCAAAACGAGACGCCTCATGCTCCTCGCTTTTGTAGTGTTTTACCTTCTGGGTACCATCGCCATCGGTTACCAGGCCTCGCGCCAGGTGCACACGGCAAAGGATTTTGCGCTTGCCGGCCGGCGCATGCCCCTGATCGTGGCCGCCTCGGCTCTGTTTGCCACCTGGTTCGGCTCGGAGACCATCATGGGCGCTTCGTCGGAGTTTCTGGAGCGGGGGCTGCTGGGCGTGATCGAGGACCCGTTCGGAGCGGCGCTGTGTCTCATTCTGGTCGGGGCCTTCTATGCGCGGCCGCTATACCGCCTGAAAATACTGACGTTCAACGACTTTTTCCGCATCCGCTACGACCGCCGCACCGAGGTGCTCTCGGCCGTGTTCATGGTACCTTCGTTCTTCAGTTGGATTGCCGCCCAGCTCGTGGCACTGGCTATCGTGATGCAGGTGCTGGTCGGTCTGCCCATAGGCTGGGGCATCTGGCTCTGTACACTCATCGTGGTCATCTACACCTACATCGGCGGCATGTGGGCCGTATCGATTACCGACTTCGTGCAGACGGTAATGATCGTGGCGGGCCTGGTAGCCCTGGCCACACAGCTCGTCAGCGATGCCGGGGGCCTGCAGCAGGTGATCGCCCGCACGCCCGACGGCTTTTTCCGCTTCTTTCCCGAACCCACGTTGCACGACCTGGCCCACTACGTGGCGGCATGGATCACCATCGGCCTGGGCAGCATTCCCGGCCAGGACGTGTTCCAGCGCGTGATGTCGGCACGCGACGAGACGACGGCCGTGCGCGCTTCGTACCTGGGCGGCATCATGTACCTGAGTATCGGCATGCTGCCCCTGCTGATCAGCCTGGCCGGCCACCAGCTCTATCCCGAGCTGGAACAGGCGGCCGACGCGCAGACCGTGCTGCCCCAGATCGTAATGCTGCACGCCGGCCTGCTCGTGCAGGTGCTCTTCTTCGGCGCGTTGCTCTCGGCGGTGTTGAGCACCACCTCGGGAGCCATCCTGGCGCCGGCCACGGTGCTGGGCGAAAACATCGTACGCCCGATGCTCAAAGACGTAAGCGACGCACGCCTGCTGCGCATTATGCGCCTCAACGTGGTCGTGGTTGCCGTGGCTTCGGCGTTCATGGCCATGTGGCAAAGCGACATCTACGAGCTGGTGGGCCAGTCGAGCACGCTGACGCTCGTGTCGCTGTTCGTGCCCCTGACGGCCGGCATCTACTGGAAAAAGGCCTCTACCCCGGGCGCGCTCAGCTCGATCATGGCAGGCATGGTGGTGTGGATCGCCTGTGAAGTGCTCGGCACCGAAATCCCGCCTTTGCTCTACGGCCTGGGCGCCAGCTTCGTCGGCATGGTGGCAGGCACGTGGTGGTGGCCGAAAAGGCGCGGGCATGAGATGGCGCGAGGGTGCGATGGAGTGATGGAGTGACAGAGTGATGGAGTGAGGAAGGAGCGCACTGAAAAAAGTGCGTGACAACCCCGACTTTGGTCGGGATGACGCGTAACACCATAAATAACAAGCTGAATTAAAACAAAAAACACATTGCGAATCGTTGCGTTCCCGACTTGAGTCGGAGCCTGCTTCCGACAAATCGGAACAAGCTCCGGTTTGCCGGGGACGGGCTCCCGACGAGTCGGAACAAGTCGTTGCGTGAGATTTTGGTTTTTTTCAGGGGCCTCAATCCTCGGTTCCTCGATTCCTCGGTTCTTCGATTGCTCAATCAAAAATGTCCATCGTCCATAGTCCATCGTCTATTGACTATTGACCATCGTCAAAAATCCCCAGCCAAATTGCGTTGATTCTGACGGCCATCGTGTTCCGTCCATTGACATCCCTCATCGCCGCCTCGATGCCGAAGCCTTACCTTTGCGGCGGATTGGCGGGCAGTATTTGCCGAAAGGCGAAAAAAACAATGCTGCCTGCTGTAGAGATTCATTTTGCGAAAGCACATTCCCTCCACCAAAAAACAAGGTGCCATGTCGAATGCCTATTTTGAAGTTCCTCCCGCCACCAACGAACCGGTACTGAGTTACGAGCCGGGTTCGCCCGAGCGGGCCGCCGTGAAAGCGGCCATTGCCGAGTTCAAATCGAAGCAGACCGAGATCCCGATGATCATCGGCGGCCGGCGCATCAAGACTGACAACAAAATCGCCATCCATCCGCCCCACGAGCTGAAGCATACCCTGGGCTACTACTACAAGGGCGACTCGAGCCACGTGCACATGGCCATCGAGGCGGCACTCAAGGCCAAAAAAGACTGGGAAAACATGCCGTGGCAGGACCGCGCAGCCATCTTCCTCAAGGCAGCCGACCTGCTGGCGGGCCCCTACCGCGCCAAGATGAACGCGGCCACGATGTTGTGCCAGAGCAAAAACATCTTCCAGGCCGAAATCGACTGCGTGGCCGAGCTGTGCGACTTTTTCCGCTTCAACGTGCAGTTCATGACGCAGCTCTACAGCGAGCAGCCCGAGAGTGCGCCGCTGACGTGGAACCGCATGGAATACCGCCCGCTCGAAGGATTCATCTTCGCCATCACGCCCTTCAACTTCACTTCTATTGCCGGCAACCTGCCGGGCGCACCCGCCCTCATGGGCAACACCGTGGTGTGGAAGCCCGCCGAGACGCAGGTGTTCAGTGCCTACGTCATCATGGAAGTGCTCGAAGCGGCCGGCCTGCCGCCGGGCGTGATCAACCTGCTGATCGTGGACGGCCCCATCGCCGGCGACATCATCTTCGAGCATCCCGACTTTGCCGGGCTGCACTTTACGGGCAGCACGCGCGTGTTCCAGCATCTGTGGGCCACCATCGGCTCCAACATCACCAGGTACAAGAGCTACCCGCGCATCGTGGGCGAGACGGGTGGCAAGGACTTCGTCGTGGCGCACCCCTCGGCCGATGTGCAGGCCCTGGTGACGGCCCTGAGCCGCGGCGCTTTCGAGTATCAGGGGCAGAAGTGCTCGGCCGCCTCGCGCGCCTACATCCCCCGCAGCCTCTGGCCCGAGGTGAAAGAGCGCTTGCTCGAAGACATCCGCTCGTTCAGGATGGGCTCGCCCGAAGACTTCACCAACTTCATCAACGCCGTCATCGACGAGCGCGCCTTCGACAAGATCAGCAACTACATTGCCCAGGCGAAAAAGGACAAGGACGTCGAGATTCTCATCGGCGGCAACTGCGACAAGTCGGAAGGTTACTTCATCGAGCCCACTGTCATCCTGACCAAAGACCCGAAGTACCGCACCATGTGTGAAGAGATCTTCGGGCCGGTGCTCACGATCTACGTGTACGACGACAAGCAATGGCGCCAGACACTCGAGCTGGTCGATACCACCTCGCCCTACGGCCTGACGGGTGCCGTGTTTGCCCAGGATCGCCAAGCCATCGCCGAGGCCACCGAGGTGCTGCGCCACGCTGCCGGCAACTTCTACATCAACGACAAGCCCACGGGCGCCATCGTCGGGCAGCAGCCCTTCGGCGGCAGCCGCGCCTCGGGCACCAACGACAAGGCCGGTTCCATCTTCAACCTCATCCGCTGGGTGTCGCCGCGCACCATCAAGGAGAACTTCAACCCGCCGAAAGACTACCGCTATCCCTTCATGAAGGAAGCCTGATCATCTGCCTTTCGGCAAAAACGACACAGGCGGAGCCCCACGTGAAGCTCCGCCTGTTTTTTGGGACCATCATGCTCGGGGCGGTGGTGTCCTTAAATAGATGATTGCGCATCCCGAAAATGGACCGGCTGCAAAAGGTGTTGCGTGTAGGGTTTAGAGTTTAAAGTCTAAGGTTTAAAGTTTTTATTGTTGATTATCAGTATTTTGTCAAATACTCGGTTCCTCATCCATTGAAACCGCAGCCTTCGGCCGCAGAAAACGCAGTTTGAAATCAGTTGATCGGGGACACGACCTACCCGGGGCACAGCCGCGGATCAGTTGTTGTTGAGAATGAGGGGCAGGCCGTCGCTGCCGCCCACGACCACGATCTTGGCGTTGGGCGAGTTGGCCAGCTCGAGCGTGGCTTCGATGCCTTTGTCCTTGAGGATATTTTCCGTAAGGCTGGCATTGAGGATGCGGTTGGCCTCGGCCTTGGCCTTGGCCTCGATGATCTTGCGCTCGGCTTCCTTGCGCTCCCGCTCAAGGCGATACTCGTACTCGAGGGCGGCCTGCTCTTCGCGCAGCTTGCGCTCGATGGCCTCCTGCAGCGACTCGGGCAGCGTCACCTCGCGGATGAGCACGGCGTCGAGGATGATGTACTTCTCGGCCACGGCCTTTTGCGTGCGCTCGAAGATCTCGTCCTGGATGGCCTCGCGCTTGGTCGAGTACAGCTCTTCGGGCAGGTACTTGCCGATCACCTCGCGCGTAGCCGACCGGATCTCGGGAATGACGATGCGCCGGTGATAGTCCGGACCGATCTCGTCGTGCAGGTAGCCGATCTTGTCGGGCATGGGCTGGTAGCGGTACGACAGATCCACCTTGATGTTCAGACCATTGCGCGACAACACCTCCATCGTCTCGAAAGCTTCCTGGATGCGCACGTCATAGACGTACATGGTGTTCCAGGGCGCAATGACGTGGAACCCCTGGTCGTAAATGCGTTCCTTGTCGAGGCCTCCGCCAAAGGGACGAAACAGCACGCCCTTGTGGCCCGGCGGAATGGTCAAAAAGGTGGCATTCGAAAAGATGAGGATGACGATCAGCACGACAAACGCGATGATGGCCGTAGTGATCCATTTTGCCTGGTTCATAACACGCTTTGTTTTGGATTATTGGCATAACACTTCGGGAAGATAGCAACAACTCTGCATGTTGGCTGGCATTTTCTACCGGCTTTCGCCAAAATTCCACCAATGCAACTGCTCCTCGTGGAGAAATGCACGGCCCGGCTGCCCACACCGGTTTTGCTATATTGGCCGCCGCTCCCTTGCTCCACGAACAAACCCGACTGCCATGCACACCCGCATTTGTGTGATCGGCGCCGGCCCTTCGGGCATCACGGCGTTGAAGAACCTGCTCGACGAAGGCCTCGATGCCGTAGCCTACGACCGACAGGAGGACGTAGGCGGCAACTGGATCTTCTCCGACAAGGAAGGGCACTCGAGCGTGTTCGAGACCACCCACATCATCAGCTCGCGCACCCTGTCGCAGTACGAAGACTTCACCTTCGACGAGTTCGATCCCGACACGCCCGACTATCCTTCACACGACCACCTGCGCCGCTACTTCCAGGCCTATGCGCGCCGCTTCGGCCTGTACGACCACATCGAGTTTCGCACCGAGGTGGTGCACTGCACCCGCCATGGTGACCGCGACTGGGAAGTGACGCTGCGGCGCAACGGCCGCGAGTGGCAGGAGCGCTTCACCCACCTGGTGGTGTGCAACGGCCATCACTGGGATCCGCGCTGGCCCGACTACCCGGGCGAGTTTGCGGGCGCATATCTGCACGCGCATCAGTACAAGCGGGCGGCGCCATTTGCCGGAAGGCGCATCCTGGTCATCGGCGGCGGCAACTCGGCCTGCGACGTGGCCGTAGAGACCAGTCGCGTCAGTGCCTTTACAGCCATTAGCTGGCGGCGCGGCTACCGCATCCTGCCCAAATTCATCATGGGCAAGCCCTCCGACGTGGTGGGCGAAAAGCTGGCCTGGCTGCCCATCCCCATCCGCGCGCGCCTCAGCGACTTCATCATCCGGGTGCTGCAAGGCCCCAACGAGCTGTACGGCCTGCCGCCCGTGGACGTCAGATTCGGGCAGACGCACCCCACCATCAACGACGAGCTGCTGTACCGCATCCGGCACGGCAAGGTGCATCCGCGGCCCGACGTGGCCCGCTTCGAGGGATACAAGGTACACTTCAAAGACGGCCGCGTCGAGGAATACGACACGGTCATTGCCTGCACCGGCTACCGCATCTCGCACCCCTTCTTCGACAAGTCGTTCATCGACTACAGCGAAGGCCCCGTGCCGCTCTACCTGCGCATGATGCACCCCGACTACGAAGACCTGTACTTCATCGGGCTGTTCCAGCCCCTGGGCTGCATCTGGCCCGGCGCCGAGCTGCAGTCGAAGATCATGGCGCGCGAGATTGCGGGCAAGTGGCAGCGCCCCGCCGACATCCGCCGCCGCATCGAGCGCGAGCTGAAGCGCCCACACTACCGCCAGCTCGATACGCCGCGCCATACCATCACGGTGGACTATCACCTCTTCCGCCGCCAGTTGTTGCGCCACCTGCCCAAAGATTACAGGCGCTCGTCGTTATCGTCGTCGTAGAGGTGTTGCATGCAACGTCTCTACGACATTTGCGCCACAAAAGGGACGTTGCGTGCAACGTCTCTACATTTGCGGCGCAAAAGGGACGTTCATGCAACGTCCCTACCTTACACGGACGACGCGTCCACACAAACGACAGCACATGAAAATCGCACTGGCCCAACTCAACTATCACATCGGCAACTTTTCGGGCAACCTGCAGAAAATGCTCGATGCCGTGGATCAGGCCAAAGGCATGGGTGCCGACCTCATCGTCTTTGCCGAGCTGGCCACAACGGGCTACCCGCCGCGCGACTTTCTGGAGTTCGACGATTTCATCCGCCTGGCCGAAGATTCGGTCGAGGCGCTGGCGCGCGCCGCCGACGGCATCGCTATCGTGGTGGGCTCGCCCAGCCGCAACCCTGTGCCCGAAGGAAAAGACCTCTACAACTCGGCCTTCTTCCTCGAAGACGGATGCGTCAAGGCCGTCCAGCACAAGACGCTGCTGCCCACCTACGACATCTTCGACGAGTACCGCTACTTCGAACCGGCATCGCGCTGGCAGGTGGTCGCGTTTCGCGGCAAGCGCATTGCGCTGACCATCTGCGAAGACATCTGGAACATCGGCAACGAGAATCCGCTCTACACGCGCTGCCCACTCGACGAGCTGATGCCACAGCAGCCCGACCTGGTGCTCAACCTGTCGGCCTCGCCTTTCGACTACACGCATGCCGCCGAGCGCATCCGCATTCTGAAAGCCAACGTAGCCCGGTACGGGCTGCCCATATTCTACGTCAACCACGTGGGTGCACAGACCGAGATCATCTTTGACGGGGGCAGCATGGTGGCCGCGCCCGATGGGCGCATCTTCGACGAGATGCCCTATTTCGAAGAAGGCGTGCGCGTCTATGACCTGGACGAGGTGATGCAGGGCGGCGTGCAGCGCGAACAGCCCAAAGAGAAGATTCCGCTGATCCACGACGCACTGGTCACCGGCATCCGCAACTACTTCCACAAGCTGGGCTTTCGCCAGGCCATCGTCGGCCTGTCGGGCGGCCTCGACAGTGCCGTGACGGCCGTGCTGGCCGCCGAAGCGCTGGGCGGCCAAAACGTGCGCGTGCTGCTGATGCCCTCGCAGTTCTCGTCGGAAGGCTCGGTGACCGACGCGCGCCAGTTGGCGCAAAACCTGGGCGTGCAGTACGACCTCATCCCCATCGAGCCCATCTACCAGCAGTACATGCGGTCGCTCGAGCCCCACTTCTGGGCCACGCCCTTCAACGTGGCCGAAGAGAACCTGCAGGCCCGCATCCGGGGCACCCTGCTCATGGCGCTCAGCAACAAGTACGGCCCCATCCTGCTCAACACCACCAACAAAAGCGAGATGGCCGTGGGCTATGGCACCCTCTACGGCGACCTGTGCGGCGGCCTGTCGGTCATCGGCGACGTGTACAAGACCGAAGTGTACGAGCTGGCCGAATATCTCAACGAGCGCCTGGGCGGCGTCATCCCGCAAAACATCATCGCAAAGCCGCCCTCGGCAGAGCTGCGGCCCCACCAGAAAGACACCGACAGTCTGCCCCCCTACGACCAGCTCGATCCCATCCTCTACCAGTACATCGAACGCCGACAGGGGCCGGCAGAGATCATCGCCATGGGCTACGACGAGCGCCTGGTGCGCCGCGTGCTGCGCATGGTCAACATCAACGAGTTCAAGCGCTACCAGACGGCACCCGTGTTGCGCGTGTCGCCCAAGGCCTTCGGCATGGGCCGACGCATGCCCATCGTGGCGAAGTATCTGGCCTGAGGGCTTGAAAGTTGAGGCCGCACCGCTGGAATGCCCGGGTTGCCGTGCCCGGGCCGGGGCATGGCATTGAACCTGAATGCCGGTTTTGGCTCAGGTTACCTCCGCAACCTTGGAAATCTGAATACCGGGAAGCTTGCAACCCGTCCATATATAACAAATTCTATGAGCAGAGGTGCATAGATTCCACTCTATGCGCATTTCTATGCGCACTCACATAGCGTACGCATAGCGGGTCCAACGCCGCTCGCCTGTCTTGATAATTTGCGGATTCTCTTTCATCAGCTCCCGCATGAGACGGACCACCTGATTCCGGTTCATGTGTGTAATCTGGCGGATTTCCGCATTGCTCAAGCCTGGTTCGCCCCGCTCAGCCCGTTGCTTGAGGACACTCAGCACACGCGTTTTGGCGGCCTCCCAGTCGATCCGGCGGTCTCGTTCCGGATGGCCGGGGGCGGAGAGGCGCCGGTGCAGATTCGACCAGCCAGGCAACCGCGTCGCGCAGGCTTCGTGCGTTCCACTCCTTGAAATCAAGGTCCTGTCCTTCGAGGGCAGCGGCTGGCCGGCTTTCCAGCTCGTCAAGGAGGGCACGGATTTCGGCAAGGTCTCGCATAAAACTGGTTGAACGTTTTCAGGCAGAAGCTGTGTCATGTTTCTGATCCGGGTGTAAAAAATTGAGCTTCACAGCTTGTGTTTTTTGTCGCTCTCAAATTTAACACAAACCACGAAGTCCATTTTTTGTCACCTGATCAGAAATTTTGCAACACCTTCGCACCAATGGACTCACTGACACAAATCACACTGGGCGCGGCCATGGGCGAAGCCGTGTTGGGCAAAAAGGTGGGCAACAGGGCCATGTTGTGGGGAGCCATCGGCGGCACCATTCCCGACCTGGACGTATTCGCCAACCTGTTCATGGACGAGATCGACGCGCTGGCGTTTCACCGTTCCATCACGCATTCGCTGCTGTTTGCGGTGGTGGCGCCCTTTGTCTTCGGCTGGCTCACCCACCGCTTCTACCAGAGCGGCATTTACCGAAAGGGCAAATACAAGGCCACAGCCATGACGGTGTGGCTCTTGTTGCTGGCAGCCATCGTCTTTGCCATCAACGTCATTCCGTGGCAGGTGTCGGGTAAAGTGAGCCGGCCCACGCTGCTGATCAGCGTGGCGGTGCTGGCCGGCACGGGATGGTTGTTGTGGCGCCGCTACTATCGGGCCGAGCTCATGGAGGTGAGCGCCACGGCCACCGACTGGGCCTGGCTGTTTTTCTGGTCGATCTTCACCCATCCGCTACTCGACTCGTGCACGCCCTACGGCACGCAGCTCTTCCAGCCCTTTTCGGACTATCAGGTGGCCTTCAACAACATCTCGGTGGTCGATCCACTCTACACGGTGCCCTTCATGCTGTGCCTGGTGGTGGCGGCCTGGCTGCCGCGCAAAAGCCGCAAGCGGGCCATGTGGAACTGGCTGGGCATCGGCATCAGCTCGGCCTGGCTGCTCTTCACCTTCTGGCACAAGTACCAGGTGAACCAGCTCTTCGAGCAGGCGTTGCAGCGCGAAGGCATCGTGGCCCAACGCTACATGACCGCGCCCACCATCCTCAACAACTGGCTGTGGCAGGGCCTGGCCGAAGGCGACACGGCCTACTACCAGGGCGACTACTCTTTTTTCGACCCCGAGCCCGTGATTCCCGAGCTGGTGGTCATCCCGAAGGGGCATCACCTGCTGGCCGGCCACGAAAACGATCACGACATCCGCACGTTGCGCTGGTTTTCCAAGGGTTACTTCAACGTCATCCGCCGCCAGGACGGCCGCCTCCAGCTCAACGACCTGCGCTTCGGCTCGCTCAACCGCAGTTTCGACAGCGAGCGCGACTACGTCTTCCACTTCGTGCTGGAGGAAGTGGATGGCGAGCTCAGGGCCCGGCAGACGCGCGAAGGCAACGATATCGACGGCAAAGCGTTTGAAAAGTTCATGCGAAGGATCAAAGGGCATCGGGATTGAGCGAGGTGCGCCGTGCCCGTGCGCCGTACGCATGGGCGCCGCCCCGCGAAATGGCATTTGCCGTACCTTTGCAGTCCTTTTTGAAAAACAGGTTTGTGGGCTGCCTGCGGGCGGCATTTGCCGAAAGGCAAAAATCACATGGACTGCTGCACACAGGACAGTCGGCAAGGCCACGCAAACGATTATGGAAAAAACGGAAACGCTGCAGGCCGACGCGCACTACGCCAAGGCCAGCCCTCAGATGAAAAACGAGATTGCGCGCCGCCGCACCTTCGCCATTGTCAGCCACCCCGACGCCGGCAAGACGACGCTGACGGAAAAACTCCTGCTGTTTGGCGGGGCCATCCAGGTGGCCGGTGCCGTCAAATCGAACAAGATCAAGAAGACGGCCACATCCGACTTCATGGAGATCGAAAAGCAGCGCGGCATCTCGGTAGCCACCTCGGTGATGGGCTTCGAATACCAGGGCCGCAAGATCAACATCCTCGACACGCCGGGCCACAAGGATTTTGCCGAAGACACCTACCGCACCCTCACGGCCGTGGACAGCGTCATCGTGGTCATTGACGTGGCCAAGGGCGTCGAGGAGCAGACGCGCCGCCTGGTGGAGGTATGTCGCATGCGCAAAACGCCCGTCATCGTCTTCATCAACAAGCTGGACCGCGAGGGCAAGGACGGCTTCGACCTGCTCGACGAGATCGAGCAGGAGCTGGGCTTGCGCGTGCGTCCGCTGTCGTGGCCCATCGGCATGGGGCAGCGCTTCAGGGGCGTGTACAACCTCTACGAGCAGAACCTGGTGCTGTTCCGCCCACACGGCAAGCAGACCGAAGAAGACACCGTCCGCATAGATGACCTGTCGGATGGCCAGCTCGACGCGCACGTAGGCACATCGCTGGCCGACACGCTGCGCGAAGAGGTAGAGATCATCGAGGAGGTGTATCCGGCCTTCTCGCGCGAGGCCTACCTCGAAGGCGAGCTGTCGCCCGTCTTTTTCGGTTCGGCCATCAACAACTTCGGTGTGCGCGAGCTGCTCGACTGCTTCGTCGAGATCGCGCCTGCGCCCCAGCCCCGCCAGGCCGAAGAGCGCGTCGTGCACCCCCACGAGCCGAAGTTTACGGGCTTCGTGTTCAAGATCCACGCGAACATTGACCCGCGCCACCGCGACCGCATCGCCTTCGTGCGCATCGTGTCGGGCAAGTTCGCGCGCAACACCAACTACTACCACGTGCGGCAAGGGCGCAACCTGAAGTTTTCCAACCCCACCTCGTTCATGGCGGCGCGCAAGGAAGTGGTCGATGAGGCCTGGCCCGGCGACGTGGTCGGTCTGTACGACAGCGGCAACTTCAAGATCGGCGACACGCTCACCGAAGGCGAAGTGCTGCACTTCAAGGGCATGCCCAGCTTCTCGCCCGAAATCTTCCGCTTCGTGGACAATGCCGACCCCATGAAGTACAAGCAGTTCGAGAAGGGCCTCGACCAGCTCATGGACGAAGGCGTGGCCCAGCTCTTCATCAAAGAAGACAACGGCCGCAAGATCATCGGGGTGGTGGGTGCCCTGCAGTTCGACGTCATCCAGTACCGCCTCGAGCACGAATACGGCGCCAGGGTGCGCTATGAGCCCGTCAACCTGCACAAGGCGTGCTGGGTCACGGCCGAAGACGAGGCGGCGCTCGCGGAGTTCGTCAAGCGTCGCCACAAAGACCTGGCGCGCGACAAGCACGGCCGCCTGGTGTACCTGGCCGAGTCGCCCTGGATGCTCAAGATGGCACAGGAAAACCATCCCGACATCCACTTCCACTTCACCAGCGAGCTGTAAGCAAAGCAGCCAGCCCCATGCGCATCGCCATCAACACGCGCTTCCTGCTCAAGGGCCGCCTCGAAGGGATTGGCCACTTCACGTGGGAGGTGGCGCGCCGGCTGGTGACCGCCCATCCCGAGCACGAGTTCCTCTTTCTGTTCGACCGGCCCTGGCATCCCGACTTTGTGCCGGCCGGCCACGTGCAGCCGCTGCGGCTGTTCCCGCCGGCGCGCCATCCGCTGCTGTTCGTGGCGTGGTTCGAGGGGGCGGTGCCGCGGGCGCTGCGCCGATGGGGCGCCGACGTCTTTCTCTCGCCCGACAACTTCTGCTCGCTGCGCACGCCTGTACCGACGGTGCTGGTGATCCACGACCTGGCCTGGCGCCACTTTCCCGAGCAGGTGCCGTGGGCGCATCGGATGTACTACCAGCACTTCACGCCGCGCTTCGTGCGCCGCGCCGACCGCATCGTCACCGTCTCGGAATACACGCGCCGCGACCTGCTCGCGGCTTTCCCCCTCGAGCCCGAGCGCATCGCCGTGGCCTGCAACGGCTGCCGCCCCATTTTCAGGCCCCTTTCGGAAAACGAAAAACAGGCCGTGCGCGACCGCTATGCCGATGGCAAGCCCTACTTCCTCTTCGTCGGCGCCGTCCATCCGCGCAAGAACGTGCATCGCCTCATCGAGGCATGGGACCGCTTCCGCAAAATGACGGGCGCGCCCGTCAAGCTGCTCATCGGCGGCCGTTTTGCCTGGCAAACCGGCCCTGTACGCACCGCCTGGGAACGGGCCACCCACCGCGACGACATCGTCTTCCTCGGCTATCTCGACGAAAACGAGCTGCCCCCCATCACCGGCGCCGCCCTGGGCCTGACCTACACCTCGCTGTTCGAGGGCTTCGGCGTGCCCCTGCTCGAAGCCATGCACTGCGACGTGCCTCTCATCGTTTCCAACGTTTCCTCTATGCCCGAGGTGGCCGGCAAGGCCGCCCTGCTCGTCGACCCCACCGACGTGGAGGCCATCGCACGCGCCATGGCCCGCCTGTGGCAGGACGACGCCCTGCGCGCCCGCCTCGTGGCCCACGGCCGCGTGCAGCGCCGCAAGTTCACCTGGGATCGCGCGGCCGAAGTAGTGTGGCAGCAGATCGAGGCGGCGGCGACGCTGAAAAGTTGAAGGCAGCCCCGCCTTTTCCCGTTTTGCAGTACGGCATGAATCTTTTCTTTGCAAGCAAAACATCCGCTAATGTTTCGCTTTCGCAAAAACCACCCCTGCAACAACCTCTTTGTCCGCGTGCCCGCTGAAGTGCGCGAGCGCCTTTTTCGCTTTCGCAAAAACCATCCGCCCCGCAGTCTGCACCTCGACGGCCACGAATGGCAGTGGATCGTCGCAGGCGAAGGACCGCGCCACGTGGTGTTGCTGCACGGCATGGCCGGCGCCTACGACTTCTGGTGGCCGGCCATCGAAGCGCTGCAAGACCGCTTTCGGCTGCTGGCCATGACCTGTCCGCCCGTAGTCGGCCTCGAGGGCTGTGCGCGCGGCATCCTCGCACTGATGGACGCTGCCGGCATGGATCGGGCGGCGGTAGTCGGCACCTCGATGGGCGGCTATCTGGCACAATACCTCGTCGGCACGCGGCCCGAGCGCTTCCGCGCCGCCGTGCTGGGCAATACGTTCCCGCCCAACGAGCTGTTGCCACGCAAGAACCGCTGGCTGCTGCCCCTGCTCCCTCTGTTGCCGGAAGGCCTCATCATGGCGCAGATGCGGCGCCACACCGAACGCATGATTTACCCTGCCGCCGGCCATTCCGAGCTGGTGCGCGCCATGCTCTTCGAGCAGTACTGCGGCCGCATGCGCAAGGCACATGTCATCGCACGCGCGCGCACCGTGCTCGAGCCCTTCGCCCTCCAGACCGACCCCGCCTTGCCCGTCTGCATCGTCGAATCCGACAACGACCCGCTGGTGCCACCCGTTTTGCGCAAGCAACTCAAAGAAGCCTGGCCGCAGGCCGAGGTACACACGCTCCACGCGGCCGGCCACTTCGGCTATCTCAACCGTCCGGACGAATACATCGGCATACTTGCCGACTTTCTGGGCCGTCATGCCTGAGATGAAGCCGCTGCCTTGAGCAGCTCGTGCAGGTGCTCGTGATAGGCTGCAAAGGCGGGCAGGTTGTTGTGGTGTGCCCCCTCGATGGGAATGAGGCGGGCGCGCCCACCAGAGGCGCGAACCAGCATTTCGCTTTGCGCAAAAGAAATCAGGCGGTCGCGTGTGCCGTGCAGGATAGCCACGGGGCAACGCACCCGATCGAGGTAGCGCCAGGTAGGCATCTGATAGCGCAACAACCAGCGCAGCGGCAGCCACCAGCCAAAGCGGCCCACCTGATAGCGGAAGCTGTAGTACGGACAGTCGAGAATGAGCATGCGCGGCCGGTTGTCGGCCGCCACGCGCGCCGCAATGCCGCTGCCCAGCGAACGCCCGTACACCACGATGTGCTCCTCGCCGTAGCGCGCCCTGAGCCAGTCGTAGGCCGCCTGGGCGTCGGCGTAGAGGGTGGCTTCGCTGCGGCGACCGCGGCTCTTGCCAAAGCCCCGATAGTCCATGATGAAAAAGTCGTAGCCGTTGCCGATGAAGTCGCGCGCAAACTTGCCCCACCCTTTCAGGCTGCGCGAGTTGCCCTTCAGGTAGTACACCACGCCCAGCGCATTGGGCACCCGGAAGTGCAGGGCGTTGATGTAGCCGCCATCGGGCATGTCGAAGTGCACCTCCTCGAATGGATAATCATACCGATAGGCGAAGGTGCTCGGCAACAGCTCGGGCCGGAAAAAGAAGTAGTGCTGGAAAAACCAGAAAACGGCGCAGAGCGCACCATATCCCGCTGCGACGTATGCCAAGACCATCAGCATGCCTACAAGATAGGGCGCCTGCTGCAAAATGCAGCATGTGCGCGCCAGGTGCGCTGCGGTGGACGAGGGATGAGGCTTTCATTTCCGCCTCTTTGGAAAAAAGTCGGGATGCCGCTGGTGCCGCATCCCGACGCGCGCCCATGAGGCGCGATTTACTTCACTTCCACCAGGAAGCTCACCTCCACGTCCGTCTCGCCCGTGCTGCAAGGATCGGGTGCGCCCTTGTCGGGCAGGTGCTTGAGGCGCACGGTCAGGAAGCCGAGAGCGGGCGCGCCCGTGGTCATGGTCGCTTCGAGGCCCAGCACGTCGCCGTTGGCGTCGTAGTCGGCAGGTTCGGGCGTCGGAATCTCGCTTGTGGTCATGAAACAGACGAGGTGGTCGGTATCCTCGGCGCGCACCTCGTCGGTCAAGTCGACCACACGGGTGCTGTCCGATTCGTCGAGGAATTTGACGAACAGCTCGTAGGTGGTATTTGCCGAAAGGCTGATGTCGTCAGCCACGGCCGGCTCGCCTCCCGTGCCGTCCACATCGCGCACGCTGAAGTCTTCGGTACCGCCATCGGGTGCCTTGAAGGTGAGGGTGACGGTGGTGATGAGCTCCTGTTCGTTGTCCACCACGTTGTCGTTCGAATCTTTCTCGCAACTGCTCCAGATGAGTGCAACGGCGAGGATGAGTGCAATGCGGTATTTCATGGTCGCTGTTTTTCTTTTTTCGATGGGGGAAATGACAAAAAGTTTCAGGAATCCACCTTGCCGAAGGTCCACTTTAACCGCAGCGTAACATTGCGGCCGGGTTCGTCGGCGGCCGGGCCACGGTGCACGCCGTGGCTGTACGGTTCACACAGATGGAGCGGCCGCCGCCAGACTGCGCCATATGTGTGCGAATGCCTGCATCTTTGCCCGGCAAAGGTAACGCGCCGGCACAGCCCGGTCTGGCACAGCCTGAGGAGGGCCAATGGCTGAGCGTGAGTGAGGAGTTATGGAGCGACGGAGAGATGGAGCGAAGGAGAAAGGAGAAACAGAGCGAAGGAGTGACATTGTGATGAAGCGCCAAGAGCTGCCGATTACACCGAATTGGTGGTATCCTTGAATAGATGATCGCGCAGCCCGAAAATGAACCGGCTGCAAAGATGTTCAGGGTTTAGAGTTTAAAGTTTAAAGTTTTTCTTGCTGATTATCAGTTTTTTGTCAAATCCTCGATTCTTCGGTTCCTCGATTGCTCAATCAAAAATGTCCATCGTCTATCGTCCATTGACTATCGTCAATAATTCCCAAACCGAATTGCGTTGAGTATAAATAAAAATGAGCGCCATGAGAACGGTTTTCCTGCTCCTTCTGCTCGCACTGGTGTGGACCGCCTGTCCGCGCCACGAGAGTGGCGACGCTGCTGCCCGCCTCGAGGCACTGGCCGCCCCGCAACTGCTGGACACCCTGATGGAAGACCTCGTGCAACTGCGCAACAGCATCCAGATACAGGGGCGCGCACTGATGCCCGACGAGATTGCCTTTTCGGAAAAAGTGGACTCCCTGGAAGGCGCCTGGCGCCAGTGGCGCAACCGCATTGAAACGCTGAAGGTGCGCGTGGAAAATGGCGAAGCAGCGCCCGACACCTTGCCGCTGGACGCGCTCGAAAGCAAACGCGACGCCCTCCTGCAACGCGCCCGCGCACTGTCGTCGGCGCTGTGATTTTCCCTTACCGCAAAAAGAACGGACCTTGAAACGCAAAGACCAACCTGCACAGACCGAGTGGCAACTGCTGCGCTCGGAGCCGGGCATGGACATGACCATCTTCCGCACGCGCTTCGACTGGATGCGCAATCCGCGCAACGGCAAGGACGTGCGCGTCACCATCGTCGAATCGGCCGACTCGGTCAACGGCATGGTGCTCACTACCGAGGGCGAGGTGGTGCTCACGCGCCAGTTTCGCTTCGGCATCGGGCGCCACATCCTCGAAGTGCCGGGCGGCCTGCTCGAACCAGGCGAAAAACCCGAAACGGCCATGGCGCGCGAACTGCAGGAAGAAACGGGCCACACCGCCCACACCTTCCACTACCTGGGCAAGGTGGCCGCCAACCCCGTTTTCATGGACAGCTACATCCACCACTTCCTCGTGCTCGACGCGCGCCCCACCCACGCCCTCGACCTCGACGATGCCGAAGACATCCGCGTGGAACGCTATGCGCTCGATGAGGTGTGGCGCATGGTGCGTGCCGGCAAGTTCATCCATCCGCACAGCTTCAGCGCGCTGGTGCGCGCCTTCTGGAAGCTCGAAGAGCTGGGACTGTGGTCGGCCCACGCAAAAGAAGGATGAAACAAAAAAACCCCGCCGGAAAACCGACGGGGTTGCTGGTCGTAGACCCACCAGGATTCGAACCTGGACTAACGGAACCAAAATCCGCTGTGCTGCCGTTACACCATGGGTCTGTACCCTGCTCAAAATAGCGACGCAAAGATAAAGCCATTTCTTTTTATCAGAAAAGACCCCTGTGAAAAAAAGTTTCACAATCTATCCTTCCGCAGCAACAGGACGTTGCTTGCCGGCAGGTGAGGAAAAGCACCGCCCAATCTGCTGCAAAGCTGCGTTCAAACTGCGTCTATCTGCGTCTGCAGGCTGCGCCGAGTACCATTCGTTTATCCGCGCTACGCGCCTTTTCGTCGCCAACAGCTACCTGTTCATAGAAATTACTATTCCAAGGCAAGTACTTTGCATTGCATAGTACCTTGTCGTTGTCTTATCTTTGCGACATGAAGATCGAAAACGCCATAGCACAGATGCGCAAAGGGGTTTTGGAGCTTTGCATCCTGGGCATCATTTCCAAAGGTGAGGCCTATCCTTCCGACATCATCCGGTCGCTCAAGGAGGCAAAGCTCATCGTGGTGGAAGGCACGCTCTACCCCTTGCTCACGCGGCTGAAGAATGCCGGGCTGCTCGACTACACGTGGCGCGAATCCACGAGCGGGCCGCCCCGGAAATACTACCACATCACCCCGAAAGGCCGCGAGTTTCTCAACCAATTGCTACTCAACTGGAACGGCCTCGTCCACGCCGTCGAAGAAAGCACACGTCACCTTCAACAAACCACAAGCGACAATGAATAAAGTCATCCACATCAACCTGGGCGGCATGCCCTTCATCATCGATGAAGACGCTTATGAGGCGCTGCGCGACTATCTGGCCGCCATCCACAGCCATTTTCGCAACTCGGAAGGCTATGAGGAAATCACGGCCGATATCGAGGCGCGCCTGGCCGAGCTGTTCCGCGAGTCGATGGGCCACCGCCAGATCGTTACGATGAAAGACGTGCAGGAAGCCATACGCATCATGGGCACGCCCGAGGTGTTCGAGGCCGAAGGCGAGTCCGCTGCTGAGGGGGACGCTGCGCCTTCCGGCAAACAGGACGCGGGCGCCCAGCCGCGCTGGCGCACGGGCCGCCGCTTGTTCCGCGATCCCGACGATCAGGTGTTGGGGGGTGTCTGCTCGGGCCTGGCGGCCTACCTGGGCATCGAAGACCCGATCTGGGTGCGGCTGGCGTTCGTGCTGTTTACCCTTTCGGGTGGCTTTGGCATCCCGCTCTACATCATCCTGTGGATCATCGTGCCCGAAGCCAAGACGGCCAGTGATCGCCTGGCCATGCGCGGCGAGCCCATCAACGTGTCGAACATCGGCAAGATCATCGAAGAAGAGATGAGCCAGCTCAGCAAGCGCGTCTCCGAGTTTGCCGAAGAGCTGGGCAAAGAAGATTGGGGTGGAAAAAAAAAGTCCGGACGGCAGCGAGCGTAGCCACCAACCACCTCAATGAGGCGCTGTACACCGTCGGTCCGGCTTTGCGGCGCGCCATTCAGTGGCTGTTGCGCGCCTTTCGCGGCCTCTTCATCGCAGTGGGACTGATTCTCGTGGTGGCCCTGTCGGTGGCATGGGCCGGCACGCTCATCGGCGCTTTTGCCTTCATGCCCGTCATCGCCTTCCTTGCCCCCATCGTGTCGTGGTGGCCCACGCTGGCATTCGTCAGCTTGCTGGTGTTCATCGGGGTGCCACTGTTCTTCCTCGTCATGTGGCTGATGCGCATCATGTTCGACACGCGCATCCATGGCGGCCTGGCCGCAGCCCTCACCATGGCCTGGATTTTCAGCATCGCGGGCCAGGTCTCTTCGGGCTGGCTGATGGCCAAAGAGTTCCAGGACGAGGCGCGCGTGCGCCTGAAGGAAGCCAGCGTCGCCCCTGTAGCCGACACCATCGACATCGAGCTGCAAGCCTGGCCCCCTGCCGGCGAGCATCTGTTGGCGCTGCAGGTTGACGAGGCCGTGCAATACCACGACGGCGACCTCTATCTCGGCCTCGTATCCCTGTCGGTCATGCCCTCGCCCGACGACACGCTGCGGGTGGTGGTGGAAGCAGAGGCCCGCGGCAGCCACGATGCCGCGGCCCGGGCCAACGCCTTCCACATCGACTATCCGTTTCAGCTACGGCCCGATGCCGTGCGCCTGTCGCCGTGGTACCGGCTGGAGGAAGGCAAGCAGTGGCGCGCCCAACAGGTACGCACCATCGTCTATGTGCCTGCCGGCAAATACATCCGCTTGCTGCCTTCCGGCACACAAATGGGCATCAGTTTCTTCCCGCCCGAAGGACTTGCCCGCACCATCTTGCCGCGGCGCATGCCTCAGGTATTTCAGATGGCGGCACCTGCAGCTGCGCCACAGCCCGAAGACGAGCCGGCAACGGGCGAACTATAAGAAGGGAACCGTACGCAACTTCCGCACCACGCCATGCCGTTCAGCCGGTTGTGTGGATTAGGCCCCAAAAAATCGACTCACCAGTACAGCCAGTGCCAGCGCAGCTCGCCCAGCGTGTTGAGCTCCAGCGCTGGCGCCGGTATTTTGACGAAGTTGATGGCACCAAACAACAGCTTGAGCAGTCGGCTGCGCGTGGGGATGCGCGTCAGGTCGATGTCGGGCGACACGTAAAGCTGGCTGTAGCGCGGGAACCGGTCTTCGGGCAGGAAATAGCGCGGATCGTCGGCAGGCCAGGCATTGCTATAGCCGCCGTACAGGTTTTCCGCGCCGTAGCCCACGGCCAGGTTGAGCCAGGGCGGCAATCCTTTTTTTGCGGAAGCAAAAGCGGAAAGGTTGACAGAAGCCCAGACCGTCATGCCGTTGTAGTCCTTGATGAAGCGGCCGGCCATGCCGGTGCCGTACAGCTCCGCCGCCCGCTCCGACAGCCGCATCGGCGGTCCACTGCCATCATCGGGCGCCACATACACATCGGGATAGCGCGGATAGCTGTTCGACACCTTCCACACGATGCGCTGCTCTTCCCACGTCAGTTGCTGCACGAGGAAAGCACCGGCACCCAGGGTGTTGAACGCCAGGTCGGGCACCGAAAAGCCGTATTGCGCGCTGAAGCCATCCATGATCTCGATGGTGGCCTGCAGCCCGAAGCCCACGGCTGCGCCGGCCCAGGCAGCCTGTCTGTTGTTCATTCCCGTCCATCGGGCGCCGCCGTAAATCCAGCGCGCCTCGTTCCAGGCCGTGAAGAGGTGACCGGCCTTGTCCACGTTTCGCCATTCGCCCCAGTCGTTGTAGAAGCGGAAACTTCCGACGGGATAGTCGCGATACCATGCAAACCACAGCCCTGCCGAAGCCGTGCCGTAAATGGTCGTGCCGATAGCCGTCGAGATCCAGAAGCGCTTTTTGTGGAGCGTGTCGGCCGGCTCGAGCCAGCGCTCCACGGCGGCTACCGGGCGGCGCAAGGGCTGAGCCGATACCCGTCGGACCCCAAGGCCCAGCACACAGAGCGCAAGCAGGATGCCATACCGTTTCATGAGGCAAAGATGCAATTTGTGCAGGTCTGCCTTTCGGCAAAAGGGAAAAGGCCGTGATGCGTGCCGCGTGAGCTATAGCGGAGCCGTCTGATGCACCCGGTCAACTCCGCAGCTTTTTCCGAAAACTTCTGCAGCCTCCTGGTTGTAAGAAGAAAAGACGCCCTGTCGTGGGCATCGTTGCGTTTGTATGGTCGAACCCTTAAAAGCAAGGTGCCATGAAACGGATGTTCAACCTGAACATTCTGGGGCTGGTGCTGCGCCTGTATGCGTTCATGTGGTTCGTGATCGTGGCAGGCTTTGCAGGGCTGCCCTGGCCGGTCACCTTGTCGGCAGGTATGCTCATCTTCCTGTCCGGAATGCTGGGCATTCCGTTCCACGAGGGGGAAGCCATCGAACGCCGGTCGGGCCGGCCGGCTGCGGCACCTGCCACGTCCATGGAGCGCAAGCCCCATCCCGGCATGCCCAGGGCAGCCTGACGAAGTTGCCCACCAGGGCGCAGCAGCCGCTTGTCCGCACGGGCAGGCGGCTCGTTTTTTTCACGAGGGGGTTCATTCAGACGCAGGCCGTGCCTGCTCGAGCGGTCGCAAAAAGGCAGCAAGCGCCGAGGCAGCCACCTCGTGGCCGCTCTCATCGAAGTGGCCGTCGAAGGAAAAGTACACCTTCCGCCCTCGGGCCACTGCCCGCCGCAACGCTTCCGTCAGGTCGAGTACGGGCAAGCCGTCGGCCCGAAGGCAGGCGGCCAGTGCGCCGTAGGTGGCCTCATAGGCGGGGGCATGCACGCGGCTTGCCAGCGTGTCGGGCAGGAAAGGGGCCAGCACCTGCTCGCGTGAGGGAATGAGGACGAAGACGATTCGAGTTCCCTGCCTTTCGGCAAATGCCGCCGCCTCGCGAGCCAGGGCGCAGTTGGCCTCAATGCTGCGGCGCACCTGCAGGCGGCCCGGATCGAGCCACCGGCCCCACCAGCTCGTATCGGCAAGGAGATAATAGCGTTGTGCGTCGATCGCTACCGGATATCCCTGTCGGCCATAGATGTGCCGGCTGGCGAGGCTTTTCACCAACTGGATCGTCAGCAGGTGGTTGGTCAGCCATTTGCGCCAGTGGTTGAGGCGCACCAATGGCGGTAGCGCCTCGTAGCACAACCCCTCGTCCTCGGGCCGGCGCCGCCAGGTCTCATTTGCCGAAAGGCGACGCACTGCGGGCAAACTCTCGTAGCTGAAATCATTGGCGAAGAAAGCATACACCACCAGCTCGGGTCGGTAGCGCATGCCCAGCTCGAGCATGCGGTTGTATTGGGGCGGCGAGGTGGAGGGCACGCCGAGATTGAGGACGCGGCAGGGCCCGCCCTCGGCACCGAGCATGCGGCCCAGCCTTGCGGCAAACGCGTCCTCGGCATCCACCAGCGTGCCGAACACGAACGAGTCGCCCACGACCACGACGTCGGCGTCCTGAGGGGAAGGCAAGCGGATGGCCGGTACGGGCCGGCCCGGCAGGCTGTAGTAGCGCAGATTGCATCGCCGGATGCGGCGCACCTCGTCGAGGAAGGCGCGCAAAGGCACGGGGCCCCACACGCGCAACACATGGAGGGCGCCTTCGGCCAGTACCGTCGTGGCCAGTACCAAAACGGCTATTGCCGCCAGCCGGATCTGCGTGTTTTTTCCTTTATTTTTCACGAAAAATTGCCTTATGGAACCATGTGATACCTTTCTGGAAAGCTCCCTCAAGCTCTTCCGCTACTACAAACACCTGGGCGACCAGACGCTGGCCCGCCTCGACGAAGAGGAGCTGCACCGCTGTCCCGACAAGGATAGCAATTCGGCGGCGATCATCGTCAAGCACCTGTGGGGCAACATGCGCAGCCGCTGGACCGACTTCCTCGGCAGCGACGGCGAAAAGCCCTGGCGCGAGCGCGAAGCCGAGTTCGAAGACGACATCGCCGACAAGGCCCACCTGATGCGCCTGTGGGAAGAAGGCTGGCAATGCCTCTTCGACGCGTTGACACCCCTGCAACCGGAAGATCTGGGGCGCATCGTCTATATCCGCAACCAGGGGCACACGGTGCTCGAGGCCATCCAGCGCCAGTTGGCACACTACGCCTACCACGTCGGGCAACTCGTGTACCTGGGCAAGCAACTCAAGGGCCCGGAATGGGAAAGCCTGTCGATCCCGAAGGGCGGCTCGGCCGCATACAACCAGCAGCAAATGAAAAAAGGCCCCCGAAGGGGCCACTTCACGGATGAATTCCTGAAAAGCGACGAGTGACGAGCGATCGCGACCGCATCAGATCGGCCGGTTCTTGTCGAAGGCTTCGAGGTAGTCGGCCACGCGGCGCAGGAACGAGCCGCCAAGGTAGCCGTCCACCACGCGGTGGTCATACGACAGCGACAGGAACATCATGTGGCGCACGGCGATGAGGTCGCCATACTCGGTTTCCACGACGGCTGGCTTCTTGCGGATGGCGCCGGTAGCGAGGATGGCCACCTGCGGTTGGTTGATGATGGGCGTGCCCATCACGTTGCCGAAGGTGCCCACGTTGGTCAGCGTGAAGGTACCGTCCTGGATCTCTTCGGGCTTGAGCTGGTTGGCACGGGCGCGGCGCGCCAGGTCGTTGACGGCACGCGTGAGGCCCACGAGGTTGAGCTCGTCGGCATTCTTGATGACGGGCACGATCAGGTTGCCCGAAGGCAGCGCCGTAGCCATGCCGATGTTCACGTAGTTCTTCTTGATGATCTTGTCGCCATCTACCGAGATGTTGATCATGGGGAAGTCGTGGATGGCGCGCACCACGGCTTCGATGAAGATGGGCGTGAAGGTGATCTTCTCGCCGTATTTCTTCTGAAACTCCTCCTTGACGCGGTTGCGCCATTCGACGATGTTGGTCACGTCGGCCTCGACGAAAGAGGTGACATGAGGCGAGGTGGCTTTCGAACGGACCATGTGCTCGGCAATGAGCTTGCGCATGCGGTCCATCTCGATGATCTCGGTGCGCCCGTCGGCCGAAGGGGTGCCCGTCGGTGCGGCAGGCTGGGGCTGGGGGCTGGGCTGTGCGGCCGTACGCGCTGCCGGCTGCGCTGCCGGCTGGGGTGCCGCTGCCGGTTGCTGTTTGCGCTGCTCGAGGTAATTGAGGATGTCTTTCTTGGTCACGCGACCATGGAGGCCCGTACCCGGAATGCGTTCCAGCTCTTCGAGGCTGATGCCTTCGGTCCTGGCGATATTGCGCACGAGCGGCGAATAGAAACGTCCGCTGCCCGGTGCGGTACGGGGCACCTCAGTGGCCGGTGCAGCCGCCGGCGTGGCAGTAGCGGGCGCCGCTGCCGGTTGGGGTGTGGGCTGGGGCGCCGGCTGTTCGGCTGCGCCGTTGCCTGCCGTCTCTTCCGTTTTGCCCAGGGCGGGCGTGTCGAGGGCTTCGGCGGCCGATGCCTCCGTCTCGATGATGGCGATGGGTTCGCCAATGGCCACCGTCGTATTTTCCGGATAGAGGATCTTGACGATCTTGCCCGACACGGGCGAGGGCACTTCCGAGTCCACCTTGTCGGTGGCAATTTCGAGCACGGTTTCGTCGGCTTCCACCGTGTCGCCTTCTTTCTTCACCCACTTGAGGATGGTCGCTTCCATGATGCTCTCGCCCATCTTGGGCATGATCAGCTCAACTCTGGCCATGATCTGCGGTCAATTGGTTTGTGAATTCGGTTTGGTCAGGGCATGCCGCTTTTTTGCGGCAGCGCAAATTTACACATTTGAAGGCGGCTTTATGCACGAGGAGTTGCCCGACCAACAGGGTGTGAAAAACCCTCCCGCGAGCCACGACCTACGAGCCACGACCTACGAGCCACGATCTACGACCTACTCATTCATCACTTTCCACAGCAGGTCCTTCAGTTGTTCGATGTTTTTGCCGGTCACGGCCGAGATGAAGATAGCCGGTACGCCTTCCGGCAAATCGGCACGGAGCAACTGCTCCAGTTCGTCGTCGATGAGATCGGCCTTGGTGATGGCCAGCACGCGCGGCTTGTCGAGCAGCTCGGGGCTGTACAGCTCCAGCTCGCGCAATAACACCTCGTACTCCTTTCGGATGTTTTCGGTGTCGCAGGGGATGGTGAACAGGAGGGTGGCGTTGCGCTCGATGTGACGCAGGAAGCGATGGCCCAGCCCCTTGCCCGCATGGGCCCCCTCGATGATGCCCGGAATGTCGGCCATGACGAAGGAGCGCATGTCGCGGTAGCGCACCATGCCCAGGTTGGGCGTCAGCGTGGTGAACGGATAATCGGCAATCTCGGGTTTGGCTGCCGACACGGCCGACAGCAGCGTGGACTTGCCCGCATTGGGGAAGCCCACCAGCCCCACGTCGGCCAGCAGCTTGAGTTCCAGAATCTTCCACTCTTCGCGGCCGGGCTCGCCGGGCTGCGCGTACATGGGTGCCTGGTTGACAGGCGACTTGAAGTGGCTGTTGCCCAGGCCACCCCGCCCTCCGGGCACCAGGATGCGCTCTTCGCCGTCTTCGGTGATCTCGAAATGCACCTCGCCCGTCTCGGCATCGCGCGCCACGGTGCCCAGCGGCACTTCGAGGATGACGTCACGGCCATTGGCGCCGTGCATGTTGTTGCCGCGGCCGGGCTCGCCATGCCCCGCAATGACGTGCTTGCGATATTTGAGGTGGAGCAGCGTCCACATGTTGCGGTTGCCGCGCAGGATGATGTGACCACCCCGCCCCCCATCGCCGCCGTCGGGGCCGCCCCTGGGGTTGCGGCGCGAACGGTGGAAGTGCACCGAGCCCGCACCGCCCTTGCCCGAACGGCAACATATTTTCACGTAGTCTACGAAGTTTTGCTGAGCCATCTCGTTTTACCTGCTTCAAAGTGATGTAATCGGTGTAACCGGTCAAACCGGTGAGTCAATAAAAAACTCAACGCTACACCCTCAACCCTGGATCAAAATTGCGCGAAAAATGCGTCCAAACGCTCAACCCTCAACGACAGGTAAAAACTGCGTGCAAACTGCGGCGCTCTGCGGCCGAAGGCTGCGGTTTCAATGGATGAGGAATCGAGAAACCGAAGAACGAGTATTTGAAAAATACTGATAATCAATGAGAAAAACATTAAACTTTAAACCCGAGCCTGCTGAAAAAAGTCCGTGACGACCCCGAGTTTCGGAGCCTGTCCCGGCTTGCCGGGAGCAAGCAGTGACATCGTGACACGTAACACGTGACGCGTAACACGTGACGCGTAACACGTGACGCGTGACGCGTGACATCATAAATAACAAACTGAATTAAAACAAAAAATACATTGCTAATCGTTGCGTTCCCGACTTTGGTCGGGACAGGCTTTTGCGTCCCCGACTGGCGTCGGAGCCTGTCCCGGCCACCGGGAACAAGCTTTCCGACGCGTCGGAACTGGTTT
>WFYJ01000099.1 GCA_015490175.1 Saprospiraceae bacterium | reverse complement strand
CGACTTTCGGGGCCGTCACGGACTTTTTTCAGTAGGCTCAGAAGTTGTTCAGTTACACAGAGAGCCACTGGGTATGTACTGATTTTCAAAGCGTTGTAAACGCTCAACGCTACACGCTCAACCCTCAACCTCGGGTAAAAACTGCGCGCAAACTGCGGTGCTCTGCGGCCGAAGGCTGCGGTTTCAATGGGTGAGGAAGCGAGGAACCGAGGATTTGACAAAAAACTGATATTCAACAAGAAAAACTTTAAACTCTAAACTCTAAACCCTCAACCTTGAACATCTTTGCAGCCGGTTCATTCTCGGGATGCACGATCCTCTGTTCAAGGACACCACCTTCACAGGAAATACTGAATGGCCAGCTCGTAGCCTTTCAGCCCCAGCCCGACGATGCTGCCCACGCACACGGCGCTGAGGAAGGAGTGGTGTCGGTAAGGCTCGCGGGCGAAGACGTTGGAGATGTGCACCTCGATGACGGGCGTCTCGATGGCGGCCACAGCATCGGCCAGCGCCACGGAGGTATGGCTCAGGCCGCCGGCATTGAGGATGATACCGTTGTAGGTGAACCCCACTTCGTGCAACTTGTCGATGAGCTCGCCCTCGTGGTTGCTCTGGAAGTAATGGATGGTGATGGTGGGAAATTCCTGATGCAGCAGCTCCAGGTATTCCTCGAAGCTGCGCCGCCCGTAGATATGCGGCTCGCGCTTGCCCAACAAGTTGAGGTTCGGACCGTTGATGATGTGCAGCTTCATGTGAAGTGGTATTTTGCTTTCGCAAAATGCAACTTTCACGCAAGATGCGCGTGCCGATGAAAAAGAAAGCAGCGAAAAAGGCACACGAAGCGGCAGCAGCGAACGAAGCGGATGGCGACCTGAAAGTGGCCATTGCCGATTTCGACGGCTCGCTGCAGTTGCAGCAGCGTCTCAAGGGGGCGGCCTCGGTGATCATCGGCCTGAACGACCTGGAAGGCACCACCTTTTTCTGCACGCCCGAGGCCCAGCGCGCCCTCGACCGGCGGCTGCGGCGCTACCACGCCCGTCTCTGGTTTCTGGGCAGTGGCAACTACCACTACACGTCCTATTTGCTCATGCGCCGCATCCGGCGTCCCTTCACGCTCGTGCTGTTCGACCACCATTCCGACGCGCACTTGCAGCCCACCCTGCTGTCGTGCGGCAGTTGGGTGGCTGAAGCGCTGCTGCGGCTGTCCCAATTGCAGCGCGTGGTGCTCGTGGGTGTGCAGGAGCGCTACCTCGAGGGCATCCCTGAAGCACTGACGGAGAAAATCACCTGGCTGCCGCCGGAAAAATGGACGGCTGAGGAGCTGGTGGCCGCCATTCCGACCCGGGCGGTGTACGTGAGCATCGACAAGGACGTGCTCGACCCGCGCTGGGCCCTCACCAACTGGGATCAGGGGCAGATGCCATTGCCGTTGCTGCTCGATTTGTTGCGTGCGCTGGCCCGCGCCCGAAAGATCGTGGGCGCGGATGTATGCGGCGAGCTGCCCCCGGCCCAGCAGGGCTGGTTCGGGCGCGAAGTGCAGGAAGCCGTGGCCCGCAACGAGCGGGCCAACCTGGCCATCCTGCAGGCGCTCACCGATGCGGGCTGAAAGCCATTCAGGCAGGTTGCAGCACGTCGCTGGAGGTCACCACCTGGATGCCGGCCGCTTCCATGTCGCGATAGGCGGCTTCCTCGTCGGCCGGATTGACGGGGCGCACTGCATCGCGGATGACGAACGTGCGGAAGCCGTTTTTGACGGCGTCCAGTGCCGTGGATTTGACGCAGTATTCCGTCGTCAGGCCCGTGACATAGACCTCGTCCACTTCGTGCGCGCGCAGCCACTCGGCCAGATCTACGTTGGTGGCTTCGAAAGCCGAGTAGCCGTCGTCCTTGTTGCCCGTGCCTTTGAGCAGCACCTGGTCGATCTTGTCGGTACGCAGGTCGGGATGGAATTCAGCGCCGGGCGTGCCGGCTACGCAGTGCACAGGCCATTTCTGGAAGTGGACCGTGTCGGCCGGATGCCAGTCCTTGCTGGCCAGCACGTAGTCGAACTGATCCACCAGCTTGTTGATGACCGGCACGACCTTGTCGCCCTCGGGTGCGGCCAGCGCGCCGCCCGGGCAAAAGTCGTTCTGCACGTCCACGATGATGAGGGCTTTCTTTTCCATGGTTTCGCGGTTTTGTTGGAAGATTTCCCCAATACTACCAAATGCAGGGCAATTTGGTTGAACAGGCTTGTGGGTCGTAGCTCGTAGCTCGTAGCTCGTGGGTCGTGGGTCGTGGGTCATGGGTTATGGGTCGTGGGTCATGGGGTAGAGGAATCCGGTGATGTGATTGAGTGGGTGGCGTCCTTGAACAGATGATCTCACATCCGGAAAATGAGCCGGGTGCAAAAAGGTGTTGCGTGTAGGGTTTAGCGTTTAGCGTTTAAAGTTTTTCTTGTTGACTATCAGTTTTTTGTCAAATCCTCGATTCTTCGGTTCCTCAGTTCCTCCTTCATCAAAAGGCCCTCTCAACACGCCGCTTTGCGGCGTATCAACAAGCCGGCGCAGCCGGGCACCTGTTCCGATCTGTCGGAATCAACATCCGCGCAGCGGTCTCAACCTCACTCAAATCCTCGATTCCTCGATTCCTCGGTTGCTCAGCCAAAAACCGCAGCCTTCGGCCGCAGATAGACGCAGCGCTGACGCAGTTTGCGCGGTCGGTCACTCCCTTTTCACTCCTCTCTCCTCACTCCATCTCAGAAAATCGTCTATTGACTGGCGTCAATAATTCCCAAACCGAATTGCGTTGAGTATAAAGCTCACTCAGCCTGTTCCTTTTTGAAAAATTTGCAGGTCAGCACGGTAAAGTCGTCGGGCCAGGCTTGCCCGGTAGCGAACTGCTGGATGTGGCCCAGAAGTGCCTGGTTGAAGGCTTCGGCATCGAGGTGCATGTGTGCCAGCAGGAAATCAGGCTTGAAGACGTCGTCGAGAAACTCGCCGGCGGCGTTGCGAAGGTCGGAGAAGCCATCGGTAAAGCTCACCAGCAGTGCCTCGCCGTCCAGTTGGACACGGCCCTCTTCGATGAAGGGCAGCTCGGCAAACGACCCCAGAAAAGTGCCGCCCTTGTCCAGGCGCATCACCTCGCCCTTCATGGCCAGGAGCGGCGCTGCGTGGCCGGCATTGATGTACTCGAGCGTGCGCGTGCGCACATCGTATCGGGCGAGGAACAGGGTGATGAAGCGCTCGCCGCCCGTAGTGCGCACCACGGCGGCATTGAGGGCGTGTACCAGCTCGCTCAGCGAGTCGTACAGGCCTACCAGGCTGTGGAAGGTGCCCTGGAAGCTGGCCATGAGCAGGGCCGCAGCCAGTCCCTTGCCCGTAATGTCGCCAATGCAGAAGACGATGCGGCCGTCGTCGAGCTCGATGAAGTCGAAGTAATCGCCACCTACGCCCAGATGCGGCTGATAGATGCTGGCCAGTTGGTAATGGGGCGTGGCAGGGAGCCGCCCCGGCACGAGCATGCGCTGCATCTCGGCCGCCAGCTTCATTTCCTGCTTGAGCCGTTCCTGCTCGAGCTGGCGCTTGAACAGGCGCTTGTTTTCGATGGCAACGGCAATGATGTTGGTGATCGTAGTGATGAACTGCACCTTGCTGAAAAGGTCTTCCTCGTCCAGGCCACCGATGAACACGAAGGCCAGCGGCGTCTGCTTGTGATATACGGGAATGACCAGGTCGAATGCGCGAAAGAAGGGTTCATCTTCGGGCAGGTGGTTGGTCAGGCGCTTGAACCGGGCCAGCCGCTGGCCGATGTCTGCGGGCACCTCGGCCGGATCGATGCCGATCCAGGAAGTACATTTCCACACTTCTTGCTGGCGCGAAAAAAGGGCCATCTTGCGCACCCCCATCTCCCAGCTCAGGAACGAACGGTACATGTCGAACAGGCCCTGAGCCGAAACATTGTTGTTGATGGCCTGAGTGATGTCGAGCAGGCGGTTGATCTGGAGCTGTTTGAGGTTCAGCTCGCGCTCCAGCTGGCTGAGGGTGCCGTATGGTCTCGTATGTTCCAATGACGTGGACATGGACATGTTCCGGTTTTGGTGGAACAGGCACACGACGCCCGATCAGCACTTCGCGTGATCTGCTTGCCATCTGCCTGTGTGGTGGTAAAGATAGAAAGGCACAGCCAAACACCGGCCCTGTTTCCTCAACTATGTGACATAAAAAGTGCAGCAAATCAGCGCGAAATACATTTCGCCCATTCGGCGAAAAGGCCGGCCCGTTTTGAGAATAATGCCCACCCTTTGCAACAAAAGACCCGTTCATTCGATTCCTCTGAGTGGCATGCCGCCGGGCTTCTTTTGCCGAAAGGCAAAACCGGCCCTCGAGGCAGCCTCACGTTTTTCTCAATATCTTGCATCTTGCCCGATCAAAACAAAGGAAGTATGAGAACCATACTCGTCGGATTTTTCCTCCTGCTGTGTATTCCGTGCAGCATCGCCCAGCCCGTTTCCGTGGAAAAAGCCATGTCGCTGGGTGTGTATCCGGGCATCAAGCTGAACCTGCCTGCCGATGCACGACAGGCCGAGCGCTTCTGGCGCGACTTCCTCAAAGATTACGACGGCAAGACCAAAAAGGTGAGAGGCGAAGGCGAATGGCTGGCTGCCGGCATGGAACTCATCGCGGTGGGTGGCAGCGACCCGGTCAATGTGTACGCGCTGGTGGAAAAGGCCGGATCGAATGAGAGCGAGCTCACGGTATGGTTCCAGCTCAAAGACGGCAGTTTCGTAGGGCCCGAAAATGAACCCGCCGCCTTCGATGGCGCCATGCAGCTCATGACCCGGTTCGAACGCTACGTGCAAAAGCGACTCACCGAAATGGAACTGAAAGAGCAGGAACGCAAACTCAAGGAACTGGAACGCGAGCTGACGCGCCTGCAACGCGACAAGGAAAACTATGAGGAAGCCATCCGCAAGGCCGAAGAGACCATCCGCAAGATGAAAGCCAGTATCGCCGAAAACGAAAAGGCACAGGAAGACACGCGCCTGCGTATCGAAATGCAAAAGAAGGCCGTAGAAGAAGTGCGCCGTCGCCTCGGATCGTTCGACCAGTGAGCCGAGCCAGGGGGCGCTTTCGCAAAATACCGCCCTTTCGGGTTTTCCACATTGACAGGATGTTTGCAAAGCGCTGAATATCAATACTTTCAAAACACCTCAACTCGCCTCGACGCAGCGGAAGTTTCCATTTTTGCACGCCTTTTCGGCACCGGGGTGGAAAAATTGCCCTTTCGCACAGGCGCTTCAGGTCGTAGTTTTGCAACGAACCAACCCCATCGTCGGTGCGTGTCCCTGTCGAACGCGCCCTCAATCATACCTCAGCATCATGGCAGAAAAGGACAAAAGCAGACAGCCCGCCCGGAAGCACCCACGCCTGCACCGCGCTTCGGATGCCGCCGCCCTGATGGCGCGCGTGCCTCCACAGGCCGTCGAGGTGGAACAGGCCGTGTTGGGCGCCCTGCTGCTCGACCGCGATGCCTTTCACGACGTGATGGACATCCTCACCCCCGACAGCTTCTACGACGAGCGGCATGGTATGATTTACAAGGCCATGGTCAACCTCTTCACTCAGTCGCGTCCCATCGACGTGCTGACCGTGGCCGACCAGTTGGCGCGGCAGGGGGAGCTCGAAGCGGCCGGCGGTCGCGCCTACCTGTCCGAGCTGTCGCTGCGGGTAGCCTCTTCGGCCAACATCGAGCACCACGCCCGCATTATCGCGCAAAAGCACATGATGCGCGAGCTGATCCACATCGCCACCGAGGTGCTGCAGGACGCCTATAGCGATACCACCGACGTGTTCGACCTGCTCGACAAGGTAGAGCAGCACCTGTACGAAGTGACGACCACCAACCTCAAACGCGAATACGATACGGCCAGCAGCCTGGCCTCTCAACTGCTGAGCCACCTCGAAGAGCTGCGCAAAAAGACGGACGGCCTCACCGGCGTGCCCTCGGGCTATCCGTCGCTCGACCGCGTCACTTCCGGTTTCCAGCCCTCCGACCTCATCATTGTAGCGGCACGCCCCGCCATGGGCAAGACGGCTTTCGTCCTCAACGTAGCGCGCAACGTGGCCATGGAATACAAAAAGGCCGTGGCCGTTTTCTCACTCGAGATGGCAAGTCTGCAGCTCATGCAACGCCTGCTGGCCATGCAGTCGCGTGTCAAGGGTACCAACATCCGCAATGGCAAGCTCGACGAAGCCGAGTGGCAGCAGGTGGTCAAAGCCATCGAAGAGCTGAGCGAGGCGCCCATCTTCATCGACGACACGCCGGGCATCAACATTTTCGAGCTGCGCGCCAAATGTCGGCGCCTCAAAAGCAAGCACGACATCCAGCTCATCATCATCGATTACCTGCAGCTCATGTCGGGTGGCCCCGACACCCGAAAAGGAAACCGCGAGCAGGAAATCAGCTCCATCTCGCGCGCACTCAAAGGGCTGGCCAAGGAGCTGAACGTGCCGGTAATTGCCCTGTCGCAGCTCAGCCGGGCCGTCGAGACGCGCGGTGGCGAAAAGCGGCCCCAGCTCTCCGACCTGCGCGAGTCGGGTGCCATCGAACAGGATGCCGATATCGTGTCGTTTCTCTACCGCCCCGACTACTACGGCATGACCGAGTCGGAAGAGGGAGAATCGCTGGTGGGCATCACCGAGCTCATCATCGCCAAGCATCGGAACGGCCCCACTGAGACCATCAAGCTGCGTTTCGAAAACGAGATCGGTCTGTTCAACGAACCCACCGACCCCTTCCTCGGTGGCGGCGACTTCAGCGAAGCATTCGACAGTGGCGCCGGCTTCATCCAGGTGCCTTCGAAGATGAACACCGATACCCTCCGGCCCGATCCCGACGAGGAGGTCCCGTTCTGATGTTCGAAGATGCGAGGATTGGGTCCCCCTGCAAAAAGGTTGAGCGTTCAGGTTTTACAACTCTGTGAAAATCAGTGCGTGCTCAGTGGATCTCTGTGTAACTGAAATGATTTTTCGACTTTTTTCAGCAGGCTCGTTCCTCGACGATTCCTCAGCCAAAAACCGCAGCCTTCGGTCGCAGATGAACGCAGTTTGCGCGCAGCTTTTGGCCAGGTTGAGGGGTAAGCGTTTTTTTGAAGTTGATTGTCAGGATATTGACTCAACCAGCCCTGCCCGGGGGCGCCTGTTCCCGTATCCGGGACAGGATCCGACCTGTCGGAATCTCAACATCCGCGTAGCGGTCTCAACCTCGCTCCCTCGCTCTTCACTCCCTCGTCAAAACCGCACGCGTGGGTCGGCGCGGTGGTACAGGAAGTCGGTCAGCAGGTAGCCCAGGATGGTCAGCACGGCGGTGATCATCACTCCGGCAAAAGCCACGGGCCAGTCCTGGCGCAGGATGGAGTCGTAGATGAGCCGACCGATGCCGGGTATGTTGAAAATGGTTTCGATGATGACCGAGCCGGCAAAGAGGCGGGGCACCATCTGGCCCGCGATGGTGATGAGCGGAAAAAGGGCATTGCGGAAAGCATGGCGCCAGACGATGGCGCGCTCGCTCAGCCCTCGCGCGCGTGCCGCACGCACGTATTCCTGCTGCAGGGCATGTGCCATTCCCTGCTTCAATTGCCTGACGAAGAAAGCCAGCACCGGATAGGTAAGACAGATGACCGGCAATACCATGTGGTGGCTCATGGCCGCCAGGCGCTCCCCGATCGAGGCATGTACGGGCACATCCGACAACCAGATGCCTTCGAACCAGTCCATGCCGAACATGGGCGTGGTGAAGAACACCAGCAGCAGCATGGCCACCCACATCGACGGCATGCTGTAGAGCAGGTCGAGCGCCGCCGTCACCGCCCGGGCTATAGGGTGGCGGGCCTTCCGCCCCGTCCACAGACCCAGCGGGATGCCCAGCAGCCACACCAGTGCCAGCGACAGGAGATTGAGCATCAGCGTCCAGACCAGGGCATCGCTCAGCTTGTCGCGCACGGGCCTGCTGTCGAGCAGCGAGATGCCCATTTCACCGCTGAGCAACTGCCCCATCCACCATTGGTAGCGGTTGTCGAAGCCGTACCACTTGAAGTCGGGCACATAGCAGCGGGCCGGCGTGGCCTGGTCTTCGAGGCGCGCAAAGGTCAGGCCTGCCGCTTCGATGAGGGGCGAGAGGGTGCGCGACAGCGTGCTGTCGGACGCCACCACCTCGCCAAGCTGGCGCAGCGTCGTACGGATGATGAGCGGATTGTCGGCAATGGTCAGGGAGGTCACGAGGCGCTGGGTCTCGTCGAGCAGCAGCTTGCGTCCGTCGGCAGGCATGGCGGCAAGGGCACGTTCGAGGACGCGCAGGTCGCGATACCATTCCTGCACGAGCGGCCAGTTGCCGTAGCGCCCCGTCAGATGGTCCAGGGCGCGCCGGCGCGTCAGGGGCTGGATGCGCCAGAGCGTGTCGGGCCATGCTGCCGGGCGAATGCTGAAGTAAAAGGGCGGCTTGTCCAGGCCGAGCGAGGCCGCCAGCCGCCGGTACTGCTGCTCGGCCCTTTCCATCTGTTGCAGTCCTCCGTGGGTGGGGTTTTCCGGAAGGAAACGCAATACCGGATCGCCGGGCACCAGCGTGCTCAGTCCATACACCAGCATGGACAGCACCCACAGCGTAAACAGCGACAGCACCAGCCGGCGAAGCAGATACATCACTCAGCATTTTTGGCACCCGAATCCCAGTCCGGATTCAGCCGGAAGTGTGGCACGTAGTAGCCCGGTTTGCGCGCCGATGCCCTGGCCTCGAAGCGCTTGTGGATGACGATGCGCTCCTGAGGGATGAACAGGAAGATCTGGGGCTGCTCTTCGTAAATGATGCGCTGCATCTTCTTGTAGAGAGCAAAGAGGCGGTCCTTGTCCAGCGTCACCTGGATTTCGTCGAGCACCTGATCGAGCTCGGCGTTGTGGATGCCGAACCGGTTGAAGCCGTCAGGGCGGTCGCTCGTAGAGTGGTAGAGTTGCTTGAGGTCGTCGTACAGCACGGGATCGGCGGCAAAAGCACCGGCGGCCAGCTCGAAGTCGCGCTGCACCAACGCCTGCCGCAGGGCACTCACCTCTTTGGGAGTCACCTCGATAGCCACCCCGCCGCGTCGGGCCTGCTCCTGCACCATGAGAGCCAGCTCTTCGGCAAACTTGCTGCCGGTGTTGATGGTGAACTGCAACTGCATCTCGATGCGTCGGCCATTCAGCTCTTTGTCCACGATGCCATTGCCATTGGTGTCGGTCCAGCCGGCTTCCGCCAAAAGCTGGCGCGCCCGCTCGGGGTCGTACTCGATGAGCGGCAAAGAGGCATCGTAGTATTCCTTGTCGGGGTGAATGGGACCGTTGGTGCGGATGCCCAGCCCGTTGAAGGCCTGTTCGATGATGGCATCCACATCCACCAGGTGGGCCAGCGCCCGGCGCACCCGCCGATCGCTCAGCTTGGGATTGCGCATGTTGAGGTAGATGAAGTAATAGATGTTGGTGGGCGGGGTGAAGAAATTGTACTTCGCCGCCACCTGCGGGTCGTCGCGCAGCGTGAGGAAGTCCTGCACGTCCATCTGTGCCGACACGTCGAAGCCCTCACTGCGCAGCGCCAGGGCCGCCGCCGAGGCATCTGTGATCACCTTGAAGAAAATGCGCGTCGGGCGCGCCAGCAACATCGGATAGCGATCGGCAAGGGCATCGCCCCACCAGGATTCTTTCTTCTCCAGCACGAGCCGCTCGCCACTCACCCACTCCAGCAGCCGATAGGGACCCGAGCCGATAACGTAGCCGGGTTCGCGCGCATAGCGCGCCCCATTGAATGCTTCGGCAAAGCGGATGAGTGTAGTATCGTTTTCCCAGCGGCCGGCCAGGGCCGGGTCGGTCAGCTCGGCCAGCGCATAGCGGCGCATGAGCGTGTCGGGGTCATAGGCATACTCGGGCAAGACGGTCACGTTGCTCACCGCAGCCTCACCCAGAATGTACTTCTGGTCGGTCAGTACCGTGAAGCGCCGCGGGTCGTCCGGATCGATGCGCACCTCGCGCACCATTTCCAGATAGGGCCGCAAGCGCTGGGCCTGCACGTGCGGGTTGAACAGCGCCTTGAGCGAGAAGGCCACGTCGTAGCCCGTCACCGGCCGGCCGTTGTCCCACACGGCCTCATCGAGAATTTTGAAGGTATAGGCCACGCCACCTGCCCAGGGCCCCTCGGTGATGTCGGCAGCCGCAGGCCGATCTTCGATGAGTACAGGATCGAGCTGCAGCGTCTCGGGATTGAAGTTCATCAGCGGCTGATGTGTCAATTCGAACACTTGCAGCGCATAGGCGGAGCTGTAGGTGAGCGGGTTGAGCCGATCGGGTTCGGAGGGCAGCCGTACGGTGACTTCGAAACCTTCTTCCGGCTGTGTGGTTTCACCATCGCGCTTGCAGGCAGAGAGCGAAAGCAGTAGCGCCAGCGCACCCGGCAGGGGCAGGAATCTGTGGAATCGCATTAAATTTCGAATTGTTGATCGTGCAAAATAGCGTTTTCTCTCGGGAGGCCTTGCAAATATCACAAATGACAAATGAACAAAATTTGAAATCATTGTGCCAGTCGTTGTATTGCATTGCATGGAGCGACAAGTTCTTTTTGCCTTGCCATCCAAATTACAAGCTATATCATGAAAACCATCCTCATTGCCGGCGGTACGGGTCTCGTGGGCAGCCACCTGTGCCCCTTTTTGCGCAAGCAAGGATATGAAGTCAGACTGCTTTCGCGCCACCCCGACAAGGTGCGCGATTATTCCGCTTATCGCTGGGACGTAGGCACCCGCCAGATCGATCGCGCGGCCCTCGAAGGGGTGGATGCGGTCATCAACCTCGCCGGGGCCGGCATCGCCGATCGGCCATGGACCAGCGCGCGCAAGCGGGAGCTGATCACAAGCCGCGTCGATGCCACTTTGTTGCTGCGCGATGCGCTTGCCGAGCTCAAGGTAAAGCCCCGGCGCTACATTGCCGCTTCGGCTATCGGCTATTACGGCAATCGGGCCGACGAATGGGTGGATGAAGACAGCCATCGCGGCACCCACGGCTTCCTCACAGAGCTGGCTGTAGCGTGGGAAGCAGCAGCCCAACAGATAGAAGCGCTCGGCATCGCCACGGCGCGCCTGCGCATCGGCATCGTGCTGGCCCGCGAAGGCGGCGCGCTCAAGCCGCTGGCCCTGCCCGGCCTGTTCGGCATGGCACCCTGGTTCGGCAACGGCCGCCAGTGGTATAGCTGGATCCACGTGACCGACCTGGTGCGCATGATCCACTACCTGCTCACCCGCCCCACCCTGACCGGGCCATGGAACGGCGTCAGTCCCAGCCCCGTCCGGCTCAAAGACTTCGTCAAGACCATCGCGCGCACCCGGCGCGGTCTGGCACTTGGCATGCCCGTGCCCGCGTGGCTGTTGCGCCTGGGCATGGGCGAAATGGCCGACACGGTCCTCTATAGCACACGCGTGCGGCCGCGCCGCTGGCTCGAAGAAACCGACTTCCGGTGGCTGTTCCCCGAGCTTGAAGGCGCCCTCGAAGACCTGCTGCGCGCCCCCCGCAAGGTGCCTGCCGGGTTCGGTCTTTTGAGAAGGAGTGAATGAGAGATAGAGAGCGTAGGGACGCACGGCAGTGCGTCCGGAGGTTGTGTAGGGACGCACGGCCGTGCGTCTGACACGTCCGCCTGTCCGGGAATTTTTGACGATGGATATTGAGGAGTGAGGAGGGAAGAGTGCCGATTCCACCGATTTTGACCATAATGGCCTCTGAGTTTCCCGAGCCATCCTGAAGCCAGGGTATCCACACCACCGCACAACGGTGCCGACATTGCCGGCGAAGCCGGCATCTCAACATCGAACGCAGTGAAGCCTGTTCCGACCTCAGTCGGAATCTCAACCCTCCAGACCTTCACTTTTTGCTTTCCAGCAAATGGAGGATGGCCTCGGTCATAGCCGTCACGCCGGTCTTGATGGCAGGCTCGGGCACGGGCGCAAAGCGCGCCGAGTGCAGCGACGGCAGGACGGCCTCGCCGCGTGCGGCTGCCTCAACCAGCTCTGGATCGGCTGCGCCGAGGCGAAACATGAAGATGGGCACGCGCGGTTCGGTCAGTCCATAGCGGGCGAAGTCTTCGCCCACCATTTCCGGTTCGAGCGGCACCACGCGCTCGTCGCCGAAAGTGTTCCGAAACACCGACACCACCCTTTGCGTCAGCTCGGGATCGTTGTACAGGGCGGGCGTATGTTCGGGCCGCAGCTCGATCTCGGGCATCAGATCTTCGGGCAGGCCGGCCGAGATGGCTTCGCCGCGGCAGATCCGCTTGATCTTGTCTATCAGCGCCTGGCGCACTTCTTCCTTGTACGAGCGCAGGGTGAGCTGCAGGTGCACGTCGTCGGGGATGACGTTGCCCTTGGTGCCGCCATGGATGGCGCCTACCGTCAACACGGCCGGATCGATGGGCGATATTTCGCGACTGACAATGGTCTGCAGTGCCATGATGATGCGCGCCGAGAGCACTACCGGATCGATGGTGGTGTGCGGATAGGCGCCGTGGCCGCCGCGGCCGTGCACCGTGATATCCACCATATCTACGTTGGCCATGGCGTAGCCCGGGCAGTAGCCGAGCGTGCCCGCCGGCAGGTTGGAGCTGACGTGCAGCGCCAACCCGTAATCGGGATAGGGGAAGCGCTCGTAAAGGCCGTCGGCCAGCATGGCTTTGGCGCCGCCGCCGCGCTCTTCGGCGGGCTGCCCGATGAAGACCAGCGTGCCCGACCAGCGGTCGCGATGACGCGCCAGGGCACGGGCAGCTCCCAACCACACGGTCATGTGGATGTCGTGACCGCAGGCGTGCATCACGCCCACCTCGTTGCCGGCCTCGTCCCTGGTGCGCACGGTGCTGGCATAGGGCAGGCCGGTGGCCTCTTCGACGGGCAGGGCGTCCATGTCGGTGCGCACCAGCACGACCGGCCCCTCGCCATTGCGCAGGACGCCCACCACGCCCGTGCCGCCTACCTTTTCCGTGACCTCGAAGCCGAGTTTGCGCAGCTCCGTCGCCAGGCGGGCGGCGGTCTGGTATTCGTAAAACGAAAGCTCGGGATGCTGATGGAGGTGTTTGTAAAAGGCTTCCAGCTCGGCGTAATCGGTCGCCACTTCACGGGCCAGCCAGTCAGGTGTCTGGGCGGAGAGCGCAGGTGCCAGCAGAAGCAAAGCCAACAGCAGGGTCAGAAAACGCATGGCTCGCAGTCGTTTGGTTGAGCCGTGAATTTGGGGAAAATGTCGGATTTGCACTGCACGGCCGTCGAGATTGCTTTCCGGTTTCCAACAGGTCCTCCGATTCCACCGATTCCACCGATTTGACCGATTCCACCGGTTCGACCATTTTCCCCATCTCATCCTTTTTCCTCATTTTTGGCGAAAGCCGAAAAAAGACAAGCCACATGCCGCACTCTGGCCGAACGAAGAAAGACAGGGAAAAGAGCCGCGAGCTGGACGAACTGGACCTGAAGATCCTTTCCATGCTCATGCTCGATGCCACCCGACCCTATACCGAGATCGCCCGCGAGCTGTACGTATCGAGTGGCACCGTACACGTGCGCATGCGCAAGATGGAGGAGATGGGCGTGGTGAAGGGTGCCCACCTCGTGATCGACTACGAAAAGCTGGGCTACGACATCATGGCCTTTCTCGGCATCTACCTCGACAAGAGCTCCCTGTACGACGACGTGGCCGCCCAGTTGGAGCAGATTCCGGAAATCGTCTCCGCACACTACACCACCGGCATCTACAACATCTTCGCCAAGATCGTGTGCCGCGACACCACGCACCTGCGCGAAGTGCTCCACGACAAGATCCAGAAGATCCAGGGCATCCAGCGCACCGAGACGTTCATCTCACTGCTCGAAAGCATCGACCGGCCCGTGGACATTCTCAACCAGATGGGCAACGAAAGCGAAGATTGAGCGTTAGCAAAGCACCCCACCGCCCGAACACCCACTTGGCAAGGTTTCTGAAAGGAACGAGACAGGTCCATTACGGACACACGGATTTTGCAATATGAACGGCAAGCGCATACTTACACACTCCTTGCTTTTGTGGGGCGGGGTGTTTTTCCTTTTCTGGCTTTCGCCAAACGGCACCCGGGCGCAATCGGGCTACAGTGGATACCGGCTCTACGTCAAAGACGTGGAGGTGGTGCGTCGTGCTACCGACTTCATCAAGGTGCGCTGCACCATCGTCAATACCGGCAGCAAGCCCGTCGACCTGTCGCGGCGCGACCAGGCGCACTGGGTGACCATCAACTACGACCCCGGCTTTTTCGAGGCGCGACTGGGTGGCTACCGCAGCCAGTTCGTCGAAGGGCTGTTCGGGCAGCGCCTGGTGCTGCAGCCCGGCGAAGTGTCGGGGCGGCGCACCGTGGTGATCCGGCTGTTCGAGCGCCCGCTCGCACAGCAACCTGCCGAGCAGAAAGCCCCTGCCACACCCCGCGTGCTCTTTTCCGCCAAGGGCGGCGAAGGCTATCGGACCCACGACTCGCTGCAGCGCGACGAGCTGCCTTGTGGCGACCTGGCTTTCGAACAGGTGCGCATCACCGAGCCCGGCAAGCGCTGGATGGAGGTCGAGTTCAAGGTGACCAACAAAGGCAAGGGGCCCGTACCGCTCAAGGGCAAACGCCACGACGGCGCCGACGGCGTCCGTATCGCCGCCTACGTGTCGGGAGTGCCCGAGCTGACGCGCGGCGCCATCCTGCTGGGCGATCAACTGCTGCACACCACCGGCAAGGTGGAAGGCCACGTGCTGCAGCCCGGACAAACCCTGAGCGGCCGCTTCCGCTTCGACATCCGCGCGCGCACCCGCTACCTCAACGTGCTCATCCTGCAGTTGCAGACCTTCGGCATCGGCGAGTGCGACAATACCAACAACACCACCCATCTCATTTTGCCGTAAGGCAAGCCCTGCCCTCGCATGGCACGCTGATTGAGGTTGAGCGTGTAGCGTTGAGCGTTTGGCACCCCTCAGGCAAATTCCGTGCACTCGGTCACTCCTTCGCTCAATCGCTCCTTCACTCCATCTCAAATTCCCACCCCGCATTGCGTTGCGTATTACTTTTACCTTTGCTGCCCTTTCGGAAAAAAAAGGATGCATGAAAGTAACGGGATGCTCATTCGTGCGCAACGCCATCAAGTACGACTACCCCGTCGTGGAGTCGCTGCGCAGCCTGCTGCCGCTGTGCGACGAAGTGGTGGTGGCCGTAGGCCGGAGTGAGGACGACACGCGTGCCCTGGTGGCTTCCATTGCGCCCGACAAGATCCGCATCATCGACACCGTATGGGATGACGGCTTGCGCGAGGGAGGGCGCGTATTGGCCGAAGAGACCAACAAGGCCTTGCGTGCCGTGCACCCCGATACCGATTGGGTCTTTTACCTGCAGGCCGATGAAGTGGTGCACGAAGACGACTACGACGCCATCCGCCAGGCCATGACCCGCCACAAAGACGACCCGAGCGTGGAAGGGCTGCTCTTCGACTATCTCCACTTCTACGGCTCGTACGACTACGTGGGCGCCTCGACGCGCTGGTATCGGCGCGAGGTGCGCATCGTGCGCAACGACCCCGACATCTTCAGCTACCGCGATGCGCAGGGCTTCCGCAAACGCCCCAACCGCAAGCTGCGGGTACGCCCGGCCAACGCCCGCATCTTCCACTACGGCTGGGTGAAAGACCCCGTGGCCATGCAGCGCAAACACGAAGATTTCAACAAGCTGTGGCACGACGACGAGTGGGTTGCCCGCCACGTCGTGTCGCGCGAAGCCTTCGACTACGCACAAATCGACGCGCTGCGCCGCTTCGAGGGCACCCACCCGGCCGTCATGCACGACCGCATCCGCCGCAAGAACTGGACCTTCGACTTCGACCCCACACGCGAAAACCTCAGCCTCAAGGAGCGCCTCCGCCTCGGCATCGAAAAGCTGACCGGCTGGCGCCCGGGCGAATACCGCAATTACGTGCTGCTGAAATGAATGGCTCGCCGCATACGATCCCTGCCTGGCCCATCGTGCGCCGCAGCCCGATGGTCCTGTGGGTCCACTTCCTGCTTTTCATGTGGATCGTGTCGATGGTGACTTCCATGGAGTTCGTGCTGTCGCAAGCCATGATCTTTCTGGCCGGCACAGTGGTGTTCCGCTTTCGCAAAAAGGGAGGGCAATGGCAGATGGGTCTGCGCCCGCTATGGCCCGCCTGGAGAAAGCACATCGGCGCCCATCCTGTCTGGCTGGCCCCCACCGCGATATTCCTGCTGGTGCTGGTGAGTGGCCTGTGGTCATCGGACGGGAGCTACTGGCTCGAGCGCCTGCGCATCAAGTCGGCCTTCGTGGTGTTGCCTTTCGTCTTTGCCGCCCTGCCCGACTGGCGCAAGGAAGACCTGTTCACGGTCCTGTACGTGCTGCTGGCTACGGTGACGGTGGCTGCCGTGTGGGTGCTGGCCAATTACTGGGCCAGCTACGAAGACGTGCTCACGGGCCTGAGCCGCGGTCAGCACATGCCCACCCCTTCCAATCATATCCGCTTCAGCCTCACAGTCGCACTGGCCATCCTGGGCGGCATGGTGCTGTGGCAGCAGCGCTTCCACCTGTGGCACCGGCGCGAGCGCATCGCGATCTTCAGCCTCACAACCTTCCTTTTCTTCTTCATCCACGTGTTGTCGGTGCGCAGCGGTATTGTGGCGCTGTATGCCGGGCTGTTTGCCGGCGCCATGATATGGTCGTGGCTGCGGCGCCGCTGGTGGCCCCTGATGGCGGCCAGCGCCCTTATCGCGCTGGCTCCGCTTGCGGCCTATCACCTGCTGCCCACCTTCAAGCAGCGTCTCGACTACGCCCGTTGGGACTGGAAGCAATTTCGCGCGGGCAGGGGCAGCCAGTATTCCGATTCGGAGCGACTGGCGTCGCTCAGGGTCGGCTGGGCCGTATGGCAAGACCACTTCTGGCTGGGCACGGGCGCCGGCGACGTGCGCCGCGAAACCACGCAGCAATACGCCCGCCTCTACCCCGATCGTCATTTCACGCCCAAGCTGCCGCACAACCAGTTGCTCACCATCGCTGCCGGCACGGGCCTTATCGGCCTGATCGTCTTCCTGCTGGCTTTCTGGTGGCCGGCACTGGCCTGCCGCCCCGGCAAACGACACCCGTGGTGGCCCCCATGGTGGTGGGCATTCCATGCAGCCATCTTCACTTCCTTCCTCGTGGAAAACACCTTCGAAGGCAACTACGGCGTTTCGCTCTACCTGCTCGTGTTGCTCTGCGGCATGCGGTGGGCCTGTGCGGGGGAAGAGGTTGAGAGCTGAGGGTCGGGCTCCGAGCATCGGGACCCCAACATCACCGCAGCCTGTCCCGACTTTTTGGGGCAGCGGCATCCCAACCTCGCTCAGATCCTCAAATCCCCGGTTCCTGCAAGAAAATCGCCCATCGACATGGTGCATTTTTTCCTGTCAACCTGTCTCCGGCAGTAAAACCAAAAGCCGAAAATTTGCCATCTTTCCTCATCCCCGACGCCATGACGCACGCAAAACGATACTACGAGCAGCGGTTTCGCCAAGAGCTGTCCCGCCTGAACGCCGGTCAGCGCCAGGCGGTGATGCACCTCGACGGGCCGATGCTCGTCATAGCGGGTCCGGGCACCGGCAAGACACACGTGCTGAGTGCCCGCATCGGCCGCATCCTCATGGAGACCGACACGCGCGCCAACGAGATTCTGTGTCTCACCTTCACCGATGCGGCCGTGCGCGCCATGCGCCGGCGCCTCGTCGAACTGATCGGCCCCGAAGGCTACCGCGTCGAGGTTTATACTTTCCACTCTTTTTGCAACAGCGTCATCCGCCGGCACATGGAGCTCTTCCCCGGCCACCGCCTTGAGCCCGTGAGCGAACTGGAAGAGGTCGAAATCGTGCGCGCACTGCTCGACACGCTGCCCCCCGACAACCCCTTGCGCCATGGCCGCGATCCGCGGCGCGCCGTCGAGCAGATACGCCAGCTCTTCCGCGACATGAAGGCCGAGCACTGGACCGTGGAAGCGGTCTGCGCCCAGATTGACGCCTGGCTCGCCGCACTGCCCCAACACCCCGATTTTCGCTACAAGCGCCGTACCGGCAAACACCAGCCCGGCGACCCCAAGCAAGACAAGATCGAACGCGAGCGCCAGCGGATGGAAGCCCTGCGCCAGGCCGCCCTCCTCTTTCCCGCATACGAAGAAGCCATGCGCGCACGCGGCCGATACGACTACCACGACATGATCCTCTGGGTGCTCGATGCCTTCCGGCAAAACGAATGGCTGTTGCGCGACTATCAGGAGCAGTACCAGTACATCCTCGTCGATGAGTATCAGGACACCAACTCGTCGCAGAACGAGCTGGTGCGCCTGCTGGCCAGCTACTGGGATGCCCCCAATCTCTTCATCGTCGGCGACGACGACCAGTCGATCTACGAATTCCAGGGCGCGCGCCTGCACAACCTCGTGGAGCTGTACGAGGCCTGGCGCGATCACATGCAAGTGGTGGTGCTCACGGAAAACTACCGCTCGAGCCAGCCCATCCTCGATGCCGCGCACCACCTCATTGCCCACAACCGTCTGCGCCTCATCCACGAGCTGGCCCACTTGGGCGTGCGCAAGGAGCTGGTGGCGGCCGGGCCTGCTGCTTCCAGCAAGCTCGAGCCGCGCCTGGTCGAGCTGCCCGACCCCTGGGCCGAGGCGCGTTTTGCCGAAAGGCAGATCAAAGAGTGGCTCGACGAAGGCTGCTCCCCATCCCGCATCGCTGTCATCTACGCACGCCACAGCCAAGTGCAGCGGCTGGCCGACCTGTTGCAGCACAGCGACATCCCCCACGAGCTGCGCCGCACGGCCAATGCACTCGACAGCCGCTCGGTGCACTTGCTGCGCGCCATGCTCGAATGGATCTGGCGCGTGCAGCGACAGCCCGAGAGCGGCGAGCGCCTGCTGTTCGAGCTGCTGCACGCCCCCTGCTGGCACATCCCCCCCGAAGACCTGTTCCTGCTGGCGCGCTGGCGCACGCGCCCCGAGCAGGGGGCGCCCCTGTGGTACGAGCTGCTTTCGCCCGAGCGCCTGGCCGCCATCGAAGGGCTCCGCGCCCCCGAACGCCTCGCTCATGCCGCGGGGGTGCTGCGCGAGGCCGAGCAGCACGCCTTGCTCACCGCCTTGCCCCGCCTGGTCGAACGCCTCCTCAACCAGAGCGGGCTGCTGGCGTGGGTGCTCAGCGACGCGGCCGGCCCGGGCGAACGCGACGCCCTCTGGTCGTTCGTCGAGTTCATCAAAGACGAAACGGCGCGCCGCCCCCGCCTCCACCTCGAAGCGCTGCTGCAAATGCTGCGACACATGGACGCCTATCGCCTGGCCATCCCCGTACAGCAGCCCGCCGCCACGGGCGAAGCCGTGACGCTGGTGACGGCACACAGTGCCAAAGGGCTCGAGTTCGAGCGCGTCATCGTGTTGGGCTGCCAGCAGGATCCCTGGGAGAACGAAAGGGGAGCGCGCGGTGCCTTCAAGCTGCCGCCCGGCCTGACGCGCTCGGGAGAGGCCGACCACCTCGAAGCGCGCCGCCGCCTGTTCTATGTGGCGCTCACGCGCGCCCGCACCCACCTGGTGTGCTGCTGGTCGGCCACCGACGAGCGCGGCAAGCCTGCCCAGCCCACCCGCTTCGTATACGAGATGGAAGGCGACGAGCCGCTCGTCGTCGAGCACCCCTCCTTTGCGCCCGAAGAGATGGTCGAGCTGCAACGCCGCCTCATGACCCCGGCCGACCAGCCGTCGGTGGCAGTGCCCGACGAAGCTTGGTTGCGCGCGCGAGTGCAGGAGCTGCCCCCGCTGTCCATCTCGGCCATCAACCAGTTCCTGAAATGCCCGCTGGGCTTCTACTACCGCTACATCCTCGGCCTGCCCTCGGTGCCCGGCATCGAAGAGCGCTGGGGCCTGGCCATGCACGAAGCCCTGCGCCGCTATTTCGAGGAGTTCCGCCTTTCGGCAAATGAGACCTGGCCGCCGGCTACCCAACTGGCTGCCTGGTTCGAATCCGAGATGGAACGGCTGCGCGGCTGGTTCACCCCCGACGAATGGCAGTTTTACACACAACAGGGCAGCCACTACCTCACCACCTGGCTCGACCTGCGCCGCGACAGCTTGCCGCATCGCTTCCTCGTCGAGCGCACCATCCACGGCGCCATCGGCGAAGTGGCCGTCACCGGCACCATTGACCGCATCGACCTGCTGAGCCGGGGCCAGGCCCGCGTTGTGGACTACAAACTCAAGCAACGCAATACCTGGACGAACATCCATCCGCCTTCCGGCAAAAACGAATTCGGCACGCCGCTGTGGCGCCAGCTCGTCTTCTACCAGCTACTGCTCGAACAGGACCGACGCCTGGGGCTGCGCTCGGAAAAGGCCATGCTCGACTTCCTCACCCCCGACGACAAAGGCGTCTTCCCGCAGGCGCGACATACCACCACCGACGAGGAAAAGGAACAGATGTGCCAGATCGTGCGCCACGTGCACACCCGCATCCACGCCCTCGACTTCCTCACCGGCTGCGGCGAACCCGACTGCCCCTGGTGCCACCACGCGCGCATGCGCACCACCGACAGCCTCTCCGATCCGGAACTGGAAATGTTGCTTTGAGAGGGAGGAAGGTTGAGACCGCGCGTTGCGCGGGGGTTGATACACGGGCTGCGCCCGCGATGTTGAGACACCGCTGCGCGGTGATGTTGAGATGCCGTTGCGCGAGAATGTTCAGCCGCCCATGAGCCACCACCAACGAGCCACGAGCCAACACCAACGAGCCACGACCACCACCAACGAGCCACGAGCCACGCTTCACCGTCGTGCGGTCGGTCCGTTCACGGGTGCCTCATCGGCGCTCCGGATGACTTCGATGGCTTTGCGGATGGCCGGGTCATCCTCGTTCCAGATTTTGTAGAAAGCCTCTTCGCCGAAGAGCTGGCGCGCGATGCGTGCCATGAGCAGCCGTCGCAGCACGGGCCTGACTGCGGGCAGGTCGTCCGGATCGGGTTCGGCGCCGGCTTTTTTGGCGAAAGCCAGAAAATCCTGCAGCAGGGGTTCGTCCACGCGGAAGCTTTTGCGGAAGCGGTCGAAATCCATGTCGGCGAAGCGCTCGTTATGTTCCGTAGCGTAGCGAAAGGCAAACTCCGGCACGTACTGCCGCAGCTCGATCCAGGTGCCCATCAGCTGCACCGTGTCGATGGGAATGAAGATGTCGGGCATGATGCCGCCGCCGCCATAGACGAGTCGGCCGCCGTGGGTGAAGAAGTGGGTCGTGTCGGCGAAGTGGATGCTGTCGGGCGTGAGCATCTCGCCGTGCTCGTAGCGATGCATCACTTCCTGGTCATAGGCCTCGAGGTCGTCGTAAGGACGCTGGATGCAACGGCCACTGGGCGTGTAATAGCGGGCTACGGTGAGCCGCAGGGCCGAGCCGTCGCGCAGCATGTACTGCTCCTGCACCAGCCCCTTGCCAAAGGAGCGGCGCCCGATGATCCAGCCGCGATCCCAGTCCTGGATGGCGCCGGCCACGATCTCGCTGGCCGAGGCCGAGCCTTCGTCGATGAGCACCACCACCTTGCCCAGGTCGTAGAAAGGCCGCCCCGTCGTCTTGTATTCGGTGCGCGACACGTGGTCGCCTTCGGTATAGACGAGCAGCTTGTCCTCGTCGGGAAAGAGCTGGCTCAGCATCTTGACGGCTTCCTGCAGGTAGCCGCCCGGGTTCTGGCGCAGGTCGATGATGAGGTGCTTCATGCCTTCCTTTTCGACCAGGCGCTCCAGGCCTTCCATGAACTCGCGGTAGGTGTTGGCCGAAAAGCGGTTGACCTTGACGTAACCCGTCTGCGGTGCGACCATGTAGGCCGCATCCACGCTCCTGACCGGAATGCGGGCACGCTTGAGGTGGAAACGGCGCAGCCTGCGCTCGTGCCCCCGCAAGATGCCCACGTCCACTTCGGTGCCTTCCTCGCCCCGCAACAGTTGAATGACGCCCTCCGAATCGATGCCGATGCCGGCAATGACCGAGTCGGCAATGCTGACGATGCGGTCGCCGGGCAGGATGCCGGCCGCCTCGGAAGGGCCGCCCGCCAGCGCGGCCACCACGCGCACCGTGTCGTCCACGATCATGAACTCGATGCCGATGCCCTCGAAGTTGCCTTCGAGCTGCTCGTTGACCAGGCGCAGCTCCTCGGCGCTGATGTAGGTGGAGTGCGGGTCGAGCTCCGAGAGCAGTTGCTCGATGGCCTCCTCGACCAGCTCCTCGCGATCGACCTCCTCGACGTATTTTGCGTCGATATAGCGGATGATCTCTTCGACCTTGCCGCGACCCAGCGGAATGACGTCCATGAGCTGTTCGGTATTGATGCGGGTGGTGTGGGGCGCTACCGCCGGCTGCATTTGCAGGCCGATGAACATGCCGAGCACCATGACGCCGGCGAGCAAGGCCGGCAGCAAGATCTGTACCTTTCGGGGCATGGGCAATGAGGTTGTGGGATTGTCGTTACTTTTCGCGACAGCGCAGATGCGCACTGCCGCATGTTCCGTGCAAAGAAAAGCCTTTCGCAGGGGAAATGTTCAAGGCAGGCGGGCCATTTTGCCTTTCGGCAAATTCCGCCCAATGGCCAGCCTTTGACAACCATGAGCCCGACCAATCAGGCAGGCCTTCGTACTTTTGGCGGGCTGTTTGTTCGGGAAGCGAGGAACAGATTCGTCCGATTGCACCACAAGCCACTTCGAGTCGAGCCAAAGCACACATCCATCCCAATTCGATCCATATGAAAAACCGGTTTTTCCTCATTGTCGCCTTCAGTCTCGGGGCCCTTGCCCTGCAAGCACAGGACCAGACGTTTTCGCAATTTTACACGCAGCCGCAGTTCCTGAACCCCGCACTGACGGGCAGCATGAACAGCAACTTCCGCGTGGCAGCCAACTACCGCGACCAGTGGCGCGGCCTGCTCGAAAAGTCGTACCAGACCTACGCCACCAGCCTCGACCTGCGCTGGAACCTGGGGCTGCGCGGCAAAGCCCGCCAGGATGCCGTAGCCGTAGGCATGTTCTTCTACACCGACCGCGTGCCTTCGCTCGACTTCGTGGCTACCCAGATCATGCTGTCGGGTGCCTTTCACAAAGCGCTCGACCCGCGCAACTCGCAGTTCCTCAGCCTCGGCATCCAGGGCGGCATCCAGCAGCGCAACATCTCGTACGAAGACCTCACCTTCCAGGACCAGTTCAACGGCACGGACGGCTACACGCTGGCGACCAACGAAAACCTGCCCGCCAACAACTACCACTTCAGCGACTTCTCCGTAGGGCTCAACTACTCGATGACGCGCCCGGGCGGCCTGGCCGTGTATGCCGGCCTGGCCATGCACCACATCACCCGGCCCGAAGTGAGCTTCTACGTGCTGGGCGGCGACCCCGAGATCGAGTTTCCCTCCAGCAAGCTGTACCGCAAATACACCGCGCATGCCAGCATCAGCCTGCCCGTAGCCGACCGCCTGCAGTTGTTGCCGCGGGCGCTCGTAGCGCGGCAAGGCCCACACTACGAAGCGGCTGCAGGCGGCAGCCTGCGCTTCGGGCTGAGCGACTACACGCCCGTAGCGCTCCATCTGGGTGCCTGGGCCCATGCCGTCAGAGACGTGGAAAACACCGCCCAGGGCAATGCCATCATCTGGCTGGCAGGCATGGAATACAACAACGTGCTGGTGGGCCTGTCTTACGACGCCTGGATACAACCTCTGGGCAACCGCCGCGGCCCCGGCGCCTTCGAACTCTCCATTTCCTACCTCGGCGAATACGAAAACGAGGTGGTGCTGTGCCCCAAGTTTTGAGCATGCGCCTGGTAATAAAAAAGGTCGCAAGGGTAGTGTCCCCCGATTATACCCAACGCAATTCGGTTTGGGAATTTTTGACGATAGTCTATGGACGATTTTCTGAGATGGAGAGATGAGGCCCCTGAAAAAACCCAAAATCTCACGCAACAGCTTGTTCCCGGTGGCCGGGACAGGCTCCGACGCCAGTCGGGGACGCAACAGCTTGTCCCGACCAAAGTCGGGGACGCAACGATTCGCGATGTATTTTTTATTTTAAATCAACATGTTATCTATAGTGAACACGCGTCACGCGTTACCCCGACTTTCGGGGCCGTCACGGACTTTTTTCAGTAGGCTCAGAGATGGAGTGAGGAGTGCCGATTATACTCGTTGCAAGTCGGTCGGGAATTTTTGACGATAGCCTTTTTGAGATGGAGAGAAGAGAGATGGAGTGATGGAGTGAATGAGCGAATGAGTGAAGAGCCTGCTGAAAAAGTCGAAAAATCATTCAGTTACACAGAGCGCCACTGAGCACACACCGATTTTCACAGAGTTGTAAACCCTCAACCCTCATCACTCATCACCCGAATCGCTCGTCCTTGTGCCAGGGCAGCCGTTCCATGCGCAGTACCTCGATCGTGGGATGGCCATACTCGACCACTACCCTGCCCTCGATGAGGTACACGCCTTTTCCCCGAAAGGGGCACCGCGCCAGCATGTCGGGAAAGTGGACAGTGTCGAAGAAATGGCCTTCGGCATCGAGCCAGGTGCCGAAAGCCATCAGCTCGCCTTTGACCGTACGCACGGGCTTGCGGCACACGTAGTAGCCCGTCATGCGCACCATACGCCCATGACAGCGGTCCAGCGCGGCTGCCGGCACGGTGTCGGGCGGTGGCGTTTGCGCAAGCAGCTCGAAAGGCGAGCAGAGCGGGAAGCCCAGCAGCTCCATCTCGTCGAAAGCCTGATCCCGGGGCGACTCCTGCAGCGGCGGCAAAACGGCCTCCACCGCCTCCGGCTCGTCGTCGAACAGCAGGGGGGCCCGAGGCTCGGCAGGGCGCAGCAGCGCCTGTTTGTCCCACATGAGCTGGTACTTGCTGCGCCCCGTGAAGCGAAAGGCACCGATGCGGATGAGCAACTCGAGCTGCTCGTCGCTGATGGGCACGCGCTGCACGAAGTCGGCCAGACTGCGAAAGGGACCTCCGCGCGCCCGCGCCACCACGATGCGGGTGGCCGTCTGGCGCTCCATACCTTTGAGATGCACGAAGCCCAGCCAGATGTCGCACCCCGACAGGGAGGTGAGCCACTCGCTGTGGTTGACACAAGGCGCATGGATGCGCGCGCCCCACATGCGGGCTTCGTGCACGTAGTACTCGGTGCGATAGAAGCCTCCGAAGTTGTTGATGACCGCCACCATGAACTCGAGGGGATAATGCGCCTTGAGCCACAGGCTCTGAAAGCTCTCCACGGCATAGCTGGCCGAGTGCGCCTTGCAAAAGGAGTAGCCGCTGAAGCTCTCTATCTGGCGCCACACCTCCTGCGCCAGCGCATCGGGATGGCCGCGCCGCCGGCAGTTGTCGAAAAATCTGGCCTTGAGCCGGTCCAGCGTGTCGCCCTTGTACTTCTTGCCCGTCATGATGCGGCGCAGCACGTCGGACTCTTCAAGCGACAGGCCGGCGAAGTGATGCACCACCTTCAGCACGTCTTCCTGCCAGACCATGATGCCAAAAGTCTCGCCGAGCTGCTCCTCGAACACGGGATGCGGATACCGAAAGCCCGCGGGGTTGTGGAAGCGCTCGATATAGGCGCGCATCATGCCCGAACGGGCCACCCCCGGCCGAATGATGGACGAGGCCGCCACGAGCTGGCGCCAGGTCTCGCAACGCAGCTTGCGCAAAAGCCCGCGCATGGCCGGACTCTCGATGTAGAAGCAGCCCATACAGCGCCCTTCGCGCAGCAGTTGGCGTGCCCGCTCGTCCTGCATGATGGTGTGCACGTCGTGCACGTCCACCTGCTGCCCCCGGTTGGTGCGGATGAGCGCCACGGCGTCCTTGATATGGCCCAGACCGCGCTGGCTCAGCACGTCGAACTTGTGAAAGCCGATGGCTTCGGCCTCGTACATGTCGAAATGAGTGACGGGAAAGCCCCCGGGCATGAGCTGAAGTGCCGTATGGTACGTGATGGGGCGCTGCGTGATGAGCACGCCTCCGGCATGGATCGACAGGTAGTTGGGCATGCCCCGCATCCGACGGGCCCACCGCCAGATGCGGCCGCCCAGCTCGGCATACGGACCACCGGCTGCCACGTAGGCGGCCGGATTTTCCGAAAGGGCATCCAGCTCGGCCGGCGGCAGCCCCTGCACCTTGCCCAGCTCGCGCAGCGCCGACCGTTGCCTGAAAGTGTTGCAGGCAGCCAGCAAAGCCGTGTGGTCGCGTCCATAGCGCTTGAAGAGGTAGTCGAGCACGTCGTCGCGCTCGTCCCACGAAAAGTCGATGTCGAAGTCGGGCGGGGCCGCGCGATGCGGGTTGATGAAGCGCTCGAAGTACAGATCCAGCTCGAGCGGATCCACGTCGGTGATGTGCAGACAAAACGCCACGATCGAGTTGGCGCCACTGCCCCGGCCCACGTGGTGGTAGCCCATGCTGCGCGCGTAGCGCACCACGTCCCATGCAATCAGGAAGCAGGCACAGAAATCCTGTTGGCGGATGACCTCCAGCTCGCGCCGCACGCGCGCCAGCGCCTCACGGTGGCCGGCCCCATAGCGCTGGCGGCACCCCTCGATGGCCAGTTTTTCGAGCAGGGCATAGTCGTCGGCGCGGCTGCCGCCAAACGTGCGGCGATTGACGCTCGGGCCGGTGGCCAGCTCAACCGTGCAACTGTCCATCACCATGCGGGCCTGCTGCAACAGTCGCGGCCAGGCCTCGTAGAAGCGCACCATGGCTTCGGGAGGGTGCAGCAGCTCGTTGCGCGGCGCGCACTGCCGCCCCTCCAGGCGCCCGATGACGGTATTGCAGTCAATGGCGCGCAGCATGCGGTGCAGGGCGTAGTCGTCGGGCGAGAGGAAGGTGGCCGGCGCAAAGGCCACCAGCTTGTGCAAATGGCGGCGCACGTCCGAATCGAACAGGCGATGCACGTGTTCGGGCCGCACGCCCAGCAGCTCGTTGTCGGCAAATCGGGCAATGGGCTTGCTCAGCCGCGGGTAGATGAACCACACATCAGGGCAGGGATGCAACTGTTGGGGATCGGGCGGAAGCGGCCGACGCCCCAGCGAACAACGCGTCAACAGCTCGTTGAGCTGACGCCAGCCCTCGCCATTGCGCGCCAACCCCACGTACAGACAGCGGCCCGCCTCGTCGCGGAAATCAATGCCCAACACCGGCTTGACGCCTGCTGTGCAGCAGGCCGACACAAATGTCCACGCCGCCGACGTGTTGTTGATGTCGGTCAATGCCAGGGCCTCGATGCCCAGCAGGCGCGCCTGCTCCACCAACCGCTCGGGCGGATGCAGCCCGTAACGCATGCTGAACCACGAATGACACGACAGATACATCGGCTACTCCGTATTGCTTCCCGCATTTTCCGTCGTGTCCCGTTCGCAGCCCAAAGGCGAAGATGCAACTTTTTGTTTCAAAAATCATCCCGATTTCGATTTCACCGTCGGATTTCGACGACTGCCGGTGATCAATTATCTTGCGTCCCCCCCGATTTGCACCACTCAAAATCATGCCCATGTCGTTGACACTGAGCAGTCTTGTGCAAGAATTTCTGTTCGCTACCGATTTGGAAGCCAAGAAACAGATGCTCGAGAAACACCCCGAGCTCTACAGCGAAGAAGCGGAACAGTTGATAGAGTCGCTCATTTCCGTCTTTTTGATGACAGAAGAGACCAAAGCCGGCCTGCACCTCAGGCTTCAGATACTGCTCTTGCGGCACTGTCGCGAGCTGGGAGTGGAAGAGGGCTTTCGACAGTGGAAAAAGCTCCTGGATGAGGCGACCAGCAGCGGCATTCCGCATCTGGACCAGCGGTGGAACAAGGTCAATCAACTGATCGCGCAATTCGAAAAAAGCCGGAGAAAGAAGCGCAAGCTCTTTCAGGCGCTTGACCTTTTGGAAGAAATAGCGGCCGATCCGGAATTCGAGCAGGTGCCCGAGACTTTTCGCATGGGGGTGATCAACAGATTGGCTATTATGTGGTACGAGGCACATCAGATGCTGAACTCCCTCGAGTCACTGGAAAAAAGCATCTATTACGCGCGCCTCAGCCTCGAGGGAGACTCGTATGTGTGGCGCCCCATTATGGGGGCCATGCTGGGCGACTTGCTGCTCGAGCAATACCACAAAATGGGAAATTCGGATATCGAACTGGTCGTGGAAGCTGTGGAGCTGCTGAAGAAATATTTCCAGCGACTCTATAACCTCTCCTTTCTCCGGGAGAAAAGCGAAAATTTCGTGTACGCGTATGCACTGGGGCTTCTGGCGCTGTGGCGACACACCCGGAACGAGTACCTCGACGAAGCCATCCGATGGTGCCGCAAGGCGATCCGGGAATACAACCCGCACGAGGGATTGCGTCTGGTCATTTTGGCCCAACTGGTGGCCGCTCTTGCCCAACGATTCTGGAGTCGCAACCGGCCTCAGGACCTGGATGAGGCCATCGAGCTTGCGCAAGAAGGCATTGCGCTTGCGCGCAAGCGCAAGCGCAAGTATGCCAAAATACTAAAGCTGCTGAAGGTCGAACTGCTACCCAAACTGCTGCTGGAGCGGCACCAGCGGAAGGGCCGGCGCGCCGATCTCGACGAGGCCATCGGCTACATGCAAGAAAAAAACTACAAGTACCCCGCTGAACTCGGCCTGGGCCTTGCCCTGCGCTACAAGCTCGACGGCCAGGAAGCCGACTTTGAAAAAGCCGACGAATTGCTCACACGCAGCATCGAAAAAGAAGAAGAGGACCATTTCTTCTTCCTGCCCCTCGAGCTGGCCAAGCTGCTCATGGCCCACTACCGGCGCACGGGCCGAAAAGAAGACCTCGAACGCGCCGTTGCCGTGTTGGAGGCGCACATCCCCCGGCTCAAGCAAACCGACGACAAGGCCATCTTGCGCAAGGCACAGAAAGCCCTGCGCAAGGCGCGCCGAATGATGAAGTAAAAAGGCAGGGCTTGTTTTCGCCTTTCGGCAAATGCCTGCGGCTTCCACATCATTGGGCCAACGGGACATCGAGCGGCATGCCGCTGAGGAAGAGCACTTCGAACTTGCTTTTTTCCAGGGCGCTCTCCACCTTGGCCAGTTTGATGCGTGCATCGAGCAGCTTTTCCTCTCGCTTGTTGACGAGAAAGACATAGCTCTCGCCTGCGGCAAACTTGTCGAGTTCTCCCTTGCGCAAGCTCTCGTAATATTGGACCAGGGCGCGCAAGGCATCGAGATTCTGCCCCAGCACCGAGAGGCGCTGATAAGCCGCGCGCAGCTCATTGAGCAATTGCCTTTCGGCAAATGCCACCTCTTGCCGGTTGCGCTCCTGCTTCAGTCGGATCATTTGCACCTTGGCACGTGCACTGCGCATAAAAAGCGGAAAGCCAAAATCGGCGCCCAGCTTGTAGTTGTTACGCAAGTAGGTGCCGTTCCACGGCTGTTCGGAAGGTCCTGTTGTGAGGAAGTGGTACTTCAAATCGAATTTGGGCTTCATTTTTTCCATTTCCAGGCGGCGCGCCACCTCCAGTTGCTCGTATTTCACGCGCAGTTTTTGCAGCTCGGGGTGCTGCTGCACAAGGCGAGCTTCGAGCGCCTCGAGGGGAAAATGGCTCTGGAACTCATTCAGGGCACTACCTGCAAATGCAGCCGGCCGCACCGAAGGCTGCAACTCGACAGGCTGCCCTTCGGGGCTCCACAGATGAGTCGAGAGGCGCAGGCGGGCTTCTGTCAGCGCGGCGGTAGCTTCCTGCAACTGAAGATAGCGATCCTGCAGATTGATGAAAGCCTCGAGCGAGTCTATAGCCGCCAGTTCGCCAAGCCGCACTTTTTCGCGGGTGAGCTCCAGTCGCTGGCGCACCAGTTCGAGTGCGGCGGCAACCTGAGCCTTTTGCTGCCAGGCAAAATACCAGTTCCAATAGTCCTTGACCACGTGCAGGTACAGCTTGTTGAGCACCTTGCGCTGCTCGGCCTTGGCCATGCGGGCCGTCAGCCGCGCCTGTTGCAGGGCCGCACGTCTCTGATCGAAGAAAAGGCCATAACCCAGCGGAATCGACAGGCCTGCATAATACAGGCCCGAGGGCGGCACGGTGCGGTCGGGGTTGAGATAATCGCCCCGGTTTTGCTCGTAGCCGGCCTTGAACGCACCGATCCACAGCGGCACCTGCACATAGGCATCGAAATAGTCGTAATAGTCCTTGCCAGCGTACACCTTGCGCGCCCAGGCCGACTTGAGCTCCGGGTCGAAGGCGCCCCGGGCCACGCCCAGCTCCCGATGCGCTTCGTCAAGGGCCAGCTCGGCCTGACGCACCACCGGATGAAAAGCCTCGACCCACCGCACTACATCCGACAGGGAAAGCACCGAAGAGGTATCGTGGGCCTGCCAGGCATGGCCGGCAGTAGGCACACACAACAATACGGAGGCGAGCACACAGCCGGGATGTCGCATAAGCTCATTTTTTTCCGAAAGGAGATTTGCCACTCTTGTAAGACTTGGCTGTGGGCGGAGCCACATCGAGGCTGGGTGGAAAACCGTTCAACTGCCGCCACAGCTCGAACCACACGGGTACATCCTGCAACAGGATGAAGCCCTTGGCTGCCGAGCCAATGCGCAGCTCCTCGGGCCAGTCCGGATCTTGCGTCGTGTCGGCGACTACCAGCAGCCGATAGGTGCCGTCGGGCTGGCTTACGTAATCGACCACGGCCACCTGCCCGCCAAAAGTACCTACACTGACACTGGGCCAACCCGCAAACTGGAAAGCCGGCCAACCCGCAAACTCGATACGCACCCGAGCGCCCGGCTGCACCAGCGGCACATCCATGGCGTGAATGTAGAGCTCCACCGCTTTTTGGGGACGTGCCGGCTGGATTTCCACCACAGGCTCGCCTGCCTTGACCACCTCGCCCACGCCTCCACGCGCCACCTTGACGATGTAGCCATCGGTGGGGGCCAGCACGTAGTAGTATTCGTTGCGAAGTAAGGTAGATGCGTATTTGTTGCGATAGGTTGCCAACTCCAATCGTGCATTGGACAGGTAGGCCTCGTAATTGCGCATTTCCGATTCGGCTTTCAGGATCTTTTCCCGATACTCGGCCTGTGTACCGGCAAGTTCCACCAGTGCGGTGAGCAGTGCCTGGCGGGCGCTCAACAGTTTGCTCTCCAGGGCCGTGAGCTTGGCACGCGCTTGCTGGTAGTACACCTGCCGCTTCTGCAGGTCGGTCAGCGATACGAGCCCTTTGTCGTACAGTGTATCGTAACGGGCATACTGATTCTCGGCCACGGCGACGGCCATCTTCTGGGCCTCGTACTCCGTACTGTCGCTGGTCACCTTCAGGCGCACCTGCTGCATTTTGTTACGGGCTTTCTGCAGGCTCAGTTCGGCAGCCTGACGCAGCACCTGCAAGCGCTGGCGCAGCGCCTCTATGGTAGCTTCGGTGGCCCGAATAGCCGCTTCCTTGGCCGCGATCTGCTCGGCAAGCCGCTGGGGCAGTTGCGGATCCATGTATTCGGGCTTGATCTCGCCGATGCGGAAAATCGTATCGCCCTTCTCCACGTACTGCCCCTCTTGCACGTACCACTGCATTATCCGGCCGCCAATCACGGCCGGCACGGAGTAGGGCCTGTCGGTAGGTGCAAAGGCCGTCACCCGGCCTGTAGCGGGAATGTTTTGCGTCCAGGGCAGAAAAAGTGCGGCAAATGCCAGCACAGCCATCCCTGTCAACAGCCTGGCCAGTGTAGTGCCCAGACTGGGCAACTGCAACAGCCGAAAGGCATAGATGCGCTGTTCGATTTCCTCGTCGCGCACCGATTGTCTGGAAATATTCAGCATAATCCGAGGCTTTTCACTTTCGGCTCACAGATCCGACAGGTGCTCCTGCATTTGCGCGTAGGGCCCCGAGGCCACGATCCGCCCGCCCTTCAGCACCACCACCCGATCAGCCGCACGCTGCACCCAAGGCTCGTTGGACAACACTATCAGGTTCCACGGCCTGTCGGCCGACATGAGGTAGTCCATGATCCGGCGTCGCTCGGCCGGGGCAATGTGCGGATAGCGGCCAAAAAGCAGGATCAGGCGAGGGCGCGACACGATGCAGCGAGCCAACACCAGTTTCTCTCGCTCGCTCAATGACAAGGGCCGCCCCGTGGCATCCAGTACCGTGTGCAGGCCGTCGGGCAAATGCCCTACCGCATCAGCCAGACACACCGCATCCATCGCCCAGTATACATCCTCGATGGATACGGTGGGCTTACCCAGGGAAATGTTTTCGAGAATGGTGCCGGAAAAAGTCTCGAATCCGGGAAAATCACTGCTCACGTGCATGCGCCAGGAATCCAGATCGAGATCGCGAAGCGCCACGCCGTTTACCTGTACCAACCCCTCGTAGCGCGCATATCCGATAAGCAAACGCATCAGGGTGTGTTTCCCCGAGCTTTCCGGCCCGCTGAGGCAGATCTTTTCGCCCGGGGCCACTTCCAGGTCAATGCCCCGCAAGGCGGGCTTGCCCGAAATGTACCAGGCAGCGACCCCTTGCATCCTGATGGCAACTCCCCGATCCCGCCCGGAAGAATTGAAGGGCAGCTTGTGCCGGTGATCCACCAGTGGCAAGTCGGTCACCTGTCCGATCTTTTCCAGCGAGGTAAGTACATGATAAATGGTAGGCAAACCGATGACGGCCTTCTCGATAGCGCCTACCACGAGAATGACCAGCACCTCCGAGGCCACCAACTGCCCCAGACTGAATTGCCGGGCCTGTACAAGCGCTCCGCCCAGCAACAGCAGTCCGCCAATGGTCAGCAACTTGAAAAGCAATATGAACGCGTGCTGCCGCACCAACACCCGAAAGTGCTGGTTGCGGAAATACAGATACTTGTTGACCAACTCATCCATCTTCAACAGCGGCAATCGGCTGTTGGGCGAAAGCCGGAAAAGCCGCACGGCCCGCCCCAGCTCCTCCAGCCAGAACTGGATCTTGTACTTGAAGCCGGATTCCTTTATGGAGGTGTGGAGCCCGCGCTCAAAAGTGTAATAGAACAGCAGGCTCACAAAAAGAAAACTGAACAGCACGAAGCTCAGAAAATAGGGATGGTAAATGGTCAGCAAGACAAGCCCGAACAGCACTTGCAGCACGGCTGCAGAAATATCAACCAACAACTTGGGCAGCTCTTTCTGCAGGGCCACCACATCCATGAAGCGGTTCATTAGTTCTGGCGGGTAGTGCTGCCGCAACGAGCGAATATCAATGCGGGGAATGCGAATAGCGAACTCGAAAGCGCCGCGGGCAAACACGCGTTGCTGCAAGATTTCCACCAGCCACAGTTGCATGATCTGCAAAAGGCCGGCAATGCCCAGGCCCACTAGCAACAGCAGTACCACGACAAACAATGAGGTAGTCATGGTACCGCTCGATATGAAGCGAAAAGAAGCCTGGATGCCCAACGGCAACGACAGGGCCACCAACCCCGACAGGATGGCGTACACATAGATGTAGGTGACCACCTTGCGTTCACCGGAAAGCAAACGCCACAGGCGTTGCCAGGGCGACAGCGGAGGCGCTTTGTCGGGCGTTTGTGCCAGAGAAATGAAGGGGAAAAAAGTCACAGCCAACACATCGGTGCTTCCGGTTGCGGTGGGTGGCGCTGCGAATCCTTCCATGCCTTCGAGCGTGCGGCACATCCACTCGTGCACCTGCACATCATAACGCCATTCGACCAGCGCGCCGTTCTGGCGCATGACGATAACGGGATAAATCTGCCCTTTCTCATCGGTGCGGAACAGCACCAGGGCGGCATTGCGGCTCTCCAGAAAAGCTTCAGCCTCGCGTATGCTGAAATGCTGCTCCACGCCGGCAAGCCCCTTGCGCCGAGATTGCAACAGCATTTGCTCGGCCCATCGGCTCAACGGCCATGATTCCTGCACTTTCTCCACCAAAGGAAGGTTGGCTTCATATACTGCTTCATCAACCTGAAGCAAGCCCGCCATTTTTGTCAGTATGGCCTCTACTAAAATGCTGTTTGGCCCCATACACTCAAGTTCGAATTCTGATGAATGCACCGCACAAGGTTATGGCTGCAGCCAATGCAATTCGGGCATGGCACCTTCCCGCACCTCGCTCACCGACCGCCGCCGACCTGTTACAGGAAGTACCAGAAATCCATCTCATCCCACTTTTCACCCGGGCATCCCACATTACAGGCCCATGGCCCCTGCATGCACAATCCCTGATTAAATTCCCAAGGCAGCATTTTGTTTCGTCAGATAGTGTTTTTTGTACATCTTTCTGCCCTGATTCATGGAGATGCCTGCCGCAACAATTCGGGAGAGCCGCGCATACGGACGAAGCGGGCTCCTGAATGGCTACCTGCAGGTTCCGGACCTCTGCTTTGTCACAATAGCTTTTTGCCCAAACCCCAGTTGGGGCACCCTGAGCCGGTGGTGTTCGCGAATAGATGATTGCGCATCCCGAAAATGGACCGGCTGCAAAAGGTGTTGCGTGTAGGGTTGAGGGTTGAGGCTTGAGGGTTGAGAGTTTTTATTGCTGATTATCAGTTTTTTGTCAAATCCTTGGTTCTTCGATTCTTGAGGCCCCTGAAAAAACCCCAAATCTCACGCAACAGCCTGCCCCGACCAAAGTCGGGGCCGCAACAGCTTGTCCCGACCAAAGTCGGGGACGCAACGATTCGCGATGTATTTTTTATCTTAAATCAGTATGTTATCTATAGTGGGCACGCGTCATCCCGACTTGTCGGGATTGTTACGGACTTTTTTCAGTGTGCTCATTCTTCGGTTCCTCAGTCATTGAAACCGCAGCCTTCGGCAGCAGAAAACGCAGTTTGAAATCAGTTGATCGGGGACACGACCGAAATCAGTTGACCGGAGACATTCCCCCTGAGCCTTTCTCCCTTTTGCAGCTGGTTCACTTGCCAGAGTCATCCTGGCCTTCCTCTTTTTCCGGCAAGAAGATCTCGGCCATCATGCAGCGGGCGCTGCCGCCGCCGTAAGTTTCGATGGTATCAATGGGGCTGTGCACGAGACGGCAGTGTTTTTCGAGCCGGCGGATCTGCGCGTCCGTAAGCGAATGGTAAGCCTGATCGGACATGACGAGCAGCCGCTCCCCCCGGTCGTTTTGCACCTGCAGCATGTTGCCGGCAAACGACATCATCTGGCGATAGCTGATTTCCACGATCTCCTTGTTGGTCGCGTAGAAGCGATCGATGAGGCGGTTGGCCGCGTAATCGTCGGCTATCGCCTCCAGGCAGATGACCACGAAGCGCTCGCCCACAGCCATCATCACGTTGGTGTGATAAATCTCCTGGCCGCGGGCGTCGGTAGCGCTGAAGTATTCCTTTTCGTAGCCCATCAGCCGGCAGAACTCGTCGAGCAAGAACTCATCGGTGCGCGGACTGCTGCAGGCGTACACAATGCGATGCTGGCGGTCGAGCACCATGCTGCCCGTGCCTTCGAGAAAGCGGCCCTTGGCCTCGTAGCGCTCCAGCTTGATGCGCCGCTCGATGTGAAAGTGCGAACCAAGGTACTTGATGATGTCTTCGCGGCGCTCGAGGCGGCGCTGCGGTGCAAACATCGGATAGGTGATGACGGTGCCGTCGTTGTGAAAGGTCACCCAGTTGTTGGGGAAAACGGCATCGGGCTTGGGGGGCTCGGGCGTATCTTCGACGACCCACACCTGCACGCCCGCCTCGCGCAACACGGCCACAAACTGGTCGAACTCCTCGCGCGCCGTCGCAGCAATTTCTTCGGGCGTCATGCTGTCGTCGTACACCTGAAAGGCGTTGCTGGCTGCCGTCTCGGGGTTGTAGCCAAAGCGGGCCGGACGTACCATCAGGATGTGCCGCGTCGTTTGATGCGTCCCTCGCTCCATACGCAAGTGTCTCGTTCAGATTTTTGTATCCCGTCGCTGTGCCGGAGTACCCGGACAATGCATTGCCTGGCAAAAGCAACCAGCCTGCACGCCCTTTCTCGCGTGCCGCTGCCGCCTTCCTGCCCATCCGGCCCGATTCGTGGCCGCTAAAGTAGGCACCATTCCCCAATCATCCCCACATCTCAACCAGCCAATTTTCAGGGATCAGTGTGCCTTTGCTCCCAACCATCCACTGATCCTGTCCTCGCCTGCCCCTCAGCGGCTCGAATCCAGGTGCCCTCTGCCCCCTCTCCTTTCGGCATCGGTGGTGCACCTGCACGAGCCCAAACATTTTTTCCAAGGCATCAAGCAATTGACAATCAACCACTTAAGGAGAAAAACCCGCCCCAGCCCATTGCCAAACAGCGGTCACATGGCTTTTTGGAACAATGTTTGAAAAATCATAATACGTACTCAAAGCATTGACAGCAGGTATTCATGACATTTTTTACAAAAAACAAATCATTTTTATGAAAATATAAAAAACATCATATCTGTAACTTTTTGATAAAAAACTCAATTGGCAAATGACAAACGGAATGCGATTCGTCACTTTTTCAAACCGAAAATCACTGACCTGACAGGCAGACCGATACCAAAAACCAGACCTGCTATGAGAAAACAACAACTTTTACTCATCACCACCTTCACAACCGTGCTGCTGACCGGCACCGTGGGCCTTCTGAGCGACCGCCTGGTCAGGCAGCACAAATACATCAGTTACCAGCAGGAAGTGATGCACCGGCTGAGCGGCGAGCTGGAAGGCGAACGCCTGCTCAACAAAGAGCTGCAACGGGAAATCCGCTTGCTGGAAGACAGCATCGCGCTGCTCCAGCAGCAGAAAGCCGAACTGGCCCGCCAACTGGATCGCACGCGCACCCGGATGCAGCGTCTGAAGCAGGAGCTCGACCTGATGCACGCGAAAATTGCCGCCCTCGAAGCCGAAATCGGCAAGCTGAGCCAGGCCCGCGATCAGTATCAGGCCCGCATCGAGCAGATGGAAATCGAAAAACGACAGTTGCTCGACAGCCTGGCCATGCTGCAGCGGCAGCAGGAAGAGACGGTCCAGACCGAACGGGATCAGGTCACCCAAAGCAAAGAGAAGAAAGAAGAAGCGGCCCGGCTGGAACGCATCCGCCAGGTGGTATTGCGCACTGCCGTGCAATGGGATGAAGTGTTGCTCAGCAAGAAAGCCGATGGCGGCGCCCTCAGCCACATACGCCCCGGCACCGACACCTGGCGCTACACGAAAGTAAGGTTCGCGTTGGGGCACCCCGATCCGGAGCTGCTCTTTGGCCAGACCTTCGTGCTCCAGATCGTGGATGCCGACACAGGCAAACCCATGCCCTATCTCGAGGTGAACCCCTCGTTCCCCGACAGCCCGAACAACACCACGGGCATTCGCTTCACTTTCAGCAACAACCCCGTGGAACTCACCTTCCGCAACGACATGCAGAAAGAAAGCCGCAACTACGAGCTGCAGCTCTTCCTCGAAGAGGGCGGCCGGCTCTATCGGCTCGTGCACGGCGTGCGCCCCCTGGTGCGCGACGGCAAAGTGATCAGCCACTGACGACTCCTTACCGGAAAGCCTTTATCTCAATAGAAGTTGTTTTTCGGGCAGTGACCGCAAGGTCGCTGCCTTTTTTTGCTTGCGCAAAATTCTTTTCTTGCAATCGCTCGCCGACAAGTCGCTCCTTTCTCATCGTGTACAAAAAAGGCGACTTCATGAACCGACGCAAGTTTCTGCACCGTTCCGGCCTGCTGACCGCCGGAGCACTCGCCACCGTGGCCGGCCTGAGCTGCAACGACGACGCACCTGCCAACCAGGATCAGCAGAAAGCACCTCCACCCGATGCCCCCGCCCGGGGCACACTCGAGGCTTTCGGCATCCAGCTCTGGACGCTGCGCGACGAAATGGCCGGAGACCCCGTCGAGGTGCTGCGCCAAGTGGCGGCATTTGGCTACAGCCAAATCGAAAACTTCGAAGGGCCCAGGGGGCTGTGGTGGGGCATGAGCCATACCGCATTCAGGCAACACTGCGACGAGCTGGGCCTGGCCCCCGTGGCCAGCCACTGCAATTTCGTGCAGGACTTCGAAACGAAAGCAGCCCAGGCCGCCGAGGTGGGCATGAAATACCTCGTCGCCCCCTGGGTAGGGCCACAGCAAAGCATCGACGACTTCCGGCGCATCGCCGAGACGTTCAACCGCTGTGGCGAAATTTGCCGACAGCACGGCCTGCGCTTTGCCTACCACAACCACGACTATTCCTTCCAACCGCTCGACGGCGCCCTGCCACAGGACGTCATGATGCAAGAGACCGATCCCGAGCTGGTCGATTTCGAGATGGACATCTACTGGGTGGTCACCGCCGGGGCCGACCCCGTCGAATGGCTCAACAAGTATCCGGGCCGCTGGCGCCTGTGTCACATCAAAGACCGCAAAAAAGACGCGCCGCCCGACGAACGCGAGGCCTCCTGCATCCTCGGCACGGGCAGCATCGACTTTCCCCGCATCCTGAAGGTGGCGCGCGATCAGGGCATGCAGTACTACCTCGTCGAGCAGGAGCAATACGAGCAGGGCACGCCTTATGAGTGTGCTCGTGCCAATGCAGCATATCTGCGAAGATTGAAGATCTGAGGGTCGGGCTTGCCGCAAAAATTTGCAGTCCGTGACGCGTGACGCGTGACGCGTGACGCGTGACGCGTGACGCGTGACACGTGACGCGTGACGACGTGACAACGTGACGCGTGTCCACTATAGATAACACATTGATTAAAAAAAAATACATTGCGAATCGTTGCGTTCGCGACTTGAGTCGGGACGGGCTCCCGACTTTGGTCGGAGCCTGCTTCCGACAAGTCGGAACAGGTTTCCGAAGACTCGGAACAAGTTTTGCGTGAGATTTGGGTTTTTTTCAGGGGCCTCAATCCTCGGTTCCTCGATTGTTCAATCAAAGGTGGTGTCCTTGAAT